>DATLMR010000079.1:0-11349 GCA_035537555.1 Blastocatellia bacterium
GCCACTGGGTGTAGAGATAGGACCGCTTGACCCTGTGCGCCTGCGTCTCGAAATGCCTGCGCCAGATCATCGACTCGACGTTGTGCTGGAAGAGCACCGTCGTCCAGTCGTCGCGCACCGGAAGGTTCACGCTCGGGACGAGAAAGTCGCAAACGACCACGTCGTAGGGCCGCTCGCGCATCTCGCGAAGGATCTCGCGCTTCATCGCTTCCGACTGGTACTTCTCAAGCGCGTAGGGCAGGGGCGAGCCGAGATTGAGAACCAGGTCGCGATAGAACCGGGGGCTGAACTTCCGCGGCTCCTCGTAAGGCACGCTGACCAGCCTGTGGCAGTACTCGTGCGCCAGCTCCAGGGCCTCGGGCGGATCGTTCCTGTTGGCGAGAGTGAGAAAAGTGATCTCGTGCTCGCGCTTGAGCTGCCTGAGCATCTGGTAGGTGCGAATCTTGCCGCCCTTATCCACCGGATGTAACAGGTCGCCTTTCAACCACAGTATGTTCATGGAGTGAATCTCGCTTTCATGGCGCTCGCCCCTACCCGCTCAAGCCACCTCTTCAAAGTCACTTGCTCGAACGTGCGACGACGCAATGCAGCTTGCCGACGCGCGAGATCTGGTGGCTCGCGAATCCCGCTTCCTTCAACAGCCCGTCTATCCGCTGGCGGGTGTAGAAGAAGACATCGCAGCCTTTCATCGTGAGCCGCGCCTTCCTGACCGGGGCGCGCCACGTCCAGAACCTCGGGAACGCGAGTATGGCCTTATCCGTCGTCACCTCGCGCATCTTCTTCAGCACGGGCAGGGGGTTGCGGATGTAGTCGAACAGCCCGATGCCTATCGTCACGTCGAACTTCGTTTTGGGCGTGTATTCGAGCAGGTCAGTGTGCAGGAAGTCGCACCGCCCCTCGACGCCCTCCTGCGCGGCGGCCTTCTTGCACAGGTCGATCATGACCTCCGCGATGTCGAGGCCCGTGACCCTGGCCGCGCCCTTCTTTGCAAGCTCCATGCTGTAGAGCCCGCTCCCGCAGCCGACGTCGAGGAAGCTCCGATTCTCTATGGGCGCGCAGTTCTCGATCGTGAAGACGAATCGCTCGTACATGTCTTTGCGAAAGATCCTGTCGAGAACGTTCGCGAGGCCCGGCTTCTGATGCGTATATATCCGTTGGAACGCGTCAGCCTCGTTATTCCAGAAATTCCTTTGCGAAACTATTTCGTTATTCAAAGTCCCAGCACCTCCTTAATGGTAGTAAATTGAAAGTCGCTCAATAGCTTATCGAGCCTCTGTTCGGTCTTGTCCAGATTGTGATAGTGGCGGAATCTCTTCGACGCCGGCAGGTCTATCTTCGGCTGGTCGAAGTCGATCTCCCACGGGTGAAGGTAGAAGACCGCGGGCCGCCCGAGCCTGTTGCACTGCTTGATGCAGTACTTGGTATAGGCGTAGGGAAAGAGCCTGAAGTAGCCGCCGCCGCTGAAGGGCAGCCTCCGCCCGAACATCTCTATGCAGCTCATGGGGAACTCGATCAGGCGCTCGGTTATCTTGTACGGGCTCAGAGGCGAGTTCGGCATTCCGTAGTCGGGGTGAAAGGCGACCGGAAAGATAGAGGAGTCGTACTTGAGATTGTACTTTTCGAGTATCTTCAAGGCCCATTGCCAGGTCTTTTCGACCACGGTGAAAGACGGGGCCCTGAAGCCGAGCACCTTCTGCTTGACCCCGCACTTGTCTATCGCTTCGAGTGCCCTCGATAAATCCTCGTCGAACTCGCCCGGCGTGATCTCCGTCAACAGCAGGTGGTTGTACCCGTGGACGGCGATCTCGTGATTCCTCTCCTCGATCTCGCGGATAAGCTCGGGGAGCCGCTCCGCCACCCACCCGAGGACGAAGAACGTCGCGCGCGTGTCGTGCCGGTCAAGCAGGTCTAGTATCCGGCGCGTGCTGTTGTAAACCCGCGATTCGCATTTATCCCAATCCTTGTTCTGGATGACCTGGCTGAAGTTGTGCACGCAGAACCAGTCTTCCAGATCTATCGACATCGCATTTTGCATAGGCTTCTCATTCCCCCTGTTCCCTTCGGTTAATGCTTTTTCACTCATGCCACGGTCCTGACCTTTTCAGGCTCGGTTTTTCCGGGCCTCACGTTGCCCGGCCCGCCGGCCCGCCCCAGCCTCTCGTCGAGGTCTACCACCCGCTCGCCGTCGATGAACTGTCGCTGCCACATCTCGAAATTCACCAGGGCCCACAATCGCTCCGAGTGGTCCTCGCCCGCCTCGTGGCGGGCGATCAACTCGCTTACAAAGGACGGGTCGAAGATGCCGCGCGCCCGCGCGCGCGGGCTGGTCACGTACTCGTCGAGCACGTGCCTGTAGTAGCCGCGCATCCACTCGCCCACCGGGACCGGGAAGCCCATCTTCTTGCGCGTGAGGATCTCTTTCGGCAGACGGTCCCGCATCGACTCGCGAAGGATGTGCTTCGTCGTCATCCCCCTCAGCTTCATCCGCACGGGCAGGGCCGAGGCGAACTCGACCAGCTTGTGGTCGAGGAAGGGCACGCGGCTCTCTATCGAAGCGGCCATGCTCATCTGGTCCTGCTTCATCAACAGCTCGTGCAGGTAGGTCTTGAGGTCCGACGCGAGCAGCTGATCGACGAAGGCGACGGCGTCCGACTCCTTGAGGTGCGCGAGCGGAGCGCTGTAGGCGTAGCTTCCGTCCATTCGCGCGAGGGCCTCGCGGCTGAAGAGGCGCTCCTGCATCCCGAGCGAGAAGACCGAGAAGTTGTCGAAGTAGATGCTTTCCACGTCAGGCTTCACGCAGAGGAAAGTGCGCCCCAGCCTCTGCCGCGTGCGCGAGGCCGCGGTCATACCTTCGATCTTCCGCTTGAGCCAGGAGCGCACGCCCGACGGTATGACGCGCTCGTATGCCCGCCCGAACGCGAGGTTGTAGACGGTCGTAAAGTACTTCCCGTACCCGGCCAGCAGCTCGTCGCTCCCTTCGCCGGTCAGGACCACCTTGACGTGGTCCGAGGCGAGCCGCGAGACGAAATAGAGCGGCACGCTCGACGGGTGGGCGATGGGCTCGTCTTCCTGGTAGACCAGGGCCGGCAGCGCGTCGAAGAACTGTTCGGGGCTCACCACTACTTCGTGATGGTCGGTCCCGTACGCGTACGCGACCTGCCTGGCGTATTCCAGCTCGTTGGCTCCGCGCTCGGCGAAAGCGACCGAGAAGGTCTTGATCGGGTCTGAGGCCGCGCGGCTCATCACCGCGGCTATCGCGCTCGAATCGATCCCTCCCGACAGGAACATCCCGAGCGGCACGTCCGCCATCAGCCGCAGCCTCACCGACTCTTCGAACAGCTCGGTGAATCGCCCGATGTATTCCCTGTCGGAGAGCCGTTCCTCGGACTTCGCGAAGCTCACGTCCCAGTAACGGTTGATCTCGACGCGCCCCTCGCTCCAGACCAGAGTGTGCCCCGGCAGCAATCGCTTGACGCCTTTAAAGAGGGTCTGTTCGCCCGACGGCGCGCGATTCGCCGCGTAGTCGGAGAGCGCCGCGTAATTCAATTCGGGCCGCGCGCCCCCCGCCTCGATGATCGCCTTGATCTCCGAAGCGAAGTAGATCGACCCGTCTTCCTTGAGCGCGTAGTAGAGCGGCTTGATCCCGACGCGGTCCCGCGCGAGCAACAGCCTGTTCCGCTTCCTGTCCCAGATCGCGAAGGCGAACATTCCGCGAAGCTCTTCGACCGCGCGCGGCCCCCGCTCTTCGTAGAGGTGAATGATCGTTTCGGTATCGCACGAGCTCGCGTAGACGTGCCCGCGCTCTTCGAGGCCGGGCCGAAGGTCGCGGTGGTTGTATATCTCCCCGTTGAACGTTATCCAGACGGACCCGTCCTCATTCGACATCGGCTGATGGCCCCCGTTGATGTCGACTATCGACAGGCGGCGATGGCCCAGGCCGACGTTGCCGTCGATATGGTTCCCGGCCCCGTCCGGCCCGCGATGCTCCATCGTGTCGCGCATGCGCGTGAGCAGCCCTTCATCTATTCTCCGGCCCAGGTGCCCGGGCGCGGCAATTCCGCATATTCCACACATTATCTAATCACCCTCTTGACGACTCTCTACGACCTTCCAGCGCGCGCCATCGAGCGCGAAAAGCGCGCTCCTCAATTCAGGCCTGAGATTGAAACTCGTCCGGTCGATCGTGATCCTCACCGGAGGCCGGTTGAAACTCAGACGGAACCGAGATATGCCTGAAACCGACACGCTCAGCTCGTCCCGCCCCCTCTCCTTATGCATAGAGCAAAACTCGGCCACCCGCTCGGAAGCGAAGGCCATGCCCCCGACTTCGAGCGCATCGCCGAAGACGAAACCGGCGGACGCGAAATCATCCCCGTCTTTGTTCGACGCCCGGCGCGCCCACGCGAGCTTTGCGCGGGCGATGACCGGGCCGCATTCGACCGCGCGGACGCCGTCGCCGGTAAGTATGAAATCTCGCGATTCGCCCGCCGCGATCGAGAAGCCGTTCACGGCTCCTGAAGACCGTTCGCCGGGCCTCGCCTCGCCCGCTCCACCCGCCGGGATGGCGGTGACGGACGCCGGGCCGGGAATGATGAAAGTGACGAACTCCTGCGCGCCGCTTCCCGTCGCTTCGATGACCGCGACCGGGGCCTGCTCCCTCTGCCTGTGACAGCGGGAGACCCATCCGCGCGTGATTCGCGCCTGCGGCCGCGCCGCGCCGAACGCGGTGATCCACAGCCGCCCGCCTTCCGGCTCCGCCGCCTTCACGCGGTTTTCAATCGACACCGTGGAGCACGAGGGCGGGAAGTGATAGCTCATCTCGTACCTGTGCGAGTCGCGCGCCGTGAACGTGTCGCGCACCACGAGGTAAGAGGGGAGGGCGTGCTCGTAGCCCGTTTTGACCATCATCACCGCGCGCGAGTGCGTGACCCCGTCTTCAAGCCGCTCGTAGCCGTCGTGCGAGCCTTCGAAGTAATCGAAGCCGGGACCGATCGTAAACGCGTGCGCGCCCGCCCGCGCCACGTGTCCCCAGGAAAAAGGCCCCGCGGGAATCGATTGGGGCTCGCCGTCCACGGCCGCCGTATTGTGCGCGCTCGTGGAGCGGAACTCGTTCCGCATGTCGAGACTCAAAGTGTAAGTAAAAGTTCCCGGGTCGATGAGCCAGGTCGTGCCCTGCGAAGCGAACTCGAACGAGAGCGCGTCCGCGTGCGCGTGACCGCACCCGGCGGCCCCATGCGGCCCGCAATCTATCAGAGCGTAGCTCGCATCCTTCGACCAGCCGTCGCGCATCACGTAATAGCCGCCCTCCGTGAAAGCGCGAGCCTGCTCGCGAGGAGGCTCGGGAGCCAGGCGGTCGTACGTCTCCACCCCTTCCGGCCCGAGCAGCCATAGAGTCTCGAACGCAGCCTCGCCCGCGACGAACTTCCAGTCGCCGCGCCCGAAGATCGCCGCGCCCGTCGCCAGAGTGTCCCTGAAATCGACGGAGTCCCGCGCGCCCAGCACGATCAATCTTCCGCCGTCGTCGTCGCCGACCAGCGGAGACGTGCGGTCCGGCCTCGTTATCCACATCAGGTGATCGAGCATCAGCATGAGCCGGCGCTCGACTTCGGCGGGCAGAGCCGTCTCGCTCGCCCGCGCGAGCACCAGCAGGTGCGTGTAGAAGTCGGCCGTGTACCGGTGATAATAAGTCGCCTGCTCGAAGTAGACCCCGTCCTCGCGGACCTGCACGGGCAGTTGTTCGAGCAGTATCCGTAGCCCTGTCTCGCGCCAGCCCTTCGCGCGGCTGAGCTCCGGCAGGGCCGAGCCGAGGTAGAAGAGGCCGAGGGCTTCGCCCGTCAGGTGGGTGTTCGGGCTGAAGTAATGCGACAGGTACGCGTTGACGTGCCGCCCGTGCTCCAGCAGAGACTTCAACAACCGTGCGACGAACAGGGTCGAGACGCAGGGCGAGCCCGCGAACAGGTGCATGGCCCACAGCCACGATATCGAGCGAAACGCCACTTCCAGGCTGCTGGTCCAGTTGATGCCCTGATTGGGAGGATTGTCGTCCAACCACGAAGTCGCCTGCGCGACGAAGCTCGCGGCATATCGCTCATCGCCCGTGAGCCAGTAGGCCTGCCCGAGCGTGACGAAGTGCTGGTGCCTGTTCAGCTCCCAGGTCACTTTCTTGTCCCCGGCCCGCGCCGGATTGAGGTATTCGATCCTGCTCCAGTGATTGAGCGGAGAGCGCTTCCCGGAGACCGGCTCAAGATGCCAGTCGATAGGGTTGCCGAAGCTCAGGTCCTTGAGTCCCAGCAGGTCGAACTCTCCGTGAACCACGCGCTCCGCGCGCTCGATGAGCCACCTTCGCTGCTCCCTGAATCGCGACTCCGTCAGGGCGACGATCCGGTCGCGATGCGCGAGCGCGGGGATGAAGGGAAGGCGCTCGGCTCCGGCGCCGGACGACACCGAGTCGCGGATGCGCTCGGCGATGTAATTGGCCGTTCCCATGCCCGACCCGTTGCGGCTCTCCGGCCTGATCTCCGCGTAGAAAGCCGAATCGTTCATCTCCCGCATGGACCACCCGAGCACACGCTCGCCCAGCTTGACGATCTCCTGGCCGCCGCGCACGCGCAGCTCTCGAAGGCTGCGGCCCCTGATCTTTTTAAGCTGTGCGATGTCTATCAGCATCTTCTATTTCTATCCGGGCTGTCCGATTTTCCGAATCGGACAAACGTCTCCGTATCACTCCGAAACAGTGGCCTGCATGGCCGGCTCCGTGACCGGCGTCGGCTCGCCGACCGGCCGGGCCTCCCTGTACTCACGCCCGGCGAGATCCGCGTATGCGGCAAGCCATTCAAATCGCACAGCTTCCCAGGTATATTTCCGGGAATCGGCGCGCGCCGCTTCGACAATCGCGCCGGCCCGGCGGTCGTCTTTAAGAAGATTAACGACGTTGCGAGCGAGCCCTTCGTGATCTCTACAGGCAACGAGAGTGCCGTTCACCCCGTCGGTCACGATGTAAGGGATCCCGCCCGCGCCGGTCGTGACGACGGGAAGGCCGCAGGCGAAAGCCTCAATGATCGAAAGCGGCATGTTGTCCACGTCCGAAGCGTTGATGAAGATGTCGGCCCGGTCATAGAGCGACGGCATCTCGGGCGGCGGTACGGGGCCGAGAAATTCTACGTTCTTCAATTCCAGCTCGCGCGCCAGGGCGTGCAGGTTCGCCCGCTCGCTCCCGTCGCCGGCGACGATGAGGCGGGCGCCGGGCACGCTTCGCTCGACGAGCGCGAAGGCGCGAAGGACGGCCGCCACGTTGTAATGCTTCTCGAAATTCCGATTCGACAGCAGCACGGGCCTGAGAGGCGCGCGGCGGCGAAAGCGAAAGCGAGAGAAATCGACCGTGTTGAATATCGCTTCGGCGCGCAGCCCGAAGCGGCCGAAGACTTCGACCAGGTACGCGGATTGAACTATCAGGCGGTGGGCGAGCTTCATCGTCGGGATGGCCGTCCGGCTCCACCTGCGAAGATGGTCTTCGGCCTCCCCGCTGTGATAGTTCAGAAGCACGGGCTTGCCGTACATTCTGGCGATCAGGATGGCCGGCGTCGGCGCGAGCAGAAACGAGAGATAAGAGGCCGAGAAGACGTGCACCACGTCGAAGCGGGGCAGGCGCGCGAGCAGGAGCGCGATGTAAGCGATCGAAGTCACGACCGTCCGCACGTACTTGATGCGCTGGAGAAAGCGCAGGGGACCGGGCAGGCGCGGGTTGATCGGAAGCAGCTCGGCTTCGACTCCCGGCTCGCCGCGCAGCCCTTCGAGCAGGCGCAGGGCCTGGACGGACTGGCCGCCTATTATGTCGAGCGACGCGACGACTATACAGATTCGAATTTTTTCAGACTCTTTCATCTTCCTCTATATAGCCCCGCTGTTTTCAGCCTTCAGCGCGCCGCTCTCCATGCGCCGCCGCGAGCGGCCTTCGAGCGTCTCGTCATACAACCGCTCGACCGATTCGACCATACGGCCCACGCCGTATTTGTCCGATATGAACGCGCGGCCCCGAGCGCCCACGCGAGCCCCCTCTTCCCTGTCTAAAAGGCAGAACTCGATCCTGTCTGCAAGCGCCCGCGCATCCTCCGGCGGCACGAGGTACCCGGTCTCTTTATCCGAGATAAGCTCGGTCGTCCCCCCGACCGCCGTGGCCACGACGGGCACGCCCGCCGCCTGCGCTTCCATGACCGAGTTGGGCAGCCCTTCGTGAAGCGACGAGAGTACGGCCACGTCGAAGGCGGAGACGAGCCGCCTGGCGTCCTTGCGGTCTCCGAGCAGGTGCACCCGGCCGCCGATGCCGAGCGCCGCCGCCTGTTGAAGGATCTCCGATTTGAGCGGCCCATCGCCCACCAGCACGAAGTGCGCGTCCGGCACCCGCGCGATAGAGGCCGCCTCGATGAAATAGCGATGGCCCTTGACCGGTTGCAGGCGCGCGACCATGCCGGCGACCTTCGCGTCGGGCTCCAGGCCCAGCTCCCGGCGAAGCTCCCGGCGGACCTCCGCGAGCTTCACGGGGTTTTCCTCATCGACGTGCAGCCCGTTCCTGATGACGACTATTTTGCCGGCCGGAGCGCTGCCGTGCTTGAGTATGTAATCCCGGATCGCTTCGGAATTGACGAGCAGGCGATGCGCGAGCCTGTGTATGAGTCGCGTGCCCAGCTCGTGCGAGCGGCGGTCGGACAATTTCAAATGGCGCTGGCTGGCGATCACGCGCACGCGGGCCAGGCGGGCCGCGGCGGCCCCGATTATCCCGGCATAAAAATCGTGCGCATGTAGGATGTCGATCTCCTGTCTTCGCATAGCCCCGGCGAGTCGCGAGAGCTGCCTTACCGCGTTCGCGTTATAGAAGCTCGTGAGCGGGTATTCAGGCACGTCCGGGTAGCGGCCCGCTAGCTCCTGGTAGAACGGCCCTTCGTTGCGAATCGCGGCGAGCCGCACGTCGTAGCGGGCGGGGTCCAGGCGGTTGAGCAGCTCGACCGCCTGCCGCTCCGTCCCTCCGATCTCGAACTTCGTGATCAGGTGAAGCACGCGCGGCCTGGAACCGGCTCCGGGAGCCATGTTCGCGCCCGCGCGCGGGCGGGCGAGCTGTTCTTTCGAATCGACGGTATCGTCCCTCATCCCGCGACTCCTTCCGTCGCCGTCCGCGCCGCCTCGTCGCCCGCCGCGTCGCGCAAGGGCTGCCACACGACGTGCGCTTCGCCGCGAACGAACTTCACGAATGCGAAGATCACCGCGACGTTCGAGAGCACGAAGTAATAAGGGATCGCGAGCGGGCCGAGCTTGAGCCCGAAGCCGTCGCCCGCCCAGCCCGCGAGCGCCGCCGCGTAGAAGACCGCCTGGCCGGCGAAGGCGTAGTCGTAGAGCGAGCCCGAACCGATCAGGAATATGTTCGACACGAAGATGAGCGCCATCAGCACCGGCACCGCGTATCGCATCACCTTGTGCGAGATCATCTGAAAGGCGTAGAGCCCGTGTCGCAGGGGGTTCAGCACTTCGCTGTAGCGGTGGAGCGCGCTCATCGTCTGCTCGATGATGCGGACGCGCATGCGGAATTCGTCCTTGGCGCGGTTGTTCGTGTCTTCGCTCGAAACGGCCTCCGGGTCGTAAACGCTCCTGAGCCCTTGCAGGTAGATTTCGGACGCGATGACGAAATCGCTGCTCATGTCCTGCGCCAGCCGCACGTAGGCGCTGCGGCGCACGGCATAGAGGCACCCGCAGACGCCTATGAGCGAGCAGAGGAGGCTCTCATTCTGTTTGAGGAAGAACTCGTAGCCCCAGTAGGACCGGAGGCCGCGCCCGACCGCCGTGCTCGCGCGGTCCACGTAGACGACGTTGCCGGTGACGCATCCGACCTCCGTGTCGGCGAAGCTGCGCACGATCTTGCGCAGGGTGTCGGGCTCGTACATGGTGGTCGCGTCTGAAAATAAGAGCACTTCGCCGGTCGAAACTCCGACCGCGTGATTCTGGGCCGAGGTCTTGCCCAGTCGCTCGGGGCGGCGATGGAGGATCACTCCGCGATCTCCGAAGCCCGTGACTATCTCGTCCGTGCGGTCGGACGAGCAATCGGACGCGACGATGATCTCCAGCTTCTCTCTCGGGTAATCGAGCGCCAGGGTGTTCTCCAGCTTCTCGGCGATGTCGGCCTCTTCGTTATAGGCTGCGATGATCACGCTCACCCTGGGCGTTATGTCCCTCTTGCGCGGGGCGCGCCCGAGCAGGCGGCCGAGCGCGAAGAGCACCACCGGGTAGCCCGCGTACGTGTAGGCCGCCAGGGCCAGGCTCAGTATGAAGATCGCTTCAGCCAATACTTTCACCGCTTCCATTAAGACTTCCCGCTAAACTAAGACGCGCCGTGTCGCGCTTTTGATCGCCCCTATCTCGACGGAGCACTATCTCCACAGAGCCCCGCGCGGCTTTTCGACGAGCCTGACGCCTCGCGTGACGGCCGGCGCGGGCTCGTACGCTCTCCTGCCCGCGCGCTCCTCTTCCGCCGCGACCGGCACCGGTTTCGCCGCGTGCGCGCGCGTATGCTCCTCGGCCTCCGTCGCCGCTTCGCCCAGCTCGGCCGCGCGAATGCGGCTCAGGGCCACGGCGTAGGCGACGGGATAATAGAGGTACCAGAGGTATTGAATGGATCCGAAAGCGCTGCAAACTATATAGCCGATGATCGCGGCCTGAAACGCGACGCTCAGGTGGTACATCTCGCGGTCGCTCCCGGACCACTCGCGCGCTCTCGCAAGCGGGGACAGGTTCCCCGCGGCCGCGCGCCCGGGCGGCGTCTCAGACCCGGCTTCGATCTCGCGCTTGATCCGGCGCATCCGCCGGAGCGGAGAGAAGATCAGGATCAGGTATGCTATGAGCCCGGCCACGCCGAGCTCGGACGCGATCTCCAGATACGAGTTGTGCGCCACCTGCTCGTGGATGGAGTAGATGTGAAAATTGCCCATCCCGACGCCGATTATCAGGTGGTTCGCCGCGACGGCCGTGGCCCGGTCGAGCAGCGCGCGCCGCGCCTGCGCGGAGCCCGTCAGGTCTCGCTCGAAGTTGAAGATCGAAGAGATTCGATTCGCGTAGCCTCCCGGCATCATGGCGATGAAGATGACGAGCATAACGACGCCTATCATCGCCGTGATGACCCTGTGGCCTTTGCCCGCCTTCCAGAGCAGCACGCAGCCGACGGCCAGCAGCCCCAGGAAGCCTCCGCGCGAAAACGTCACGATCACGCCCGCGGCGAGCACGCCCGCGCAGGCGAAGTAGATCAGGCGGCCCAGACCGCTGCCCGTCACGGCGAGCGCGACCGCGAGCGGCAGGAGCAGGTCGAGCGTC
>DATLMR010000080.1:0-10270 GCA_035537555.1 Blastocatellia bacterium
GGCCTCGATGCGCGCCCGCAGGCTCGACGAAAGCTCGCGCGCGCGCGCGACGGCCCCGGTAAGCTCGCCGAGTCGGTCGATGGATTCGAGCACGCTATCGACATTGCCCGGATTGCTCACGTAGACCGGGATTCCAAGAGCGTCGAGTCGGTTCACGAACTGTTCGAGCTGGCTCGCGGTCACGATGATCACGAGGTCCGGCTTCAGGGCGACGATCTTCTCTATGCTCGGGCGCTGCGTGTCGCCGACTTTCTCTTTAGTCGCGGCCTCCGGAGGATAGTTACAGTAGGAGGTCACGCCGACGATCCGGCTTTCGAGGCCGAGGGCGAAGAGAGTTTCGGTGATGGACGGGGCGAGGGAGACGATGCGCGAGGGAACGTCCCGCACCTTGACGCTGCGGCCCAGCTCATCGATCACGGTCCGCTCCGCCGAGGAACGGTCGTGCCGGGCGGTGCAGGAAGAGAGTGCGAGGAGAAGGCCGCAGGTCGCGATCAGCGTCGCGCGCCCGCTCGAGCGCGGATTCGGCCGCGAGGGCGCGCCCGGACTCTCCGGGCCGTGATCTGACGGCCATTCGACGCCCGGCGTTTCACGTGATCTCTTAGACAAAAGGAAAGCTCCTGCCGATCCTCCTCGCGTGAGGACCGAGCAGGAGCTTGAAAAGAGGCTCCCACGGGCCTTGCCCTCTCACGCGAAAGGCAATCAGCTCGCAAAGTCTCCGGGCAGGTCTCCTGACTTGGCTTCCTGGATGCGAAGGCGCCTCGGTCGCATCCGTCTGCCGATTGCCTTCCCGACTCTCAGTCAGTGGCAACTTCATCGGCATCTTGAGAAGCATCACAGTGGCGGGACCGTGCGGGAATCTCACCCGCTTCCCTATTCTCCCCGGCATTATCCGGGGCACCCGAAGTTCTGTAAGACGACCAACACTGAACGAATCACGAAGCTACCACGCGTCCTGTACACGAGTCAAACTTAAAAGGGGCACTTTTGAGCAGATTTTCGACGGTTAGAGGCACAAATGTCTCTCTGCGTTGACAAGCCCCTCTCCGGGTTCTATTCTAGGAATCAGGAAGCAAAAGGAAAACGCCGCAGGAATCAGACGCAACCTCCTGCGGCTATATTTTATTTCTGAGGAGACCCGAGTTGAGCGAGACTTACAGACCCATGGTCGGCATCCCCTGCCGCTATAACTGGCAGACCAACTACTATGAGCTCCGGGAGACATACCCGGAGGCGATCTATGCGGCGGGCGGCACGCCCTTCCTCATCCCTCTGATCCCGGAAGCCGCCTATATCGACGCGATAATGGAGCAGATCGATGCGATCTGTCTTTCCGGCGCGGTCAACGATGTCGACCCTCTGCGGTACGGTCACGAGCCGCATGCCGGTCTCGGCCCCGTCGTTCCCCGGCGCGACGAGACGGACGCGATGTTACTCGCGGCCGCCGAAGCAAGGCGGCTGCCGGTTCTCGCGATCTGTTACGGCATCCAGTCATTGAACGTCTATCGCGGCGGCACGCTCATTCAGGATATCCCCTCGGAAGTCAAAGGCGCGCTCAAGCACATGCAGGGAGAGGTATTCTGGCGCCGTTCTCATTCGATCAACATCACGGAGGACTCGTTACTTGCCAGGCTCGCGGGCTCAACGCAGACGGCCACTAACAGCCATCATCACCAGGCGGTAGATATAGTCGGGCGCGACCTCGAGCCTATAGCGTGGGCGGCCGACGGAGTGATCGAGGCGATCGTGAACACGCGGCCGGACCAGTTCGTCCTGGGCGTGCAATGGCACCCCGAGGTCGGCTGGGAGAACGACGAGCTTTCCAAAGCCATCTTCAACCACTTCATCACGGTAGCAAGAGAGAGGAAACTCGAACGAATGGGCCGGGTGGTGAGGGCCGAGGGCTAAACGGCTCACCGCCCCTTCGGGCACGTCCCTCCGGGGCTCCGGGGCCGACATAGTGGAGCTATGATCAGAAAAGAAAAGCTGACCCTCGCCGTCTTGTGCGCCGGCCATTTCGTCAGCGATTCGTATTCGAGCATCATATATCCGCTGCTCCCCGTGCTACAGGCGAAACTCAGCCTCACCACTTCGCAGGTATTCTGGCTGGCCCCTCTATACGCAATCTCATCTTCCCTGATGCAGCCGGTCTACGGCCTCATATCCGACAGGTACGCCCGCCGCTTCTTCGCGGTCTTCAGCCCTACCGTCACGGCGGTCTTCGTCTCGATGATCGGGCTCGCGCCCGGCTACTCGACGCTCGTGCTGGTGCTCATCGCGGGGGGAGTGGGCATCGGGTCGTTCCACCCGCAGGCGGCGGCGATGGCATCCGCGGCCTCGGGCGACCGGCGGAGGGTTGGGATGGCGGTATTCTCCGCCTCCGGCACTCTCGGCTTCGCGGTCGGCCCGCTCGCGATCGCCCTCCTCATCAACGCGTTCGGCCTCGACAAGACATGGTACATATTCGGGCTCGGCCTGTTGATGTCGGCGGTGCTCTACCGCGTCTGTCCTCCCCTCGAAGCGCCCGCGAGGTCGGGCGAATCGAAGATCAAATGGCAGTTGCTCACAGCACTCCGCGCGGCCTGGAAGCCTCTCCTGCTGCTCTACCTTATTACGGTCCTCCGCTCGGGCTTACAGATGACGACCAACAACTACCTCCCGTTCCTTTTGAAAGAGCGCGGCTACGAGGTGACCGGGACGGGGGGCGTGCTTACGGTCTATCTGTTGCTCGGAGGCATCGGAGGCCTCGCGGGAGGCTTCCTGGCAGAGAGAGTCTCGGGCCGCTCGGTCACTCTCTTTTCCGGCCTGATCGCGGGCCCTCTTATGATCGCGGCGTTTTTGACCAGGGGGCCCGCGGGCATCGTCTTGCTCGGGCTCGGAGGCTTCGCCCTCTTATCGACCCTGCCCGTAATCGTCGCTATGGCCCAGGAGCTCGTGCCGGGGCAGGTCAGCACCGTCTCCGCCTTGATGATGGGGGCGGCCTGGGGCGTGGGCGCCCTCGCGCCTCCCGCGCTCGACGCGCTGGTGCCGATTTATGGATTCCAGACCGTGCTCATCCTCGCCTCCGCCGCCACGATGGTCAGCGCGCTCCTCGCTTACCTTCTGCCTCGCGACGACCACAAGCGGCAGACCAGCTTGCAATCCGATCTCGCGACGGCGCACGCGGCGGGCGATTGATCCGGGTCAGTTCGACCGCGTATTCGGTACCGGCTACATGATTCACCTTCTTGGTAAAACGGCGATCGTAACGGGCGCGTCGCGCGGCATAGGGGCGGCCACGGCCACAAGGCTTGCCGAGGCCGGAATCCGGGGCCTCGTAATCAACTATAATCGCGACAGAGAGGCGGCCGAGGCAGTGGCCGCGCGGTGCGCGGGGCTCGGCGCGGAAGCGCTGCTGGTTCGCGCCGACGTTTCGCGCCCCGGCTCCGCCGCCCGGATGATTAAACGGACCGTGGAGCATTTCGGCGCGCTCGATATATTGGTGGCGAACGCGGGCGTATGGAAGCGGGCGGCGATCGACAGCATGTCCGAGGGCGAATGGGACGAGACGATCAGGGTCAACTTGAAATCGATCTACGCCTGCTGCCGCCACGCGGCGGAGGCCATGATCGGGCGGGGGCGCGGGACGATGATCCTGATCTCCTCGACCGCGGGCCAGAGGGGCGAGGCTTTCCATTCTCACTACGCGGCGACGAAAGGCGCGATTATCTCGATGACGAAATCGCTCGCCGCCGAGCTCGGCCCGCGCGGGATAACGGTCAATTGCGTCGCGCCGGGATGGGTCGCGACCGATATGACCGCCCGTACGCTCGCGGACCCGAAGCAGAAGCGCAAGATCCGGGAGCTGATACCTCTGGGGCGCGTCGCCACTCCCGAAGAGATCGCCGGCCCGGTCCTCTTCCTCGCCTCCGATCTCGCGTCTTTCGTGAACGGAGAGGTGCTGAACGTCAACGGCGGATCGGTCCTTTGCGGATAGAAGGTAGAAGTGATGGAAACATTTGAGGAACTGCTCGCGCGCGCGGAGCAATCGCACGGGCATATGTGCGCCGGGCAGGTGCTCGGAGTGAGGATGGCCCTCCTCGGGTGTCGCGCCATCGGCATCGCCGACCCTCGGGGCGCGGAGCGCAAGAGCATCCTCGTCTTCGTGGAGATAGACCGGTGCGCGGCCGACGCGATCAATACCGTGACGGGGTGCAGGCTCGGAAAGCGCACGTTGAAGTTCTTCGATTACGGCAAGCTCGCCGCGACGTTCTTCAATACGAGAACGGGGGAAGCCATTCGGGTCATCGCCCTCGACTCATCGAGGGAGGCGGCCGACAGGGCCTTCCCCGAGATCGACAACAGGTACGAGCGGCAACTGGCGGCTTACAAGGCGCTGCCGGACGAGGAGCTCTTCAAGACCGAGAGGGTCGCCGTCGAGGTCCCTGCTCAGGACCAGCCCGGCCGCCCCGTTTCGAGAGTCATTTGCCAGGAGTGCGGGGAGGGCATCAATGATCGTCGGGAAGTGAGCCTGGAGGGGCGGACCCTCTGCCGGGCCTGCGCGGGCGGGGCGTATTACAGGAAGCTTTGAGGGAGACCGGGCGGCAGGGACGAGCGCTGCCGCCGGTATGGCGCGCGAGTTCTTTACTCTTTCGATACCGAGTTCAGGGAGCCGCACTCTTCGCACTCGATCTCTTTTAGCTCCGCCTCCGGCTCGAAGATCGTGCAGGCGTCCTCTCCGCAGCCGCCGCAGGTCCAGCGGACGGCAGGGAGCTCCCCATGAATCAACTTGATTACTTCCCCTTTAACGGTGTGCATACGACCGGTCCTACCTGAGCAGGATCGAGTTCTTATTGACCACGTCTTCGTATGTATCGCACTCGCCGGACTCGCACTGCTTGATCAAGTCCTCGATCTTCTGAAGAAGCTGGGTGCTGAAATGGTTCCCTTCCGCCTGCCTGTGAGGAGGCGCGTAGTAGTTGAAATAGCTCCTTATGATCAGGCTGCGATTGTCTATCGGCAAGGCCTTCAGGTTCTCTACGTACTTGTCGAAAATCCCTTGCCTGTGGAGGTAGAACTCGACGTTTGAGACATAGAAGGCAGAGACGCGCTCCTTCATCTCGGAGACGTACTTTCCGATGGCCTTCAAGGCCTGAGGCCCGGCGAGGTCACCCACGGCCGGGACGATCATGTCCTCCTGCTGAAGCCTTTTGATGAACTGAAAGTCTTCTTCGGAATTGAGGTAGTTGTTCATCTGCTCGGAGAGGTCGCGCTCAAGCAAGAGGTCGCGGTAGGTCGGGTAGATCGAGCGCGGCGGCCGGTTATGGCTTGAGTAACGAATATCCATTCCCGCGCTGTAGAAGGCCTTGTGGATCCGGGCCATCGTGTCGAGATCGGAGGTCGAGAGCGTTATTCCGAACTTCTGCGCTTCCCGGAGAATCTTGCTCGTGGTCTTCTCGAAGAGCTTCGAATCCGAAGGAGTCTTGTCTATGTAATCGACGAGCTCGCGGACCTTCACCTGCTCCCAGCCTTTCGTGCGAGGGAGCGGCTTGCCGAAGAAGTTACAGAGGTACTCGATGCGGTTTCGCGAGCTCGCGAAGAGAGTCTTGAAGAGCAGGTGATGCAGCAGGTTATCGCGGCGAATATCTATGATGATGGCCATGCGGGGCCGGAGCTTCGCAATGTAGGAGAAATTCTGGTCCGGGCCGACTCCAATATAGACTCCGCCGTGAACATCCATCTCACGCAGCTTTCCGAGCACGTGGAGGTAAGAGGTCTCATTCGATATCAGGTTGTCGGAATCGAAATGGCCTCCCTGTTCCGAAAGCCGGGCACTGAGGGCCGCGAAATTCTTGTGATCTTTGGATGCCTGGGCGATCTCGCTCGCGCCCGCGCTGATGATGAAGACGAGCACGAGATTGGCCGCCAGGAATCTCGCCCACGGCGTGCGCCGGTCAGCGACGAGAATCTTGAAGCTTTGTTTAAGGCGCTTCGATAGAAGCATACGAAATCCCTCTTTTCTCTCCATGGATATCCCTCATTCGGATTGGCCCGTCGTTTGAACTAACGCTCTCCTCCGGGCGCGCGCACAGACAGCCTGCGGTAGTAATCTTCGATCATCTTGCGATAGCGATCGGGAGCATCACCGTCCCCGATTGCTCCCGGCCCGCTATTGCCCAGTTTCGCTTGAAGCCTGCGCGCCAGCTCAAGCTCAAGCTGCCTGAGCGGGTCGATCACCTCGCTCTTGAGCAGAGCAAGCTGAGACGGGTCCGCAAAGATGTTGGGGTCGAACCGGCGAAGCTGCTCGATTGCCTTGCCCAGCTCGCGGGCCAGGTCCTTGTTGTTGCCCAGAGCCTTTCGAAGTTCCTCAGCCTCGGCGATTCTTTCTCTGATCTCGCTTTGCAATTGGCGAGAGCCGCCCGGAGGCCCTCCCTCGCTCGAAGGAAACTGAGAATCCTGAGTGGATGGGCCGCCCTGCTGGCTCGGTGACTGGCTGCGCCCTCCTTGAGACTGGCCGCTCGCCTGTTGCCCGCCCGACTGTTGGCCGCCTGTCTGTTGTCCGCCCGGCTGCTGTCCACCAGACTGTTGGCCGGCCGACTGTTTACCCTGCTGGCCTTGAGACTGGCCTTGCCGGCCCTGGCTTCCCTGTTGTTGGCCCTGTCGACCTTGTTCTCCCTGCTGGCCCTGCCCCTGCTGTTGGCCGGATTGTTCTCCTCGTTGTTGGTTCCCTTCCTGACCTTGCTGCTGCCCTTGCTGCCCTTGTTGTCCTTGTTGCCCCTTCTGCCCCTGTCGTCCCTTCTGACCTTGCTGCTTCCCGTTTCGCGACTGCTGGCCCTGTTGCTCGGTTTGCCTGCCTTGCTCTCCCTGCCGCTCTCCTTGTTGTCGCCCCTGCTGCCCCCCGTCCTGGGCCTGCTCTCCTTGCTGCTGGCCGTTTTCGGCTTCGAGCTTCCGGCGGAGCGAGTCGAGGTTGTCGGCAAGCTCGCGCGCGCGGTTGAGCGACTGTTCGAGGCTCTCGGAAGCGCTCTTTTGCCCCGCGCCGTTTTCGGCGGCCTGAAGGTTCTTCACGACCTCTTCGATGTTCCCGCTGATAACGCGCTCGCGCTCGCGGGCCTGGTCGAGCCAGCCGTTCTCTATCATCTGGTTATTCTGGCGGATTCGTTCCGGAATTTTGTTGCGACGGATCGCCCCTGCTGCCTCGCGAAGCTTATCGCCGGCCTGTTGCTGTCCCTGGCCTGTCCCGCGCGCCGCCTGATCGATGTCCTTTTCGAGCCCGGCCATCTGTTCGGCGAGCGCCTGCTTGCGCTCGGCCACCTGCTCTCTCTTCTCTTCACCCTCCGGGCCGGACTTTCCCGCCTCTCCGGACTTGGCGAGCTCGTCTACTTTTTTCGCGATATCCTTCTGCCGCTCGAGAGCGTCTTCGGCGCGGCGGCGCAACTGCTGGGCGGATTGCTGGCCTCCCGACTGTCTGGACGAATCGAGCTGGCGGCGGGCCTGCTCCAGCTTTTCGAGCGCCCTGAGCGATTGCGATACCGATTCCTGGCTGTTGGAAGACGACGACGAGGCCTGGGCGCGCTGCATATCGTCGGCGGCCTGTTGGAGCTGTCGCGCGGTCTCCGCCGCCTTGGGGTCACGGCGCTCGCGGGAGAGGCGTTCAAGCTCGCGGGCCATCTTTCTGGTTTCGTCGATCATCTCCTGCTGCTGCCGCGCGCTGCCGCCTCCGCCCCCGCCCTGCTGCTGTTGCTGGGCGCGCATCTGCTGCTCCAGTTGTTGCTGCTGCCGGCGGGCCAGCTCCGCAAGCTTGCGCGCGATTTCGTCCTGCTCCTGGTCCTTTTTCGCCTGCTGCTCTCTTTGAACCGTTTCATACTGGTTCTTCATCTTGTCGAGCTGAAGCTCGAAGAGGTCGGCAAGCTCCTGGTTCTCCTGACTCTCTCCGCTTCCCTGCCCTCCGCCCTGCGCAACCTGAATCTCGCGGAATATGGCTTCGGCCCGGAGGAGTTGCTGGAGCGAGCGCTGTTCGGGAGGGAGGGCCTCTTTCGTCTTCGACCCGCGCAGCTCGTTGGTAGCGGCTTCCATCTCTTTCGAGGCCTGAGTAATGTATTCGACCAGCTTCGAAAATTCGGAGTTTGCGCCGAGCTGGTTCCCCATCCTGCGCTTTATGCGCTCGGCCAGGGCATCCGCGTCGGCCTTCAGCTTCTCCTGGCTTAGAGTCACCGCGCTGAAGTTCTCCTGTCTCTGCTCGGGGCTGTACCCCGGGAGCTCGCGTTGAACGCGGAAGGTCGCCGCGATGATCTCGCGCTGTCGCCGGGTCAGAGCGTTCGAGTCCTGCTCTCCCTCGCCTCCCCCCTGCTGCTGGGCCTGCTTGAACGAGCGGTCGAACGGGCGCACTTCCATGAAGTAAATATCGCTCGTCGACTCCTGGCCGCCGTTCGCCCCGTTGTCGCGAGCCTTCGCGTAGTAAGAGATGAAGTCGCCCGGCTGGAGGCCGTGCTCTTCGAGGAAGAAGGTGTGCGCCCCGGAAAGCGTGCGGGGCGAATCGCTCTTCAGGTCTTGAAGCTTGACCCTCTGCTCCGCCGCCCCGTTGACCGAGTAGAAAAGCTCTATCTCGCCCACCCCGAAATCGTCCTCGGCCCGCGCCTGCGCGAAGACCTCCTGGATGCTGGTCACTTTCATATCGCGGCCGGGCTTGTCGATGGTCACGGTCGGAGGGCTGTCCTGAAGCACCGTGATGTCGTGCTCGCTCGAGCCGTTGTACTTCTCTCCGTCCAGGCTCGTGATCTCGATGCGATACGTTCCGTCCTGATTGACGGGGAACTGCCCGGTGAATCGATTATCGCCCTCCGAGGCCATCTCGATCTTCGTGCCGTCGTTCAGCACTATGCGCGCGGCGGTGGCTTTTCCGCTCAGACGCGCGTGCACATCGACGACCGTTCCTTTGAGCGCGGCAACTTCCCCCGTGTCCTCGATCTTCTTGTTCGGCAGGCGAGTGTATGAAGGGAAGGTCAGCACCAGATCGATCTGCTTGACGAAGGGAAGGTCGGCCACCTCCAGCGTGAATTCGGGCGAGCGGATGCCGTTCGATTCGACATAATAGGTGATCGTATCCTGGAAATTGAAGATGACGTGCTGAAATTCATCGTACCTCTTCGCGGGCTCCATGGCCTGCCCGAGCCATCCGTCCGTCCCGGCCTTCCGAACGAATACCTGCGCCTGATCGGCGTTGAACCCGTTGAGCGTGGCCCTGATCTTCTGGTCCGAGCCGCGCGGCACGCGAGCCGTACCAGGAGCCACGTTGATGAACATCGAATTGGCGGAGACGGAGTTGCCGAAAGGGTCATAGAGCGCCGACAGCCCATCCGACAGAGGCGACGAGCTGATGAAGAACATCCCGAGCAAGGCGGTCAGAATGAGAGCCGCCCCCGCTCCATAGATTACGGCCTGGCGAGGATCGACCACGGCGTCCACGTCCAGAGTCGTGCACCGCGCGCCAACGTCCCTGATGAGCCGGTCGACAATGGCCGGAGACGCCTGCAGCGGAGCGGGATGCGATTCGCCCGGCGCGGCCTCTTCCGAAAATTCGACGGCCGTCACGAGGCGGTCCGACAGGCCGCACCTCTCTTCGATGAGCCGCGCGATCTGGATGTCCTCGATCTTCGTCCTGAGCGGTCTGAGAATGAAGAGCGCCGCCGCCGCGAGGGTAGCGATGAGAGGCAGGACGCGCATGGCCGTTACGACCGTGGCCCTGCGATTGAACTGCTCGACCGCGAACGCCGCGAATGCGAGCGACATGGCCGCGACCGCGACCGTGACGAGCACTCCGAACAGGACCCGCCTGGCCTTGATACGGGTGCGGACCTGTGCGATCAAATCGACGACGCTTCTTTGCTGAGGACTCATACCACGATCCCCCTCTGGGCGGCTAATCGTACCGGATGCCCTTGAGTATAATTCTTAATCCACCCGGACACCATAGTACCGATAAACGTTAAAGCGGAGAGCCGCCGAGCGGTCTTCAACCGACCAGCTTCGCGACTCGAATGCGCCTTGCTATCACCGCCTCGGCTATGAACAGAATCAAGGCAGTGATCAATAGAGGCAGCCACAATCTCTGCCGCCCCTCGATCTCTTCGGGGCCCATCGTCTCGGAAAGCGCGGGCCTCGCGTTCTGACCCGCCCGCTCCGGCAATACGGCTCCCAGGAACTCGTTCAGGTCGAGCCGCGCGAGGTTGGAATCCCTCGTGTCGAGATTGACGGCGACGTTTTCCTGCGTAGACGGATAACGCAGGCGGTAGAAACC
>DATLMR010000081.1:0-3805 GCA_035537555.1 Blastocatellia bacterium
TGGCGGCCGGACATGAACCCGTCGTGAGGAAAAGCGATGTCGCCGCTCGTCCTCCCCACGATCGTCTCGTCTTTCAGCTCGAAGAGATCGCCCTCCTGCCCGCCCTCCATAATCAAGCGGAGCCGCCCCTGTGGCGGAGCGGAGACTGAAGCCATCGCCACGGTCTCCGCGACCGGGATCGCCCCGCCGCAGCCGGAGCAGTAAGAGTTATTTATAATATTCTGCTTCCCGCAATTCGGGCAGTAGAGCCCGCCCTGCACCTCGACGGGCGACGGCACGCGCGCCTCTTCGGTAAGCGCGCTCGATTCCGAAGGCGCGGACGCGGGCGGGCTCGCGGGCGAAGGGTCCCGCGGCGGCGGCGACTCCTCGGGCGCGCCCCGCACGAGCTGGTCCGCTTCCACGACGACCGTGACCAGGTCCTGCGGAGCTTTGCGGTCCGCCGTCGGCGGAACCTGCCCGGAAGGGAGCCTGGTTCCGCAATGCTGGCAAAAGGCCCACCCGACTTCGTTGGACGTATGGCAGACCGGGCAGGCCAGAGACTCCGGCCCCGCCTCGGCCGGGGCGATCACTTGCGGCCCTTTAGAGGATTGCTGCGCGCCGTCTCCAACCGGCACGACGACGGTCGGCGAGGTGGTGTCGATCTTCTCAACGGAAGAGTCGGCGTCGCGCTCGATGCCCAGGAAGGTTCCGCACAGGCGGCAGGCATCGAGGTTCGCGTTGTTTCTGGCCCCGCACCGGGGACAGTTCGACATGTAAGAAATTCCTTCGGTTGATTCCATTGCGCTATTATACGTAAAGGCGAATTTGTTGAAAACTTGAAAGCTCTGAGCCCGCTTTAGTATTCCACGCGGTAAAGCGCGTTGCAATTCATATTCACCCGAGACCAGGAACCCGGGCTGAATCGCCCGGCTATTAGACGAGTTGCCGCGCGATTCGACGCGCGAACTTCTCTTTTCACGACGCCGCCTGTTGCTTGAACCGAGAGCCATCATTTATAAGTTAAGAGGCCGTCTCAGAGCAGTACTTGAAAAACCAGATCCGCGACCCGGAAGGAGCGAGATGGATTCCATGACAAAAGAAGAGAACCCCCTGCGCGAAGGAGTAAGACTTGAACGCACGGCCGACCCTTGCATAGTCGTAATCTTCGGCGCTTCGGGCGATCTGACCAAGCGCAAGCTTGTGCCCGCTCTATATCGCCTGACGCAGGAGAGGCTGCTCCCCGCCGAATTCGCCATCGTAGGCGTGGCCCGAACGGCCATGGACCGCGACGAGTTTCGCGAGAAGATGAGAGAAGCCGTGGCCTCTTTCTCCGACGCCAAGCGCGTGGACGAGTCCGTGTGGCAGAGCTTCGCCCAGGGGATCTTCTACCTGGCAGGAGACATCACCAATCAGGAGACGTACGCCGAGCTGTCGAAGCTGCTCGAGCAGGTCGATCGCGAGCGAGGCACGGCGGGCAATCGCGTCTTCTATCTTTCGACCGCGCCCTCGCTCTACAGCGAATCGATAAAGCAGCTCGGGGCCTCTCAGCTCTCGGAGGAGCGGGACGGGACGTGGACGCGAATAATCATCGAGAAGCCTTTCGGCACGGACCTCGACTCGGCCATCCGCCTGAATCAGGAGGCAGCCGCGGTCTTCGACGAAGATCAGGTATACCGCATCGACCATTATCTCGGGAAAGAGACCGTCCAGAACCTCCTGGTGTTCAGATTCGCAAACGGGATATTCGAGCCGATCTGGAACAGGCAGTACATAGACCACGTGCAGGTGACCAACTCCGAAGCGCTCGGAGTCGAAGGCCGAGGCTCGTACTACGAGAGCGCGGGCGCCGTGCGCGATATGATCCAGAGCCACGTCTTTCAGGTCGTTTCGCTCGTCGCGATGGAGCCGCCCGCGAGCCTCGCGGCCAACGCCGTGCGCGACGAGAAGGTCAAAGCCATGCAGTCGGCCCGCGCCATACCCTACGACCGGGTCGACGAGTATGCCGTGCGCGGCCAGTACGGGGCGGGCTCGGTCCTGGGCAAGCACGTCTCCGGGTATCGCGAGGAGGAGGGCGTAAATCCCGAGTCGGCCACGGAGACTTACGCGGCGCTCAAGCTCTATTTCGACAATTGGCGATGGGCGGGCGTGCCTTTTTATCTCAGGTCGGGAAAGCGAATGCCGAAGCGCGTGACCGAGATCGCCATACAGTTCAAGGAAGCGCCCCTCCTCCTCTTCAGCAATATCCCCCAGCAACAGCTCGAGCCCAACGTGCTCGTCATCCGCGTCCAGCCCGACGAAGGCATCACCCTGCGAGTGGGCGCGAAAGTGCCGGGACAGGTGACGCGCATAAGATGGGTCAACATGGATTTTCGTTACGGCGCATCATTCGGGGTCGCTTCGCCCGAGGCTTACGAGCGGCTGCTGCTCGACTGCATACTTGGCGACACGACACTCTACGCGCGCCGCGATATGACCGAGCGCGGGTGGGAGATCGTCATGCCTCTGCTCGATCGGTGGCAGAATGAAAAGCCGGATTTCCCGAATTACGAATCGGGCACGTGGGGGCCTGATGAAGCCGACAGGTTGATAGAGAAAGACGGACGGAGGTGGAGAAGGCCATGAAGTCATGGCCAAGAATTTCAAAGCGACGCTCGACGGCGCGGGCTTTTCAAGTGAAGCCCGCATACTTTCCCCGCGTACTTTCCGTTGACAGGAGAATGAAGCGATATGAGCACCAATGAAAATATCGGGGGCGCCGGCCTTTCCGGCGCGTCCACAATCGATGTGGCGGGCATAGAGCGCCAGCTGATCTCGCTCTGGAAGCAGGCCAGCCAGGAAGAAGAGGAGGCCGGAGTCATCCGGGCCTCGATGCTCAACTTGATCGTCTACGTCCCGAGCGCGACGAAGTCCGGCCGGCTGAGCGATGCCATAGAAGAGATCACGTCGGCGCACCCGTGCAGGGCTATATTGATCCTGGCCGACCGCGAGGCGGGCGAGAATCTAATAACTGCCGAGGTCACCTCTCACTGCACCATTCCCGACTCGTCGCAAAAGCAGGTGTGCTGCGAAGAGGTTGCGATCACCGCAACCGGCTCGATGGTCGATGAAGCCCCGAGCACGGTGGCCCCCCTCCTGCTTTCCGACCTGCCCGTCTACCTATGGTGGCGCGCGGTCCCTCAGCTCACCGACAGGGTATTCAAGCGGCTTGTCGATATCTCAGACCGCGTCATCATAGACTCGGCGAATTTCGCCGACCCGCGAGGCGACCTGATAAACCTGGCCACGTTCCTCAAGGAGAAGCCGCGATGGACGGCCTTCACGGACCTGAACTGGGCGCGGCTGACCGCGTGGCGGGCGCTGGTCGCGGGCTTTTACGACGTCCCGGCCTACCGCCCCTTGATGGAGCAATTGGGCAAGGTCGTGATCGAGTACTCGCCGTGTTCCCAGGATAAAGAAAGCATCCCCCCCCGCGCCCTGCTGCTCGGCGGATGGCTTGCGAGCCGGCTCGGGTGGAAGATCGACCCGCTCCCGCGCGCGAGCACGGATGAAGCGACGACCTATGAGCTGCGGGCGGAAGGGCGAGCCGTGACGATAGAGTTCGCGCGCACGCGCAGGCCTCGGATCGAGCCGGGCCATCTCGCCTTCGTCGCCCTCTCAAGCAGCGCCTCCCCGTCCTCTACGTTCAACGTCAGGAGGAGCAGCGACGGCACGCGAATAGAGACCGAGGTAAACGTCGAGACCCGCATTCAGCGCGTGCTCAGTTATGAGAGCTGCGGCGAGGGCGCTCTGATCAGGCGCGAGCTGGAATTTTCGGGCCACGACCGGG
>DATLMR010000082.1:0-2897 GCA_035537555.1 Blastocatellia bacterium
CGGACGCCCTTTCGATATCGACCTTCAACCCCGTGAGCCGCTCGACGCGCATCTCTCGCAGGCGAACCGGCCCGTGCCGGAGCTTCTTCGGATGGGCGTCGACGACGCCCGGCGCGATCTCGCCTCCAGCGACCTCCTTTATTAGCGAGGCCACCCGGTCCGCCGCGCGCGCCTGCGCGTCGAAATCCGTCCCGCGCTCGAACCTGTGAGACGCCTCGGTGTCGAGGCCGAGGGCGCGAGCGGTCTGCCTGATCGATTGAGGGGTGAAATACGCGCTTTCGATCAGCACGTCGGTCGTGCTCGCGTTTATCTCAGTCTCTTCGCCTCCCATAACGCCCGCGACCGCGACGGCCCTCTCCGCGTCCGCGATGATCAGCATTTCTTCGCGGAGCTCGCGGGCGATCCCATCCAGAGTGGTCAACCGCTCGCCGGGCTTCGCGCGGCGGACCACGATGCGTTTCTCGCGCAGAAGGTTCAGGTCGAATGCGTGCGTCGGCTGCCCCATCTCGAACATCACGTAGTTGCTGATGTCGGCGACGTTGTTGACCGTGCGCTGCCCGACGGCTTCCAGCCTCTCGACCAGCCATCGCGGCGAGGGGCCGACCTTCACGTTGCGGACCACGCGGGCGGCATAACGCGGGCAGAGCTCCGCGTCCAGGATCTCGACGGAGGTGATCTCGCGGGCAGGCTCGCCGCCTTCCTCGACCGGAGCGCTCTCGTACTTGAGAGAGGTGCCGCAAACCAGCGCGGCTTCGCGCGCGATGCCGAGATGAGAAAGCGCGTCGGGCCTGTTGGAAGTAACGTCCACATCCATAATGTGGTCGTCGCCCGAGGGCTCGACGGAATCCACCACGAAGCCGACCATCGCCAGCTTCTCCGCGAGCTCGCGCGGCCCGAGCGTGAGATCGACGAGCTCTCTCAGCCAGTTGTAACTGATCTTCATTTGATTCGGTAACCTTCCTCTTCGTTATTGAATATCCACCCGACGATCTCTCCGATGCGAATCTCTTCGCTCCTGTAGGCCTCCATGTTTATGGCCGCCGACCCCTGGAGGTGAATCTTCTGGGCCGACCCGAGCATTCTCCGAAAGCGCTCCTGCCATCGCTCGACGTTCCTGGGCCTGAGATCGATCCACCCGCGATCGGCCCATTCGTCTATGGATTCCGGCGTCACCGGAAGGCGCGGGCTGCCCGCGTACTCCGGCACGTTCACGCGGGGGCCGCGCACGAGGCGATCCCCTTCGGGTGATAGTATGGGAATGCCTATCGAGACGATCGTGTTACGCAATTCTTTATGGCGCTGAATGTAGCGCCATAAGTCCCGTGAAATTCTCTCAGGCTCCGCTCCCACGGCGGCTTGAAGCGTTCGGTATTTCATCTTGAGCAGGTGCGTCTCGTAGAGCAGTTTCGTGAGCTTCGGAGGCCCGAGCTCGCCCGTGGCAATCGAATGGGAGCCCGTCTCGCGCTCGAGCCTCCGCATGGCCTCGATGGCGGAGCCGCGCAGGTAGCCGGCGCGATAACTGGGATTCATGATCGACCCGTCGATGGCCGCGATGACATCGACCCCCGTATTGCTCCCTTTGATTTCGAGGACGACGTTGCGGGCGATCTCTTCGGGAGTGACGAACTCCATCTGATTTATCGAGGTGACCGCCTCGAACTCCCCGCGGGCGAAGAAGCCGTTCTCTCCCGTGTCCACCCCCACCATCTCGAGCTCCGACAGCTTCCGGAACTCCTCCTTCGGCAGGGCCAGCTCGAGCTCGCCGCCGAGGTGCTGCGGCTTGGAGGCGAAGATGTGTACGGGCGAGTTGTCGCGCCTGCTCTTGAGGGGCTGGAACGTGACCTTCTTGTACCCGATCATCGCGCCGGGCTTCACCTCTTTTACGATAGGTCCCCCCGGAGTTCGCGCCATCAGGAACATCAATCCGGTGTGCGCGAACGCGACGGCGGTCTTCGACATCAGCTTGGCCGAAGGCTTGTCCTCGCCGTGCGTGTACGGAATATTGAGCCCCATCCCCCCGGTCCCGGTGGTCCCCACTTTCACGTAGACCCGCGTGCCGACTTCGAGCATCGCGCGATAGAGCAGCTGCGTGTGGCGGATCAACTGCGGAATCGACTGGGAGACCAGGAGGGTCTCGAGCGTGCGCTCGAACGACGAGCGATTCTCCCATATCTGTTTCATGTCGCGATCGGAGATTCGCTCGTCGATGAAGTCGAGCGCCTTTCGCACCTCGATCGAGTTCGTGTAGACATCCTGATAGCTGATGCCCGAAGCCGTGTTGACGCAATCGATCAAGACGCCCGGCCTGTGCTCGCGCACGGACTCGGCGAGCATCGACCTCTCGTAGGCATGGTCGAGCGGCCCGAAGAGGTCTTCATAAAGCGCGCGACGCCGCGCCGCGCCTGCGACCAGGTCGGATCGCTCTTCCCTCGCGAACTCCGAGCGAACGAAGAGGTTCCCCCATAGCTCGACGAAGGAGACGGAGGGGAACTCCTTCTTCAATTCACGCGTGAGCTCGCGCACCTCTTTTTGATAGAGCGAGGCGATGACGATCTTCGCGGGCCGCAGCTCGCGCGCGATCTGCCGGGCTATCTGCGCGCCGACCAGGCCCGCGCCGCCGAGTATCAGAACGCTCTTGTCGCTTGAATGATCTCCGGTATTAGGCATCGGTTGAACCGAATATGGGCGGACACGGCCCCGCCCGCTCTCCCCGCCGACTGCCGGAGAGAATCATGGAAGGCGAATCAAAGGCTTCACGCGAACTGCTCCAGAAATCTCACGTCGTTTTCGAAGAGCAGGCGAATGTCGTCGATGTCGTACATCCTCCCGGCCATGCGGTCGATCCCCAGGCCGAAGGCGAAGCCGGAATACTCTTCGGGATCGATGCCCACCGTCCG
>DATLMR010000083.1:0-4369 GCA_035537555.1 Blastocatellia bacterium
CAGGGCGATTGAAGCCTGCCGGCGCGCGGCCTCAATTCTGCGCGCGAAAGCCGATGCGAAAGAGGGCGACGCTTACAAGGCCTGGCTGCTCGATGTTGGGGCGAGGGTGGCCGCGGCCTCTAAAGAGGGAGGGTTTCTCGGCCTCGGCGGAGCGCGCGTCAGCAAGAGCGAGGAGGAGGCCCTCGCCGAGATTGCCGCCGCCCTCGAAGCGAACGGTTAACTCGAAATCGGTCAGGCCGCGCCTCAAATCGCGGCGCGGCCACCTTTACTGGTTTATGACTTCAGGTGAACGGCTCGTCAAAATCGGGTGCTGCGGGTTCCGCTCCTCGCGCGAGTCTTACTACCCGCTCTTTCCCTCCGTGGAGGTACAACACACCTTCTATCAACCGCCCCAGCTCGCGACGCTGAAGAAGTGGCGGATTGAAGCGCCCGCCGATTTCGAGTTCACGCTGAAAGCCTGGCAGCTCATAACCCACCAGTCCTCGAGCCCGACTTACAAGCGCCTCAAGAGAGAGCTCGACGACGAAGAGAGAGAGGAGGCGGGCTCTTTTCGCCCGAGCGGGATCGTAGAAGAGGCGTGGACAGTTACGTACGAATGCGCGAAGGCGCTCGACGCGAGGGTGGTATTGTTTCAATGCCCCGCGAGCTTCAGGCCGACTAACGATAATGTTGAAAACATGCTCCGATTCTTCGGCCGCGTGAAACGAGAGGGGCTGAAGTTCTGCTGGGAGCCGCGCGGCGCCTGGCCTCGTGACTTGATCAGCGACCTGTGCCGCGACCTCGACCTGTGGCATGTGGTGGACCCTTTCTCGGAGAGGACCGTCACTCCCGGCAAGTGCTATTTCAGGCTGCACGGGCGCGGGGGCTGGAGGTACTCATACGAAGACCAGGAGATGGAGGAGCTGTGCTCGATGCTGCCCGCGGGGGCGGAATCCTACGTCTTCTTTAATAACATCGAGATGAAGAGGGATGCTCTTAGATTCAAAGAGATCGTAAACGGCTAAGAGTTGCGGCTCTCCTGAGGAACAATCGAAAATTTAAGAGATATATCTTCGTGATAGTGTATTATTGCACAGCTTCAATTTCGGGATGGGCGTATACTATCGCAGGCGGTAAACGGGGTAGATTCGAGCCGGTAATCGCCCGGCTAGGTTACATATGATTCAATACAATGCTGAAACGGAGCTGTTCAAGGCGCAGTTGCGCAGTTCGTTGCAGCGCGAGACCAAAGACTACAGCTCTATCGCGGTTGCCAAACACAACTATGTGTACGCGGTCGGCGATGAAGTGGAGATGGTGTACTTCATTGAAAGCGGAGAGGTCAAACTCATGATGGTTTCCTCTGAAGGCAAGGAGTGCATGCTTGCGATCCATACTTCAGGAGATATTTTCGGCGAGCTGTGCCTGTCGGGGCTGGAGGGCCGTCTGGAAACGGCCACCGCGATGGAAGACTCGGTTTTGAAACAGGTCCATTGCGGCAAATTCCTTGAGACGTTGAGCAGGGACTCGCTGCTCGAAGGTTTCATCAAGTATATGGCCGTGCGCGTGGCGGACCAGCAGGTGTCCATCGCGAATCTGGTGACTGTCGACAGCGAACAGCGTTTAGGCAAGACCTTGCTGCAACTGGCCAGAAAGCTTGGCAAAAAGGACCCTCGCAGCATACGAATAGAGCTGAGAATCTCGCACGAGGAGCTGGCTTCAATGGTCGGCACCACGAGACCTCGCATCAGCATGTTCATGCAGAGATTTCGGAACCTCGGCCTCATCGAGACGAGCGTGGAGCACCATCTAATCATCAAGGAAACCAAGCTCACCTCTTACCTGGCATCTATCGCCTAACCCTGCTCTCGCTCAGCGAGCAATATCGGCAAGAACGATTCTCTACGGCATCTAAACTGTTCGGCGAGCGACAGGCTCCCGGCCCGTAATAGAGCTCTGACCTCGGGAGGGCGAATATCTTCAAACAGCCTCGCGACGAAGGCGTTGTAACATCGAATCCGGCCGCCGTTCCGTGGATTCTGGCCGCGACGATTCTCGGATCGAGCATGGCCTTTATCGACGGCACGGTCGTAAACGTCGCCCTGCCCGCTCTACAAGCCAACCTCGACGCGACAGTGCAGGACGTGCAGTGGGTCGTGGAATCATACGCCCTGTTTCTCGCGGCGTTGCTTCTGGTCGGAGGCTCGTTGAGCGACCGGTATGGCAGGCGGCTCGTCTTCTCTCTGGGCGTCGCCCTTTTCGCGCTCGCGTCGGTCTGGTGCGGCCTGGCGCCGAGCATCGGCCAGTTGATCGTCGCGCGCGCGGCTCAGGGCGTGGGCGGCGCGCTGCTCGTTCCGGGAAGCCTGGCCATAATCAGCGCCTCGTTCGATGAAGAGAGGCGGGGGCGAGCAATCGGCACGTGGTCCGGGTTTACGGCGATGACCGCGGCGGTCGGGCCCGTTCTGGGCGGCTGGCTGATCGAGCACGTCTCGTGGCGGGCGGTCTTCTTTATAAACGCGCCCCTGGCGCTCGCGGTGCTGCTGATCTCATTCTGGCGCGTGCCTGAGAGCCGGGATGAACGAGCCGGTAAACACCTGGACTGGACCGGCGCGGGGCTCGCGACCCTGGGACTTGGGGGCGTAGTTTACGGCCTGATCGAGTGGCCGCGCCTGGGACCGGCCCATCCGCCCGTACTGGCCGCGCTCGCCGTCGGCGCGCTCGCGCTGGCAGCATTTTTCGGAGTCGAAGCCCGTTCGCGCAACCCGATGCTGCCGCTCACGCTCTTCCGCTCGCGGAACTTCAGAGGGGCCAACCTGCTAACCTTCTTCCTCTACACGTCTATGGGCGGGGCGCTGTTTTTTCTTCCGCTCAACTTGATTCAGGTGCAGGGATACTCCGCGACGGAAGCCGGGGCGGCGTGGCTGCCATTCATCGTGATCATGTTCCTGCTGTCGCGCTGGTCCGGGGGCCTGGCGGAGAGGCACGGCGCGCGTGGGCCGCTGATGCTCGGCCCCGTCATCGTGGCCATCGGGTTTACCCTGTTCATGCTTCCGAATGCCGGAGGCTCCTACTGGACGACCTTCTTCCCGGCCCTGGTGGTGCTGGGCCTCGGGATGGCCGTGAGCGTGGCTCCGCTCACGACCACCGTGATGAGCGCGGTGGAGAAGACTTATGCGGGTATCGCATCGGGCGTCAATAATGCCGTGTCACGCACCGCCGGGCTTCTCGGGATCGCGGCCATGGGCATCGTGGTCTTATATGCCTTCAACTACAACCTGGACCGCCGGCTGGAGCAGTTTGATCTCGCTCCCGAAGCGCGCCGCATCCTCGACGAGCAGCGCGGGCGATTGGCCGGGGCTGAGCTGCCTCAAACAGTTGACGACGAAACGCGGGCAACGCTCGGGCAGGCGATCAGGGAGTCTTTCGTATTCGGTTTCCGCCTGATAATGTTCGTGGCCGCCGGGCTTGCTCTCGCAAGCGCGCTTGTCGCGTTTACAATGATCGACCCGCAGCCCGAGCGGGTGGACCGTAACGATTCAGCCGAACACCGTTAAAGAGGTCCGGGCCTGCATCGCGATACGGCGCTATCATGCGAGCTTACCCGCTCAATGGCGCGCCCGATCATTTCCGCCTGAGACTGCAATCGTGAGACGGTCCCGTCTCGAAAGACTCCAGCATCTCTCCCAAATCCGCCGCGTTATCTATGGCCTTGCTGACGGAATGTTTGTGACAGGCGGGACACTCTCCTATAAGCGCCAGCTCGTTGTCGCCGTCATAGGTAAACCTGAGAGTGTCTTCACCGTCGGTAACGACTACGACTACGCCGAAATCCGCGTCTTCCAATTCTCGCTCGAACTGGTAGTCGTTCGAATCCCGAGGAAGAAGATCATGGATGTCTGCCTCGATCTTCTTTGCTCTTCTCTTTCGCTTCTTGCGGTCCGATTGTTTGCGCTTATCCTGCTCCTGGGCCCAGGACTCAAGGGCATGCTCTCTCAACGTCTTCAATTCGATTCTCCTTTCTCTATGTCCGCGATGCCGTCCGGATTTGAAAACTTACCACTTCGGCTCTCCGATGAGAACTGAAATTGGAATACCGGAAAGCCCCGGCCCGTGCCGCCCGTCTGCTGCGTCACGCCGATTCGGGCGAGCCGGGCGTCAGGCCATTGCAGTATGCGAGAGCGCGAAGGCGTCGGCAAGCAGCTCGTAGGAGCGCCGCCGCAACGAGTGATCGTGAATCATAGTCGTGACCATGATCTCGTCAACGCCCATCTGCTCGCCCAGGCGGGAGAGCCGGTCCCGCATCGTCGCAGGCGAGCCCGTGATCAGGCGGGGCCGGTTCGCCTGTATGACCTCTCTATCGAAATCGGTGTACGGGTACGCTTTCGCTTCG
>DATLMR010000084.1:0-6999 GCA_035537555.1 Blastocatellia bacterium
GGTCGCCGTCGCCGCGCCGCGCGCAACCCCGGGCGAGCTGCGGAATTACCTCGCCAGGTTTCTCTTCACGGGAGACGACATCTACAAGACCGTCTCGGCCCTGTCAGGAGGCGAAAAGAGCCGTGTCGCCCTGGCGAAGCTGATCTACAGCCGCGCTAACGTGCTCGTGCTCGACGAGCCGACAAATCACCTCGATATCCCCTCGCGCGAAGCCCTCGAACGCGCGCTGACCGAATACTCCGGTACCATCATCACCGTCTCCCACGACAGGTACTTCCTCGACCGAATAGCGACGGAGATACTTCACTTCGAGGACCGGACGGCCACCTACCATACCGGAAGCTACTCCGATTACTATGCTATTCGCCACGCGAAATCGGAGGTGACGCAAGAGGCCCCGCCGAAACGGAGACAACCCGTCAGAAACGAGAAACCCCGCTCTGGTGCCGCGACCCGCAAGCGCCCCGTGCAGGAGATAGAGAAAGAGATCGCCGCGCTCGAAGCCGAGCTTTCAGAGCTCTCAAACAAGCTCTCGAACCCCACGTCCGATTGGGGACCGGAGCGCTACTCGGACCTCGGCCTGCGACAAAACGAGATCACCTCCAGCCTCAATAAACTCTATGAAGAGTGGGAGACCGCCGCTCCCATAGAATGACCGCCCGCCTCTCGAGCCCTCTCACCCTGCCCCCTGCTTTTTTTCCACACATTTTCCACATGTTTTCCACAGTCTAATTCCCTCTTGCTCAATATCTTGGGCATCCGGATAATTTCCCCACAATTTGTGGTGTACACCCCGGCTTTCGATGTGCTATATTGCGGCGCGTGACGCGGAGGAAGAGAAGGCGCTCGCTCCGCGAAAGTATGCGCGAAAGTATGGCGGATTCGGACGAGACGCCCGGGACGGAGCCCCTACCGTTTCGGCGAGGCCCTTCACTGAAGAGATAAAATGAACGAGAAAGATTTTGTACACCTTCACCTTCACACGGATTTCAGCCTCCTGGATGGAGCGATAAAGATAAAGCCGCTCGCAAAGAAGGCGCAGGAGACGGGCGCGCGCGCGGTCGCCGTGACCGATCACGGGAACATGTACGGCGCGCTCTCTTTTTACAATCAGATGAAGGGCTCGGGGGTGAAGCCGATAGTCGGGATGGAGGCCTACATCGCCAGGGGCAAGCACACGGATCGGGGCGAGGAAGGCAACCAGCGCGGAACGAATCACATAATTCTGCTCGCCAAGAACCTCAAGGGCTATCACAACCTGGCGAAGTTATCTTCGTTCGCCTTCACCCGCGGCTATTATTACAAGCCCCGGATCGATAAGGAGCTTCTCGCCGAGCACGGCGAAGGCATAGTCGCCCTGTCCGCGTGTTTATCGGGGGTCCCCTCTTCCCTTCTGCTCACGGACAAATTCGACGAGGCGGCCCGGCAGGCGAAGGAATTCGAAGACATTCTGGGCAAGGGCAATTACTACCTTGAAGTTCAGAATCACGGCCTGGACGAAGAGACGAGGACGGTCATTCCCGGGATGATAGAACTCTCGAAACGCACCGGCATCCCCCTGGTCGCGACCAACGACTGTCACTACCTGATGCAGGACGACTGGCGCGCGCACGATATTCTCGTCTGCATCGGCGCGGGCAAGACCGTCAACGAGAAGCGGGGCATAAAATATAAAGAAGGGGAGTTCTATTTCCGCAGCGCGAAAGAGATGTGGATGCTCTTCGGCAAAGACATGCCCGAGGCTCTCCTGAACACCGTCGCAATAGCCGAGATGTGCGAGCTCGATATCCCGATGGGCGAGAACCACCTGCCCATCTATCGAGTCCCCGAAGGGGAGACGATCGACAGCTACTTCGCGAAGATGGCCAGAGAGGGCCTCGAACAGAGATGGGAGGCGATCAAAGACAGGCCCGACCGCAAGTGCGATCGCGACGATTACATGGCGCGGCTGGAGCTCGAGATCAAGGTCATCACTCAGATGGGCTTTCCCGGCTACTTTCTGATCGTCTGGGATTTCATCGCCTACGCCAGGAGAGCCTCGATCCCGGTCGGCCCCGGCAGGGGGTCGGCGGCCGGCTCGCTCGTAGCGTACTCCCTGCATATCACCGACATAGATCCGCTTCAATACGACCTGCTCTTCGAGAGGTTCCTGAATCCCGAGCGCGTGTCGATGCCCGACATCGACATCGACTTCTGCGTTAAGGGCCGGCAGCAGGTCATCGACTACGTCGCGGATTACTACGGGCGCGACCACGTCGCGCAGATCAGCACGTTCGGGACGATGGCCTCCAAGGCCGCGATCAAAGACGTGGGGCGGGCGCTTGAGATGCCTTACGCCGAGGTGGAGAAGATCGCCAAGATGATCCCGCCGCCCGTGCGCGGGCGCAACGTCTCGATCGAAGACGCGATCAAGCAGAACCCGGACCTCAAGAGGGCCATAGAGGCCGATGCGCGCGTCAAGGACGTCATCGAGATAGCGCAGAGGCTGGAAGGCTGCTCGCGCCATTCTTCGGTACACGCGGCGGGCGTGGTGATCTCTCCGAGGCCGATCTACGAGCTGGTGCCCGTCTCGAAGACCTCGCGCGATGAAATAACGACCCAGTACACGATGACGGACCTCGAGAAGACGGGAATGCTGAAGATGGACTTCCTGGCTCTCACGACGCTCACGATCATCGACGACTGTCTCAGGTCCATCAAGCGCGAGGCGGGCATAGAGCTCGACCTCTCGAAGATCCCGCTCGACGACAAGGCCTCGCTTCAGCTTTTCGCGGACGGCAAGACAGAAGCCATCTTCCAGTTCGAATCGGAAGGCATGAAAGATATCTGCCGCAGGCTCAAGCCGGACGGGCTGGAAGATCTGTCCGCGCTCAACGCGCTCTACAGGCCAGGCCCCATAGACAGCGGCATGGTGGATGACTTCATCGAGCGCCGTCACGGCAGAAAAAAGGTGCGCTACGACTTCCCGGAGCTGAAGGAGGTCATGGGCAATACCCTGGGCATCTGTGTCTACCAGGAACAGCTGATGGCGGTCTTCCAGAAGCTCGCGGGCTACTCTCTCGGAGAGGCCGACCTCGTTCGCCGCGCGATGGGCAAGAAGAAGCGCGAGGAGCTGGACAAGCACAAGGTGAAGTTCCTGAAGCAGGCGACGGAGCGCGGCCACGAGAAAGGCAAGCTGGAGAAGCTGTGGCAGAGCTTCGAAGGGTTCGCCGACTACGCCTTCAACCGCGCCCACTCTTTTTCCTACGGGTACCTCGCCTACCAGACGGCCTTCCTGAAGGCCCATTACTCGACTCACTTCTGGGCCGCGGTGCTCTCGAACGAATTGAACAACACCGCTAAGGTCGTGAAGTACATCAACGAGGCGCGCACGCAGGGGATACAGATTTTGCCTCCCGACGTGAACGCAAGCTTCGACAGCTTCACCGCGAGCGGCAACACGATCAGGTTCGGGCTGGCGGCCATCAAAGGCATCGGGCAATCCGCCGTCTCTTCGATCATCGAGGCGCGCGATACCGGGTCGCCTTTCCGCTCGCTGTACGACTTCACCGAGCGCGTCGATCCCAAGGCCGTAAACAAGCGAGTCCTCGAAGGCCTGATTCGCGCCGGGGCCTTCGATTCCGTGGCCCAGAGCCGGGGGCGCTTGTTCGCCGCTATAGATGTCGCGATCGAGACGGGCCAGAGGTCGCAGCGCTCGCGGGCCACGGGGCAGGCGGACCTTTTCGGGGCGCTGGCGGCCGCGGCCCCTGTGGCCGACATGTCTCTGCCGAACGCCGAAGAATGGACCACGCAGGAGTTGCTCAAGGGCGAGAAAGAGACCCTGGGCTTCTACATTTCGGGCCACCCGCTCCTGCGATATGAAGGGGTGCTCTCGGATTTCGCCAACATCGACGTGGATCGCCTCTCGAATATGCATCACGGCGGGCAGGTGGCGATAGGCGGCATAGTAACGGATTTGAACGTGCGGACGACGAAGAAAGGCGACCGCTTCGGCCTTTTCCAGCTCGAAGACCAGTTCGGGACCGTCAAGGTCGTCGCCTGGCCCGAGCCATTCGGCAAAGCGAACGGCGTCATGCAAAATGATACCGCCGTGTTGCTCAAAGGCCGGCTGGAGATCGATGACGGCGGCTCGATGACCATCATAGCCGACGAGATACAGGCTCTCGAGAACATCAGGGAGCGGTCGGCGCGAACCATGATAATTCATTTGAACGTCGATTCCATCGACACGGAGAGGCTCGACCGCCTGCACGGGCTCCTGGACAGGCACCGGGGCGATTGCGGACTTCGATTCGACATCAGAATGCTCGACGGCTCGGTCGCGCGCGTGCAGCCCAATCAATTCGTCAGGGTAAAGGTCTCGCCCGATCTTACGAACGCGATCACGGAGATATTCTCCGACTCTCGCGTCGAACTCCTCGTGCACCGGGCGGGGACGAGAGATCAAGGGCCGGGGGCGAGCTATCTGGCGCAGGCTTGAGGCGACATCGATAGGGAGGGGAGCCCGCGCTTCTCTCCTTTAGTTGAATGCCGCTTCGAAGAATCTCATCGACTCGATCATAAGCATAAGCATCATTCCTGACCCTTCCTTGTCTTTGCTCATACGTAAATGCTAGAGTCTTGGAGGCTTTCGCGGCAGGTAGTAGGTCAAACAAACCTATTGGCGAGCGTAGGAATCTAACCGCTCGTAGAAATTCAAGAGATCGCGAGTTCATTCTAGTTTGGCAACCGTAACCAGAAAACCGAAGACGCGGGTCATAAAGAGACAGGCGCGCTCCGAGAGCCTGTTGAGCCGTATCTTCAGTCCCGGGCGGCTGGCCGTGATGGGCATCCTTGTCTTGATCGGCGTCTCCGTGTTCGCCTTCTTCTATTTCAAGTATTCGCGAATGATCGATGCCCGCTTCCGTGGAGACGTACTGATCAGGACCACGGGGATTTACGCGGCCCCTCGAAGCGTCCGGGTGGGGCAGGGACTGACTCTGCAATACATCAAGAGCTATCTGGACGGCATCGGCTACGTCGAATCGAGCAAGGAAGCCGACTCCAGGCGCGGCAGGTATCAGGTAAAGAACGACACGTTGGATATATACTCGAGCGGCGAGGCGATCATAAACGGGGCGCGCCAGTTTCCGAGCATCAGCATCGTCTTCGGCGCGGGCGGCAAGGGTATCGGCAAGATCACGGACCTTGAGACGAAACGCCATCTCGACAGCGCCTCTTTAGAGCCTGAAATGATGACCGCCATATCGAGCGAGAAGCGGCAAAAGCAGAAGCTCGTATCGTTCAAGGACCTTCCGAAGGACTACGTTAACGCGGTTGTCGCGATAGAGGACAGGCAGTTCTTCGATCATTCCGGGATCAATTTCCGAGGCATCTTCCGCGCCTTATGGCGCAACGTCGAAGAGAGCGAGATCCACCAGGGCGGTTCGTCCGTCACCCAGCAATTGGTGAAGAACTTCTTCCTGACGCCCGAGCGCACCTTCAAGCGCAAGATCCAGGAGATGATGATCGCCCTCGTGCTCGAAACCAAGCTCTCGAAAGAGGAGATATTTCAACTCTACGCCAACGAAGTCTACATGGGGCAATCGGGCAATTATTCGATAAACGGAGTCGGAGAGGCGGCCTCGAACTACTTCAACAAGGACGTGGTAAACCTGACCCTGCCCGAAAGCGCCTTCCTCGCGGGGATCATTCGCGGGCCGAGTCTCTACTCGCCGTATCGCGATCCCGAGAGGGCAAAGGCCCGCCGCAATCAGGTTCTCGACTCAATGGTGGAAGCCGGCCTTCTGACACCGGAGCGCGCGGCGCAGTCGAAGGCCACGGAGCTGAAGATTCAGACTAAGAGCACCGCGCTAAATAGCGACGCTCCCTTCTTCGTCGATTATCTGCAACAGCAGCTCGCGTCCGGTTTCGCCGCGCGCGACCTCTCCCGCCAGTCCTACAGGGTATATTCGACCATCGACCTTCCCCTGCAAAGGGCGGCGGACAAGGCTGTGAACGAGACCCTTGCCTCGCTCGACCAGGTATTCGCGAAACGCAAAAAGAACCCCGTCCCGCCCGGCACACTTCAGGCCGCCCTCGTCGCCTTGAACCCCAGGACCGGAGAGATACTGGCGATGGTCGGAGGCAGAGATTATAGCCAGAGCCAGCTAAATCGCGCGGTCGACGCGCACAGGCAGCCGGGCTCCGTATTTAAGCCGATAGTCTATGCGACGGCACTCAATACCGCTTACGAGGACTCCGAGGATGGAGTCATTACTCCCGCGACGGTCTTTATGGACGCGCCGGAAACTTTCCTTTACGGTCGCGGAGAGACGTACGCGCCCGAAAACTTCGGCAAGGTATATTCGCAGCGCGACGTGCCCGTTAGAGACGCGCTCGTCCACTCTCTGAACGTGGTGACGGTCCGCATAGCCGAGCGGGTCGGCTACGCAAAAGTGGCCCGCATGGCGGAGCGGCTCGGGCTGCCGAAGTCTCGCCCCTTTCCCGCCCTCGCGCTCGGGACGGCTGAGGCCACGCCGCTCGAGGTCGCGCGGGCGTACACGGCATTCGCCAACGCCGGACAGCTCGCCGAGACCCGCGCGCTCAAGCGCATCACGAACGCCGACGGCGTAAGCATATCGGAGTCGAAGCCGGAGACGCGGCCCATTCTTCAACCTCAGATAAGCTGGCTCATGACCAGCATGATGCAGGACGTGCTGAACCGGGGGACCGCCGCCCGCGCGCGCGCAATGGGATTCACGGGGCTCGCCGCGGGCAAGACCGGGACCTCTCGCGACGGCTGGTTCGCGGGCTATACGCCCAACCTCGTGTGCGTGGTCTGGGTCGGCTTCGACGACAATTCGGAGCTGGGCCTCGAAGGCTCCAAGTCCGCTCTGCCCATCTGGGCCGCCTTCATGAAGCAGGCGCTCGCCTTGAGGCCCGATCTCGGCGGCGACAGCTTCCCCAGGCCCGGCAACATCGTTTCAGCCGAGATCGACCCGTCTACGGGCCTGCTCG
>DATLMR010000085.1:0-12208 GCA_035537555.1 Blastocatellia bacterium
ACGGCGTGGCTTCTGCTCAATTATTTTGCCACAACCGACCAGTATGGCGGCGTGCTGCTTTTAGTCTACTGGTCTTTGAATCTCCCGGTGCTCGGAGAGGAGGTCGCGCAGATTGCCCATCAGTATCCTTTGCATCGCAACGTAACGTTGAGGCTCCTCGAGCCGCTCGGCGCTCCCGAAGAGACGGCTTCAGGGACCGGGGCGATCACCGAAAATCATCAGGCTCAAGATGTCGATAGAAAGCTAGAGGTCGCGGCCGCGGCCTCTCTGTCGGCTGAAGCCCCGGGGTTTATCCTCGTCAAGCCTTCGGTGACGCGGGACGAAAGGATCGCCCTGAATGGACGCGAGAGCGCCTCAAACTGCCGGGGCGTCCGCCTGACGATCGACGGCGTGAGCGTCCGCGCGGCCGGCCACGTGATTCTTGAAGACGTGAACCTGGAAATCGAACCCGGCAGCCACGTCGCAATCGTCGGCCCGTCGGGCGCGGGCAAGTCGAGCCTGGCCGGATTACTGCTGGGCTGGCACAAGGCCACGGGCGGCCGGATTCTGGTCGACGGCGAGGCCCTCGATAGCGAGAGGCTGGAGCGTCTGCGGGAAGAGACCGCGTGGGTCGACCCGGCGGTTCAATTGTGGAACCGATCTCTTCTGGAGAACCTCAGCTACGGCGCTCCGCCTGAAGCCTCTACATCCATCAATTCTGTGATCGAGGGCGCCGAGTTGCGCCGCGTTCTCGAGAAGCTCCCCGAGGGCTTTCAGACGCCGCTGGGCGAATCGGGAAGCCTGCTCTCGGGGGGAGAGGGGCAGCGGGTCCGCCTCGGCCGAGCGATGCTTCGCGGCAAAGCGCGGCTAGCTATTCTCGACGAGGCCTTTCGAGGGCTGAGCCGCGAGCGCCGCCGCGGCTTGTTGAGCGGAGCAAGAAAGCTGTGGCAAGGCGCCACGCTCCTCTGCATTACGCATGACGTGGGCGAGACTCAGGCATTCGAGCGCGTGCTCGTGATTGACGGCGGGCGCATCGTCGAAGACGGTGACCCGGCCGATTTGATGGAACAGGCGGGCTCGCGCTATCGCGAACTGGTAGAAGCCGAAGAGACGTTGCGCGCCGAGATGTGGGCCAGCGACAGGTGGCACAATATCAGGTTAGAGGGCGGACAGATCGTCGAAGGTGTCCAGAGGAGCTAAGAGTGAAAAAGGACCCGATCGAAATGTCGTGGCCGGTTGCAAACCTGGGAGATGCGATGGAAGCGCTCGCGCGTCGAGCGGGTCTGCTGACCAACCCGGTAGATATGTCGAACCCTCCGGCGAGTTTCTCAGGTTATTCCGGCGAGCCCCTGAGCCGGTGGATTGAAGCGGCCGGGGGCCGGATCGGAATCGAAGCGGAGCCGATAGTATGCCCTTACGCGGAAGTAGAGAAGCTGGTGCGAAGCGCCGCGCCCGCCCTCATTCGACTGCCCGGTAAAGAAGATAACCGGTTCCTGGCCATGCTCGGTTGCAGGCGCGGTAGCATTCTGGTGCTCGCCCCGGACCTTCGAGTGCGCAAGGTGCGCGCGGATTCCGTCGAATCTTTGCTGACCGGAGAGATCGAGGCTCCGCTGCTGAATCAGGTCAACGGCCTGCTCGACGAGATGGGGGTCGCGAGAAGGAAGCAAGCCCGCGCGCGGGCAGCCATATTTCGCGAGCAGATAGGGCATATCTGGGTAAAAGACTGCTGGCTGCTGCGGCTCTCGCCGGGCGCCAGGCCGCGCGAGCAGGCGCGACAATCGAGGCTGCCGGGGAGGCTCGCCACAATCCTGCTTGCTCATATGCTTCAGTATGCGCTCGTCATTCTGTCGTGGTGGGTGCTGGGCGGAGCGATCTTTGAAGGCCGCCTCGAACGTGGCAAGCTCGTCGCCTGGGGGCTGCTTCTCCTGACGGCAGTCCCGCTCCGCGTGCTCGCCGTCTGGTCGCAGGGCGTCTTCGCGATAAACGCCGCTTCCATGCTCAAGAAGCGCCTGCTTTGCGGCGCCCTGCGACTTGAGCCTGATGAGATAAAGCACGAGGGCGCGGGCGGTATACTCGGCCGCGTGATCGAATCGTCGGCGCTGGAAACGCTTGCCATGAGCGGAGGGTTTCTCGGACTCGTCGCGGTCATTGAGCTGACCGTGTCGGCAGCCATTCTCGCGGCGGGAGCGGGCGGCCTGCTGCACATGTCCTTGCTCGTCGGCTGGGTCGCGTTAACGGGGGCGGTAGCCTGGCGCTACTTTGGACGAAGACGGCAATGGACCGAGACGCGGCTGGGCATGACGAATGACCTGATCGAGCGAATGGTCGGCCACCGGACGCGCATAGCTCAGGAGCGCCGCGTGCAATGGCATGAAGGCGAAGACCAGGTGCTCGACCGGTATCTCTCGCAGTCCTATTCGATGGATCGAGTCGCAGTCGTGCAGTCGGCCCTGGCGAGGGGCTGGCTCGTCGCAGGGGTCGCCGGACTGATCCCCGCTTTCATCTGGGCGGGGAGCTCTCCGGCGCAAATAGCAATCTCGCTCGGCGGAATCGCTCTGGCGTCGCGCGCGTTCATAAAGCTCGTGGCGAGCCTGTCGTCGCTGCTCGGCGTCGCTATCGCGTGGCAGAAAGTCGCCCCGTTATTCCAGGCGGCGGGCAGGCGGAAAAAAATCGCTCCGCCCTCGACCGCCATCCTCTCGCGAGAGAGCCCTCCCGACAAAGGTGAGCTGCTGCTCGAAGCCAGCGACATTGTCTATCGCTACGGCGTCGGGGGCGAGCCTGTTCTGCGGGGCTGCAACTTGAAGATCAGGGCAGGTGACAGGCTGTTGCTCGAGGGGGACTCCGGCGGAGGCAAGTCGACACTCGCTTCGATGATCTCGGGGTTGCGGGAGCCGGAGCGCGGGCTCATCCTTCTGGGCGGATTGGATCACAATACCATCGGCGATGAGGGATGGAGGCGGCGCGTAGCATCATCCCCGCAGTTTCATGAAAATCATGTGCTGACCGGGACCTTCGCCTTTAATTTGCTGATGGGCAAGCGATGGCCCCCTAAGGAGGAAGACTTTCGGGAGGCCGAAGAGGTCTGTCGCGAGCTCGGGCTCGGCGGATTGCTCGACCGCATGCCATCGAGGCTGTTGCAGATGGTGGGCGAGACCGGGTGGCAGCTCTCACACGGCGAGCGGAGCCGGCTTTTCATGGCCCGCTCGCTGTTGCAGGACGCTGACCTGGTGGTACTCGATGAAAGCTTCGCCGCGCTCGATCCTGAAACTATGGGGCAATGCCTGGGCTACGTGCTCGGCCGCGCGAGGTCTCTACTGGTGATCGCTCACGTTTAACCTCCTTAAATCGTGGCCCGCCTCTCGGGGGCCGAGCTCTTCGGCCCCCGTGCGCGCCCGAAAGTTGTATTACAAGATTGACGAGTGATGAAAAGAACCCGTTATCGGAGACGTTCGCGGGACGTTCCCTCTCTTGAGTCGCATTTGAGCGCCTGTCCCGCACCCGGCGCGACACCCTTTGCGCGCTATTCCTCGGGCAGCGTGCGCAGGTCTTTCTTGTGCTTGACTTGCCGCTCGTTGCGGGTGCGCTTATCTTCGATATGTTTGGTCGGCATTATCGGCGCTCGCTCTTTCGGTCTGAGCTTCTCTTTTTCAAGCGTTATCTTCTCGGACTTTTTCGCCACGTCTCTATCCTCCCGATGTCGAATGCCCTCGCCCATTCTAACAGCTCCAGGCCCGGCGGCGCATTTGAGCGCGGCGCCTTTCGGGCCGGGCAAACCACAATCGGTTGAGGCGCGTCCCATACCTGTCAGGCCGCGATTCGTATCGCGACTCGGCCCGCTTGCCGCTCGCTCCTTTTGCTGACGCCGGCTTTCGGGTATGCTTTCGGCAGGTAAAAAACGAATACCTCGTTTCGATGGAGGGCCTCCAACAAGGAAATTTAATATGGATAATACGCGCCGGAAAAACAGAGTATCCCGAGCCGACTTCGTACGGGCCGTGATTGCCTCAACCATAGCTTTGCTGGGCCTTCTGCCGGTTTCGCCTCTGCTCGCGGGGTCGACGAGGCAGGCGGGAGGGGCCGGAGATGACCTGCTCGCGAACCAGCCGAAGTCCGAATTCCGCGAGCGAAGAAAGCGATTGATGGAGAAGCTCAAGGATGGAGCCATCGTCCTCGGGGGCGCTCACGAAGAAGACTTCGGAGAGGTCGGAAGGTTCCGGCAGGGAAACGACATCATGTACCTGACGGGCGTTCAAACGCCGGCCGCTTATCTGGTCCTCGTCCCCCAGGCGCTCGTTCCGGACAGGCCCGCTCAGGAGATTCTCTTCATCCCCCCGCGCAATCTCATTCACGAGCGGTGGACGGGAGTTCAGGTCGGCCCGGGCGCCGAAGCGGCGAAGATGTTCGGCATAACCGAAGTCGCGGGCTCGGATACATTTCAACAGCGACTGCGAGAAATCTTGTCCGCTCTTCCGCGCAAGGCCGGGCAATCACCCGTGAAGCTCTACACGATAACGCCCTCGGGGCCTGCGGCGGAGCTCTCGCGTGAAAGGCAGTTCGCCGATTCTCTTAGGCGGCAATTTCCAGAAGCCCTGATAGAAGACGTGTCGCCCGCCATCGCGGAGATGCGCAAGATCAAGTCCGAGGCCGAAGTCCGGCTCATGCAGAAGGCCGTGGACATTACGGGTGAGGCGCATCGCGACACGGCTCGCGCCATCAGGCCCGGCGTCTACGAGTACGAAGTGCAGGGCGCGCTCGAATACGCTTTCACTCGCAATGGAGCCGAGCGGCCTGGCTTCCCCTCGATTGTCGGATCGGGCATCTACTCCACGATTCTTCATTACAACGAAAATCGAAAGAAGATCGAGGCAGGCGAGACGGTCGTCGTGGACATAGGCGCGGAATACAGCTATTACACCGCGGACATCACGCGAACATACCCGGCCGGCGGAAAATTCACGCCGCGCCAGCGAGAGATCTACCAGCTCGTCCTCGACGCGCAACGCGCGTGCGAGAAGGCTTTCAAGCCGGGGCAAATGTCGATGTACCAGCTCGGGCAGGTGGCGACCGAAGTCATGAGGAAGAGCCCGTTGCGCGACCGGGCCGGAAACACGCTCGAACGTTATTTCATTCACGGGCTGGGCCACTGGCTCGGCATGGACGTGCACGATGTCGGCTCTTACGACGGGCCTCTGCCTCCCGGCTCCATAATCACCATCGAGCCGGGCATCTACATTCCCGAAGAGAAGCTGGGCGTCAGAATCGAAGACGATTACCTGGTGACCGCCTCGGGCCTGATCAAGCTGAGCGGTAAGATTCCTTCGGACCCGGACGCTATCGAGCAGTTGATGGCTTCCGAATCCCGGCAGGCGGGTCAGAAGAAGTGACCCGTGACGAGCGCGGTTCTAATGGCTCGGCCTATCTTCGGAGCATCTCGATCATAAGGATGGAGACCGCCGCGGGCGTGATGCCGGGTATGCGCGCCGCCTGGCCTATCGTGCGCGGCCGCACCGCGCCGAGCTTGTGTACTACTTCGTTCGAGAGGCCCGAAATCTTCGAGAATTCTATCCCGGCGGGTATCTCCAGGTCGTCGTAACGGCCCCTCTTGTTCGCGAGGGTCTCCTGGTCCTTCAAATACCCCGAATACCTGATGTCGTTGAGCGCGACGACGATCTCGCGAGCTTTTATAGAGCCGCGCGTCGCGCTCCGGGCCAGCTCAAGCAGCTTGTCGGAATCGAAATCCGGCCGGCGAGCCAGGTAATCGAGGCGCTTTCCCGACAAGCTCTCCGGCGAGCCTTCGAGCTCCGAGAGGCCCGGAATCTCGTGTGCGATGTCGTTGATCCTGATACGGCCGAGCGTCTCTTTGACGCTTTCGATATCGCTTCGGCGATTGAGGAAAGCGTCATAATCGGCCTCGCTTATGACGCCCGCGCCGTAAGCGACCGGCGTCAAACGCTGGTCGGCGTTATCATATCGCAAGGAGAGTCTCATCTCCGCGCGTGAAGTGAACATCCTGTACGGCTCGTCCGCCCCTTTGGTGACGAGGTCGTCCGACATCACTCCGATGTAGCTTTCCATTCTATCGAGCACAATGGGCTCGCGCCCGAGCGCTGCGAGGGCGGCGTTCATCCCCGCGACTATGCCCTGACCCGCGGCCTCTTCGTAGCCCGACGTGCCGTTGATCTGTCCGGCATGGTAGAGGCCCTCGATCTTCTTGGTTTCGAACGTGGAGTAAAGCTCGCGCGGATCCACGAAGTCGTACTCGACCGCGTAGCCCGGCCTGAGCATCTTCACGCACTCAAGCCCGGGAATGGTTCTGACCATCTCGAGCTGCACCTCTTCGGCGAGGCTGGTCGATATGCCGTTGGGGTAGACTTCGTAGGTATTGTAGCCTTCCGGCTCCAGAAATATCTGGTGGCGAGGCTTGTCGGCGAACTTCACAACCTTGTCTTCAATCGAAGGGCAGTAGCGCGGTCCCACGCCGACGATCTCTCCGCTGTAGAGGGGCGACTTGTCGAGGTTGCGGCGGATAACGTCGTGGACCGCCTCGTTCGTATAGCCTATGTGGCACTCGATCTGGGGCCGGTTGATCTCTTCGGTCTCGAAAGAGAAGGGGACGGGGCGCTCGTCTCCGGGCTGGCGCTCGAACTTCGAATAATCTATCGTGCGCCCGTCGAGGCGCGGAGGCGTGCCCGTCTTCAGCCTTCCTGCCTTAAATCCCAGAGCGCGAATGGAGGCGGCAAGCTTGATCGAGGCGGGCTCGCCCGACCTGCCCGCTTGAAAGCGCCTGTGGCCGACGTGAATCAACCCATTGAGGAAAGTGCCGGTCGTGAGCACCACGGCGCGGGCCGTGATCTCGGTCCCGTCGGCAAGCTCGACGCCTCCGACTCTCGCGCCCGCGATCTTGATCTCGGCTACCTCCCCCTCGACTATCGTCAGATTGCCGGTCGCCTTCAGTCTTCGGCGCATCTCTGTTCGATAGAGATTGCGGTCGGCCTGGGCGCGCGGGGATTGGACGGCCGGGCCGCGACTGCGATTGAGGAGGCGAAACTGGATCCCGGTCGCGTCAATCACCTTGCCCATCAGCCCTCCGAGCGCATCGACTTCGCGAACGAGGTGGCCCTTGGCTATGCCGCCAATCGCGGGATTGCAGCTCATCTGCCCGATGGAGTTCGTGTCTATGGTGATGAGAGCCGTCTTCGCCCCCGCGCGAGCGGAGATATGCGCCGCTTCGCAGCCGGCGTGGCCCGCCCCGATTACTATTACGTCGAATGATCTTTCCATGCCCGCTTTCCTGTGCAGAGGGTGCTTCCTCAAGCTGATAATCTTATCCAATCGAATCAGGATTGTACCAGTTTTTACGGGGTACAAATAGACTGCCCATTCCCTCCCCGCGTACGCAAATAAAAAAGGGAGTCCTGAAAGCAGGACTCCCCCGGTAAACCACTTCTCTATAAGGATCGATCGTTACCGTTGCCGCTTTCAGAGCGGCGACGGTCTACCTCTACTGCTTGGGTCCGATGACCGGCCCGTCCCCGATGACGAAGTACCCGGGAGGCGGGGTGCCGAACTGGTCGAAGTACGCCTTTGCCGCCGCCGCCTGATTCGCGACGCTTTGCAAGCTGGAAGCGCTGCTGCTGATTGAAGCGGTCACGGTCCTGCTTGATCGTCCGACATTGCCCGAAGAATCCGTTGCGGTGACGACTATCAGGTACACGCGCCCGTCCTTCGCTCCATTGCGTTCCGAGCGCAACCTGAGTGAGCCGAGACCGATATTCTTCGCGTCGGGCGAGAAGTTGCCATCGCCCGTGGCTTCTTCATCATTCTCATCTCCGTAGACCCTGACGTTAAAAGTTAAGCTGGAGTCACAATTGTCAGTGGCGGAGGCGGAGAGTCCCACGTTGATCATGTTGTGATCAGGCACTGACAATTGAGTGATGGTTACGCTGGACGTGACGACCGGGGCCTCGTGGTCTTCGACCTTCACGGTGAAGCTACAGGTCGAGGTCAGCAAAGCGGCGTCCGTCACGGAGCAATTGACGGTGGTCGTTCCTTTCGGGAAGACCGAGTTGGACGGAGGCGTGCAGAACGGCACTCCGACGCCCGGGCAGTTGTCGCTCACTACGGGGCTGTTGTAAGCCACCATAGCCGAGCAGAGGCCGGGGTCCGTGTTCTGCACTTTGTTGACCGGACAGGTGATCGTCGGCGGCGTGGTGTCCGCCACGGTCACGGTAGCCGTGCATTGGCTCGTCGCGCCCCTCGGATCACTTACCGTCAATAGCACGGTCGTCGTGCCCTTCGGGTACGGCCCGGCGGGCGATTGGGTAAGGGTTATAGGATCGCCGTCCGGGTCGAACGACCCGTCGTTGATCGAAGCGTTCGCCGTGCAGTCGCTGCCCGCCGATACGGTCACGTTCTTGCACTGGGCCACGGGCACCTGGTTCGGGCTCGCGCAAGCGCCGATGCACCCGCCGGAGATGGCGAGCGAATAAGCCGAGCCGCTCGGAGTGGCGAGGCCCGGAGGCACGTCGTAGACGATGACGGTAAAGGTTTGCTGCCCGGCCGGAAGGCTGAACCCGTATGTCCTGCTGGCCGCGCTCGCTCCCGCGTCCGCGAGGTAGTTCTGCGCCAGGTTGGCCGGATTGAAGTTCCCGGTGTAGGCGGCGGTGAACAGGTTGATGGCGTTCGCGCCCGTAAGCGTTACCGTTATGCAGCTCGGCGCGCTGTTGGAACAGGTCGTGAACGTGTAGGCGTCAAACTGCCGGTTGCCGGGCTGGGTTGTCCCGGGGAATGCCGCCTTCGGCGGCCCGCACGCGCTTGGAATGCCGTCACGGAAGTGCCGCACGCCGATCGTGCCGGTCGTCGTCGTGAAGCCCGCTCCGGCCGTCGGGGCGGTGGTGTCGAGCACCGACGATATGTTGATCGGGGGCGGCCCGGAAGGAATGCTGAAGGTCAATACCTGAGGGCTTACGCCGCCCGAGTAGTTGACCGTCAGGGTAAAGTCGAGCGTGGCCGGGCACTGTACATTGCTCGCCACCGTGAAGCGGAAGGGGGCGGCGTTCGTCCCGCTCCCGCCCAAAGCGGGCAGGTCGGGATAAGGCGACGTGTTCGGCATCGTGATGATGACCCCCGGAGTCGGGCTCGTCAGCGTCGCGTTTATGGCCGTGGCATTCGCCACGCCCGTGTTCTTCAATTGAATGAGCAGGCTCGCCCCTTCACCCGCGTCGATGATCCCGTTGCCGTCGCCGGGATTTTCGCTGGCGGTGATCGAGCCGAATTCCAGGAACGCGGTCCCCGGCGCGCCCGAGGCTTGCAGGGCGGCAAACACATCGATGATGCCGACGCCGGAATCTCTATCGACGCCCGGAGCCTCGATGTCGATCGCGGTGCTGGTCAGGAAGGCGCGGATCTGCGCGGGGGTGAATGCGGGGTTCGCCGACTTGATAAGCCCGGCGATCGCCGCGGCGTGCGGCGCTGCCGCCGACGTGCCGAAGAAGGGGCTCGGGAATCCGCCTACGCCCGTAACGGATGCGCCGTCTGCCGCCGTGATGTCCGGCTTCTGGCGCAAGACTCCGCCCGTCGCGGAGAAGTTTCCCGGCGTGTAGGGCGTGCCGTTCTCCTGAAAGAATATGCGGCGCGGGCCGTCCGAGCTGAAGAGTTCGACGGTGTTCGCCGCAACGAACGGATTCGGGAACGGGCCGACCGGGTTGGGAGGCCCGCCGAAGGGCGTCGCCGCGGGCGTCGCCGCGCAGCCGAATGCATTCGCGGCGGACGAGTGCCCGTGCGTCTGGCCCGCCGTGCCGATCGACAGGACGCCACGGTTGGTGTTCAGGTGAAGAAAGCGCGGGGCCGCGCTGGCTTTCTTCACTATCACTATGCGCGGGTTGGCCGTGCTCTGGCTGATCTGCTCGATCGGGTCCTGCGTGCCGTTCTGGATGTTGGTCGAGCTTGCGGCTATGGCCGTCCCCGCCGCGTTCAGGCGGAAGAGATCGTAATCGTTCGAAGATCCGCCCAGAGGGTCGGACCAGTAAAGTGATATAGGAGCGCCGCCCGTGTTGGCGACCGTCAAGGTGTTGAAATTCTGGCCGCCGAAGTTGTGAAATCTGCCCACGGGCAAGGGGGCTCCGGTCGCGCCGCCGTCCGAGAAGTCGCCTTCCCATACGCCTGAGCTGCCGTCACTGAGATTGCCCGAGTTGCCTGCCGACGAGAAGTAGAGCGCGCCCGCCGCCGTCACGTCGTTGACGGCCTGAATGACCACGCCGCCATTCGTGTTCGATATTACGCTGGGAGCCTGGCCGTCTTGAAACGGCGTCTCCACAAAATAGAAGACGTCGTCGACTATGATGTCGCATCCCGCGGCCCTGAGGTCGCGAATGTTCTGCGCGAAGCTCGCGATGCTGTTCAGGGCCGTGGCGAAATAGAGTTGCGCGCCGGGAGCAAGGTCATGGATCAGTTCCAGCATCGCCGTTCCCTCGTCACCGGAGCCCGCCTGTCCGGGCAGGACGGTAACGGGGCCGAGATCGCCGAGGGCCTGGCTCGCGGCGAGATTTGTCACGCCGTTGGAGAGGACGCCGATCTTGATGCCCGTTCCATTTATGTGGAAAGCGCCGCGAGCTGAGAAGGCCCTGTGCGTGAGGTCTGCCTCTGAGCTCCGGCTGCCCACCCCGGTCGGGGGGACATTGCCGGCGACATTACCCTGCGCGTTGCCGGCCAGAGCGGACATGACCGCCCCTTGAACCCTGGCTGCGCGAGTCGCGAAATCGACGGGCGGAACGTATGCCCTGGCAGAGCTCTTCGAAAACCCCTTCGCGGATTTCGTATCATCCACGGGTCTATTAAACTGGGAAGTCGTGGCTTCCTGCTTGGGCTGGACGAATATAACGTCGGGGAGGGCCGCGATGCTCTCCACATGGTCGATATCGACCGAGACGCGGACGCTCTTTTCCGCCGGTACGGAAGTGATGATTTGAGCGCCGTTGGCCCTTAGCTGGTTCAACAGCGAATCGCTTACTTCCGCCTTGATGTCCAGCTCCACTCCTCCCCGCGGGGTGTAGGAGATGTCCGTTTCAACCGTTTGCACGCCCTCGGCAACGCTCTGGCCGTTTCGCATCCTCAGCTCGTAGATGAGCTGCGAATCGATCTTGGTTTGCGTGCCCGTGCGCGATTCCTTTTCGTTGATCAGCGCTTCTATCTGAGCCATGGCTTCAGGGCTGATGCCGTTCTCGATCTGCGGCGCCGCGGCATTCGTCTTCCGAATCGGGCTCAGAAAGACGCCCGCCATAGTTACCGTCACGAGGCAGACCGCGGTTAATAGTAGAGGCCATAAAGCGAGCGAGGTATCGCCCTTTCTGATCTTTCTTGATCTCCCCGATGAAGTAATCGAGGGTCGCTTCTTCTTGCTCATTGGACACTTCTCCTTAATCCCTGTGCAGGGGCTTTGAACTAATTGACTGACTGAATGAACGGGGCGTTAGTCATGTAATCGTTGGAATCGATTATTCATGCTTGAAACAACGGGCGGACGTTGTTGAGCGAGCTCCAGGTCTTGCCTGAACAGACCTGAAAGCGCCTTGCTGAAACCTGAAGGTAATCGGCCCGTGAAAGCCAAAGCCGGTTCTCACCCAAACCGTCTTGTCTTTGAATATTTCAGTACGGAATTCGCCGGGAAAGCCAAAGGTATGAGTGTTAAATACCTAGCTGTCGAAAATCGCGACGGGATAATACCACAGTCCGTCTATTTGTCAATTTGAAATATCGCGCGCCACCACCTGCTATTCGGGCGTTGAACGGCCCCTCCCTTGAGAGTTTGACCGCGCCCGTTCGAGCCTGTGCGGGCTTCGGGCGCTTGACGTTCTTTTTTGGCTCGTCTAGGATCTAGCGTGCTATGGCTTGTAGTATTTTTGGCCATCTTTTTTTCGCCCTTCTCGTCAGCCTGACTTTTCCGTATGCCATCTCGTCGTGGCCGTCACAGTCCGCGCCCGGTCAGTCGGCCGAAAACCGGAGCGACCCCGGACAGCAAGTGGAACGCGCCGTCGAGTTGCTAAACCAGCAGGACTATCGAGGGGCCGTGAATCTGCTCAAGTCCGCGGCCCGGTCGTTCGAGGCGGGCGGCGCCCGCCCGGAGCTTGCGCGCGTCTGGAACATGCTCGGGATCGCTTGCCGCCGCATGGCGGAGTACGATGAAGCCGCCGTATGGCTGAACAAAGCCCTTCACCTGGCCGAGCAGATCAAA
>DATLMR010000086.1:0-20366 GCA_035537555.1 Blastocatellia bacterium
TGTCACCGCCCGCACGGTCACGCGTGCGGGCGTTGACAGGGCCGGGGCTGAGAGCGCCGGCATCGTCCATCCTTCGCGCTTGAGACCTTCCCGCGCCTCTCGAAACCAATCCCGGGCTTCAGGCCTGAGATTCGCATCCCGGGCACCGGCGCCTTCCGGTGTGAGATAATACTTGTGTCTGTAAATTAATGGAAAGTCAAAGGACCGGTCGCCGGTGAGCGACGGGCCCGAACGAGGAAAATTATGTCGTACCACAGAATGAATCAAAGAATCTTCAGGATGGCCTCAGGGGTCGCGGCCCTTCTCGTGCTCGTCGCAAGCGGCTCGGCTCAAGGCGGCAAGGGCGTGGTCGCGCGCGACGGCAATGTCACCATACTGGTTAGCGCGCACCCGCATAACGAACGCGCTCGCGCGGCCGCGGCCGCCCTTCAGCCCGAAGATTTCGCCGTGCGCGAGCAGAAGCGCTCCCAGAAGATCCTCTCCGTAAAGCCCGCGAACGAAGCTCCGGTCATAATGGCCGTGCTGATCCAGGACGATCTCGTGCCCGGGGTCAACAACGAGCTGGACGACATCAAGGACTTTATAAGAGGGTTGCCGCAAGGGTCGAGCGTGATGACCGGCTACCTCACGAGCGGGAGCCTGAGCGTTCAGCAGGACTTCACCACCGACCTCGGGCGCGCGGCTGACTCTTTGCGCATACTCCGAAGCAGCCAGGCGGGCACGCCTTATAACCCTTACACGGGAGTGATCGACGCTCTCCCTCACTTCGATTCGCAGCCCGAAGGGCGGCGCATGATCATGTTCGTGAGTGACGGCCTCGACATCTCGCAGGGCCTTCGCAACGCGAGCCCGCGACAGTCGCTGGCCCTCGACCGCGCCATCAACGAGTCGCAGAGGCGCGGCGTCGCCGCCTTCACCTTCTATGCCCCGTCGATAGGGCCGACGAGTCAGAGCAGGCTCGCGATCAACTACGCGCAGGGGTCGCTCAAGAGGTTCGCGGACGAGACGGGCGGCGAAGCCTTCTTCTCCGGCACGAGCTTCGTGAGCTTCGATCCTTTCTTGAAAGACTTCAAAGAGACTCTGGGAAGTCAATGGCTCATCACGTATCAGAGCTCCAACACCGGGTCGGGCTTTCGTTCGATAAAAGTCACGACCGAAGCGGGAGTCGGTCTGAACTACCCGGCCGGATACAGAGTGAAATAAGAGACGGGGGCGGAGTACCCGATTGCAGGTACTCCGCCCCCGTGCTCGATTCAGATCTCCGCTAATCGGATCAGATCGCAGAGATTACGGCCGTCTGCGTCGTAAAACTCCGCCCGTTGGTCGAGTTGCTGTAGAAAAGCAATCCTTCGTCCCTTCCAATCACTGAGCTGTCTATCCACGCGATGTGAAGCTTGCCCTTGCTGTCTACGGCCATCGCCACGCTGTGCGCCCGGCCTCCGGGCACGCTGTTGTCGGCCCGGGAGACCTGGACGGGGTTTGAAAACTCGACCCCTCCATTCTCGGACCTGGCGAGAAAGACCTGCTTGTTTCCCGGCTTTTCATCCTGGTAGGCGAGGTAGACCCTGGAGCCGAAAGTCGTGATGACAGGCTTGAGCACCCTGGCGCCCGGGTCGCGGCTCACGTCAATGGGCGCGGAGAAGGTCTCGCCCCGATCGGTCGAGCGCGCGTAGAAGGCCTGCGCGTCCCCGTTGCTTTCGTCCACCCAGGCGATGTGTATATTCCCCTCGCCGTCGGTAGCTATGTGGGCCTCGGCCGCCCGTCCCTCGCCTGCCGAGACGCGCTTCGCGTCGGAGAAGGTTGCGCCCTGGTCGGTCGAGCGCGCGAACATGATCGCGCTCACTCCGCTCCGCGTATCTTCCCAGGCGATGTTGATCGCGTCGTCTTTGTCGATGCTGATTTCGGGCTCGAATGCGTCGCCCGACGAGTGCGTCACTTCGACAGGCTCGCCGAATGTCTCGCCCTGATCGGTCGAGCGGATGAACTTGATCTTCCTCGCGGTCTCGAAAGTATCGCCCCACACGATGTTGACCGATTCATTCTCGCCCAGCGCCACGCGCGGCGAGAACGCGCCGCCGCCGTGAGGAGTCACGTTTTTCGGGGCCTTGAACTTTGTGCCTTTCTTCGATTTGATCAGGTAAGCCTGGGTCGTGCCGTTCGAATTGTCATGATAGGTGATGTACACGCGGGTCTTCCCGACCTTGTTTATGGCGAGCGAGGGTCCGAAGGCTTCGCCCCTGGACTTCGAGAGATTCCTCGTCTTCGGCAGGTTGTCCCAGCTCGCGCCGCCATCCTTAGACATCGTGAAGAATATCTGGCTGCCGGGCGTGCCCGCGCCCGCCGGCTTGGTCGCCGTAGACGACACCATGTACACCTTGTCGTCCTTGTCCACGGCGATAGCCGGGAAGCGCTGCGCGCCGAAAAAAGCAGGCCCCTGCGCGCCCGCCGTCGCGAGGCCCGCGCCCTGCTCGGTCGAAATCCGCGCGCCCGGAATGACCAGCGCTAAGACCACCAGCGCAAGCGAAATAAGCCTGAGTCTGTTACTCATAATCTCACCCGGTATGAAAGTTGATCGAATCCCTCACAGCCCGTCCATGAACTAAAACTCACGAGCGATGTTACACGACCTGAGCTCGCGAATTCAACAGCCCCAAGCGCGCGGGCTATTCGCGCTCGAATTTGACAAGCCGCGCGACCACGGATCATACTCCCCAATCCGGGCGGATACCGGCAATCTCAATTGATCTCGCGGAGTCTGATCGATGACGGCAATCAAGCTCGACGGCACGGCCGTGGCAAGCTCTATAAAAGACGAAGTGAAGGCCGAGGTAACAGAGCTCTCGAAGAGAGGCCTGCGGCCGGGACTCGCCGCCGTGCTCGTGGGCTCCGATCCGGCTTCCCGGATTTACGTCTCCAGCAAGGTGAAGACCTGCGAGCAGCTCGGGCTCTACTCGGAGAAGATCGAGCTGCCGGAGACCACGACCACTGACGAGCTGCTCGCCCTGGTCCGAGAGCTGAACCTGCGCGACGAGATCGACGGTATACTGGTCCAGATGCCGCTCCCGCGACAGGTCGACAGCGCCCTCGTGCTGAATTCGGTCGATCCGGCCAAGGACGTGGACGGCTTTCACCCGGTCAACGTCGGCCGCCTCACGCTCAACGAGCAGGGGCTCAGGCCGTGCACCCCGGCCGGGGTGATAGAGATACTCGACAGATACGGCATCGGGATCAAAGGTAAGCGCGCCGTCGTGCTCGGGCGCAGCCGCATAGTCGGACTCCCCATGGCCCTGATGCTGCTGCACAGGGACGCGACCCTCACCGTCTGCCATTCGCGCACGGCGGACCTGCCCTCGGTCACGCGCGAGGCCGATATCGTAATCGCCGCCATCGGAAAGAAGGCGATGGTCGACGCGTCTTTCATCAAGCCGGGGGCCGCCGTCGTCGATGTCGGTATGAACAGGGTGACGGACGGCTCGGAGCTCGAACGCCTGTTCGGAGACGACGAGAAGCGCCGCGGCGCGTTAGCCCGGAACGGCTATACGCTCGTAGGCGACGTGAACCCGAAAGAGGTGAGCGCGGTGGCGGGGCATCTGACGCCCGTCCCCGGCGGAGTCGGCCCTCTCACTATAGCCATGCTCATGAAAAATACCCTCGCCGCGATGAAGATGCGGCGGGGATAGCCTTGAATTTCCGCCCTCATGCCTCAAGCTTCCGGTCAGCTCGAAGGCCGGTCTTTCTCCGGTGATAAGAGACTCGCTTTCGATAATCCTCCCGACGCGAAAGTCGGGCACTCTTTTCTCCTTGACGCAGGCGTGACGCTCTATAGAATTAGGGCATCCCCGTTTACAGCGAGCAGGCGGCTCGGGAGCCTTCGATCATGCAAGAGTACCTTGACCGTTTCGGCGATCATCTGAAATACGAGCGCAACGTGTCCGAACACACTCTGCGCAATTACATCAGCGACCTGGAGCAGTTTTACGACCACATCTGCCCGGTCGGACCCGACGGCGCGCGCCGCTACATCGACATTAAACAGATAGACCACATCACGATTCGCGAGTACCTCGCCAAGCTCTATCAGGAGAAGCGAAAGAAGACCTCGATCGCGAGAAAGCTGGCGACCCTGCGGACCTTCTTCAAATTCCTGTGCCGCGAGCAGGTGCTCGAGATGAACCCCGCGCGGCTGGTGGCGAGCCCGAGGCTCGAGAAGAAGCTGCCCAAGGTGCTCCCGATCGATGACGTCATCCGATTCATAGAGACGCCCGACACGGAGACCGTTCTGGGCAAGCGGGACCGGGCCATACTGGAGCTGCTCTATGCGTCCGGCGTGCGCGTGGCCGAGCTCGCGGGGCTCAATCTTGAAGACATCGACTTCACGCACACGTCCATTCGCGTGCGCGGAAAGGGGCGCAAGGAGCGCGTCGTGCCGTTCGGATCGCAGGCTAATGACGCCCTGCAAAAATATATGGGGGTGCGCGGAGAGCTGCTGATCGAGGCTCCCGAAGAGCTGCGCGACCCGTCCGCGCTCTTCCTGAATTACCAGGGCACGCGCATCACCACGCGGTCGGTCGGTCGCATGCTGGACAAGTACGTCGAGGAATGCGCGATGGCCCACGACATCAGCCCGCACTCGCTGCGGCACTGCTTCGCCACTCACCTGCTGGGCAACGGCGCCGACCTGCGCGCCATCCAGGAATTGCTCGGCCACGCGCGGCTCTCTTCCACGCAGATTTACGCGCAGGTGTCGATGGAAAAAATCATGGAGGTGTACGACAAGGCGCACCCCAAGGCGTAAGCTCGCCGGGCGCGAGCCCGACTTGCCGCGACTTGCTCTCCCGCCCGCTTTATCGGATCTGGAAATCTTAACTATGGCCACACCCGCAAAGCCCCTCTTTCTACCCGCCCTGTCCATGGACTGCTATAGAATAGAGAACATCGAAACGGTCCTGACGCCCGCTCTGGCAATCTATCCCCGGATCGTCGATGCCAACATCGAGATAACCGTGAGGCTGCTCGGCGACGCGAACCGCTGGCGGCCGCACGTCAAGACGGCGAAGCTCGCCTTCGTCATGCGGCGCTTCGTCCGGCACGGCGTCAAGGCGTTCAAGTGCTCGACGACGCTTGAGCTCTCGACCGCCTGCGAGGCCGGGGCCTCGGACGTGCTGGTCGCCTACCCGGCCGTGGGAGCCAACGCGCGCCGCATCCGCGAGCTTGCCGAAAGGTTCGACGGCGCGCGCGTATCCGCGCTCGTGGAGAGCCCCGCCCAGATCGACGCCTGGCGCGGAAGCGAAGTCGGATTGTTCGTAGACGTGAACCCGGGAATGAACCGCACCGGAGTCGAGCAGGACCGCGTCGATACGATCATCGAGATAGCCCATTCCGTGGAGTCATCGGGCGTGACTTTTCGCGGGCTTCATTATTATGACGGGCACCTCTCGAAATACGATCTCGCCGACCGGGAATCGGTCGCGCACCGAGGCTACGACCGGCTGATGAAAGTCGTGTCGGCGCTCGAGCAGGCCGGGCTGCCGGTCGGCGAAGTGGTTACGGCCGGCACGCCCGCTTTCCCCTGCACGCTCTCTTACGCGCCCTTCGCCGCCGCTTCCTTCACGCATCGCGCTTCGCCGGGCACCATAGTCTACAACGATTGCACGAGCCTCGCGCAGCTCCCCCGGGAGTACGGCTATCGCCCGGCGGCCGTCGTCGTTTCTACCGTAGTGAGCCATCCGTCCGAACGCCTGTTCACCTGCGACGCGGGCCACAAGACCGTGTCGGCCGACGCGGGCGTCCCGACGTGCGCGATCTTGGGCGGGGGCGACTTGCTGCCGCTCAGGCCCAGCGAAGAGCACCTGCCGGTCGACGCCTTCGCGGGCGGCGCTCTGCCTCCCCTTGGAGAAGCCCTGTACCTCGTACCGAAGCACATCTGCCCGACCGTGAACAATTTCGATCACGCGCTCATAATAGAGGATAACCGCATCGTCGGGGTCGAGCGCGTGACGGCGCGGGGCCGCGAAGCCCCGGTTCCCACAAGTTGATTTCCCGGAAAAACGAAAGGAGTATCGCATGGCTTTGAAAAAACGAGCGGTCCTCGCGATAACCGCGCTGGTCTTCTTCCTGATCCCGGCGCGCGCCGCCCAGGATATGGCGCGGGAGAAGGCGGGCAAGAGCGCTCCCATAGAAGAGATGCTGATCGCGAAAGAGCGCGAGGTGTGGGAAGCCTTCAGGAAGAAAGACGCCTCGGCCTTGAATCGCCTTCTATCCGACGACTCTTACGAGATCACAGCTTCCGGCGTAAGCACGAAGGCGGACCAGATCAAGACGCTCGATGAATTCACGATCAAGGATTTTACGATCGAAGAGGCGAAGGTGACGATGCTCAACAGCGGCGCGGCCATCGTCAGGTACAGGCTCTCGCTTACGGCCGTGTCTAAAGACGGGGAACCGAAGACGGAGGTCTCTTATTCCTCGGCGGTCTGGGCCATTCCCAAAGGCAAATGGCAGAACGTCTCTTATCAGGAGACCCCCTTTTCGCTTCCGAAATGAGAGAGCCCCGATGAGCGCCAGGCAAAGAAGCTCTTTTCGCCCGGCGCCCTCGGGACCCAGTAGACTCGCGTGCCCGCGCTTTAAGCCGCGCCCTTAATTTACACGCCTGCTATTTACGCGTCGTTTATTTACGCTTTGTGGCGGTAGCCGAGATGCCCTGCTTCATCTGCTGCATCTGGTTTCCCATCTCTTCCAGGCGATGCTGTCCCAGAATCTGCTCGGCTTTCGGAAACATCTCGTTCTCTTCTTCCTCGACGTGATGCTCGACGTTCTCTCTCAGCTCAGCCAGCTTGTCCGAAAACTCTTCGTTGCTCGGAGCCATGCCCGACATCTCGGACAGGATCTCGTCTACCGTCTGGTGCTCCTCGTATGCCTCGGAGATCATGTCGCCGGTCTGCTCATTATTTTGCAACGCGGGATAAAGAAGCTGCTCTTCCATCTTCGTGTGAAGTGTGAGCGCCTGTTTCAGTTGATTGAAGATGGCCATTTGCGACTGCGCGCTCGCAGTCTCCTGGTCGCTCATCTCCAACTGGTCCATCATGCCTAACGCTTCCTGGTGATCCTGTTTCAAAAACTCCAATGCGTTCATCGGCTGTTTCCTCCCTTTACCCTTTCGCTCGTTAACATTCCGTTTCCTAAGCACCTCACTAGGAAGTGCAATCGGTGTGCCCGTGGACGCCGGACGGAGGGGGTCTCTTTCGGGCGCGGGCGAACGAATCCCGGTCAGACCGGGCGACGCGCGTGCAGTAAGATAGAACAAGGGACGAGGGCCGGAAAGCTCGACCCCTCGCCGGTCAACTTTCCAAGCCCTAACTTTTCCGCTACTATCGCTACTTCCGAAATTCCAGATTATCAGGTGGTTTCGAATGAGCTTAAGAAGAATTGTGCCGCTTGCCCTCCTGCTCGCGAGTTTCTGCGCGAGCGCCTTCGCCCAGGACCGGTTCGACTTTTACGCGCGCGGGCCTTACCGCGCCGCCGTGCCCCGCCCCTCATCCATCACCGGGTATGAGCCGGGCAATTTTCAAACGCCGCATGGGCAGATCGTCCGGGTTATAGAAAAGATCGCGGCCGCCGCGCCCGACCGCGTGAGAGTCATCGAGAACGGGCGGACCTGGGAACATCGAAACCTATACCTTGTCGTCATCTCGTCGCCGGAAAACCTCGCGCGACTCGACGAGATCAAAGGCGGCATCGCGAAGCTGGCCGACCCGCGAAAGATCGCGAGCGAGGCCGAGGCCGACCAGCTCGCGCGCACGAGCCCGCTCGTCGTCTGGCTCAATTACGGCATACACGGCAACGAGTCGGCCAGCTATGAAGCCGTGCAGCAGGTGCTTTATCAGCTGGCGGCGTCCGACGAGCCGCGCACGCTCGAGATACTCAAGAACGTCGTGGTCGTGATAAACACCATGCACAATCCGGACGGCCACGAGCGGTTCGCCGTCTGGGAGAACTCCGTCGCCATAGGCAACGCCGAGCCTTTCAGTGTCGAGCACCGCGAGCCTTACCAGATTTACGGGCGCGGCAATCACTACCGCTTCGACATGAACCGGGACATGCTGGCGCTCACGCAGCCGGAGAACCACGCGATGCTTCGCGGCGTGCGCGAGTGGCACCCGCAGGTCTTCGTGGACCACCACGGGCAGGTCGCCTCCTACTTCTTCCCGCCCGCCGCCGAGCCCATCAACAAGAACCTGCCCGTGGAAAGATCGAAGTTCTGGTACGACAAGTTCGGCCGCGGCAATGCGGCCGCCTTCGACCGCTACGGCTGGAATTATTACGTGCGCCACGTCTTCGACATATTTTACGCGGGCTACATGGATTCGTGGTCGTCTTTGACCGGCGCGACCGGCATGACGTACGAGACGGACGGAGGCGGCCCGCGCTCGCTCAATATCAGGAGGGACGACGAAACCATTCTGACCTTCCGGCAGGGAATCGCCAAGCACTTCACCGCCTCCATGGCGACCCTGGAGACGGCGGCGGATAACCGCGAGGCCCGGCTCAAGGACTATTACCTCTTCTTCAAGACGGGAATGGACGAGGCGCGCGCCGCGCCCCTGAAGCGAGTCGTGCTCCTCCCCGGCAGGGACCCCGGCCGCGCCGCCGCGCTCGTTCGCAACCTCGCGCGGCAGGGCATCGAAGTCACGCTCGCCCGCGAAGGGTTCCGCTCTTCGTCCGCCCACAGCTATACCGGCACGAGGTCCGAGGCGAAGGACTTCCCCGCGGGCGCTTACGTGATCGACCTGAACCAGCCGAACAAGCGGCTCGCCAGGGCGCAGCTTGAGCCCGGCGCGGAGATCGATCCGATCTTCGCCAAAAACGAGTACGCGCGGCGCGAGCGCAACGAAAAGCGCGGGAAGAATGTCGAGAAGGAGGAACCCGAGTTTTACGATATTACCTCCTGGTCGCTTCCCCTCGCGTTCGGCGTCGAAGCCTATTGGACCGAAGACACCCCCGCCGTCAGGGGCGCGCAGGTGCAGGTGAGCGAGTTCGCCTTCGAGGCGGACGGCAATCGGCCGCGCCGAGAGAGCTTTACGGCGAGCGATTCGCAACCGCTGCCCGGGCTTGCCGGCGGAGTCGAAGGCGGGCGAGCGAACACCGCCTATATAATTCCTTACGGCTCGGACGCCTCGTCCAGGCTCGCCATAGCCCTCCTCGGCGAGGGCTTCAAGGTCGCCGTCGCGACCCGGCAGCTCAACGTGAACGGGCGCAACTGGCCTGCCGGAACGCTCATCGCCCGCGTCCATCGCAACCCTGAAACCCTTCACGGGCGCATCAACGCGCTCGCCGCCGAAACGGGCGCGAGGGTCTACGCGGCGAATTCCGGGTACACGGAAGAGGGCGATACGGGCGTGGGGTCGGAAGCCATCGTAAGCCTCAGAGAGCCTAAGGTGGCGGTCCTGTGGGACGAGGGCACGAGCCCCACCGGCTACGGCGCGATGTGGTATGCCTTCGAGCGCGAGTATGGATTGCCGTTCACTCCCGTATCGGTGAACGGCCTCAGGGGGGCGGACCTCTCGAAGTTCAACGTCCTCATCCTCCCCGACGGAAACGCCGGGGCTTATCAGTCCGCGCTCGGCAAAGCCGGGATCGACAAGCTGAAAGAGTGGGTAGGCAACGGGGGCGTGCTCGTGGGCATAGGGGGCGGGGCGGTCCTCTTCACGCGGAAGGACATCGAGCTTACATCCTCGCGGCTCGTAGGCTCTGACGACGAGCCGCAGGCCGCGGCTCCGGCTCCCGCCGCGCAGCCGGCGGGAGGCCCGGCGGCGAACGCTCCGCCATCCTCGCAACCGGCGCAGCAGGGCGAAAACAAGCCGAAAGATAAACGGAAAGAGGCGGAAGCCGCGATCAAACCGGAAGAGAAGCCGCAGGCGAAGGCGCGTCCGACCGCGCCGATCGCGGTCCCGGGCGCGTCGTTCCGCGCGACGCTCAATCGAGATCACTACCTATCTTACGGCTACGATTCCGACCAGCTCGCGGTGCTCGTGGACGGAGACACCTTCTTCCGCCTCTCGAAGGACGGGGCGAACGTCGTGACCTTCCCGTCGGAAGGGCCTCTGGCGATCGCCGGTTTTACGTGGCCGAACAATACGGAAGAGCTGCTTCGCGGCACGGCCTACATCATCGACGAGCCGACCGGGGGCGGCCACGTCATCCTGTTCGCCGAAGACCCGAACTTCCGCCATCTCTGGCGCACGACCACGCAGGTCTTCTTGAATTCGATCCTGCTCGCGCCGTCTCTAAGGTAGCGGCAGGGGCCGGAAGAGGTCGCGGCTTGCGGTCATCAAATCAAAGAGCGCGGCGTCTGGAATCGACGCCGCGCTCTTTGATTTAAGATTCGTTTAGCGGAACAGTGCCGGCCGCAGCCTGTTATTTCGCGGTGCTGGCCGACGCGGCTTTCTCTCCCATCTGCGAGTAGTAATCGTAGACGAAATCCTTGAGCGGGGTGTGGCCGAATCCGTACTCGAAATCGAACTTCTTCATCTCCGCGTAGGCGCGCTCGGCGTTCCAGCCGTCGTGCCTCATGCGGTAGACCGCCGTCAGCATACCCGTGCGGTGGCGGCCTCCACGGCAATGGACGAATACGGGCTGGTTGACGGGATCGTTGACTATCTTCAGGAACTCTTCGACCTTCTCGGTCGAGGGGCGGGCTTTGTCGCTGAGCCCGATGCGAAAGAACTTCATGCCGGCGGCTTCAACGCTCTGCTGCTCGCCGGAGTCGCCTTCGCGCTGGAGGTCGACTATGGTCTTGATTCCGATCGCGGCCAGGGCGGCATAATCCGTGCTTTTGGGCTGAGCGCCCCTGTACAGGGTATCGTTCACGCACCCGAAGTTCTTGATCTTGATCTTCGAAAGCCAGTCGCTCTCAGTCTGGGCGACGGATTGGACCGCGACCATCATGACTACGGCAAGAGCCGCGAACGTAGTAGCGCCCTTTCCCCGAGAGACTTTCCGTTCCACACGCATTGCAAATCCTCCTCTAAAAACTACTATTCGATTTTCAGGAGCTATGCCGGTTATGATACCCTCCTGCCGTCGCCGATGCAAAGGATTTGTTCTCCGCACGGCGCCTGATTCTATCATTTTCACGGGGGCGGAGAGGTGAGCGATCAGAAAACGGTCAGGGCTGAGGCGAGGGATTTCTTCGCGGAGCTTCAAGACGAGATATGCGCGGCGCTCGAGGGCGTGGACGGCGCCGAGCGCTTTCGCGAGGACCTCTGGCGGCGAGAGGGCGGCGGCGGCGGGCGCTCGCGCGTAATCGAAGGCGGGGCCGTCTTCGAAAAAGCGGGCGTGAATTTTTCGGAAGTGCACGGCAAGCTCGACGAGTCCGCGGCCGAGAAGCTCCCGGCCGGGGAGGGCGTGGAGTTCTTCGCCACCGGCATCTCGATCGTGCTGCACCCCTCCAATCCGATGGCTCCCACGACGCACGCGAACTTCCGCTATCTTGAACGAGGCTCCGGCGGCTGGTTTGGAGGCGGGGCCGATCTGACGCCTTACTACCCCTACGTCGAAGACGCGGTCCATTTTCACCGGACCCTGAAGGAGGCGTGCGACCGGTCGGACCCCGCCTACTACCCGAAGTTCAAGACCTGGTGCGACGAGTATTTTTTTCTCAGGCACCGGGGGGAGACTCGCGGAGTCGGAGGGATCTTTTTCGACTACCTGACCGGAAAGGGAGAAGGCCCTCTGCTCGGCCCCGAAGACCGGCGCGTCGATAAGGACCGGGGGATAGGCCCCATCTTCGATTTCGTGAAAGACGCCGGGCGCGCCTTCCTGCCCGCGTACCTGCCGATAGTCGAGCGCCGGTGCCGCGAGCCTTACGGCGAGCGCGAGCGCGAGTTCCAGCTCGTGCGCCGGGGCCGCTACGTCGAATTCAACCTCATCTATGATCGAGGCACTCACTTCGGCCTCGCGACGCAGGGCCGGATAGAGTCGATCCTGATGTCCCTGCCGCCGCTCGTCCGCTGGCCCTACGACTACCGGATCGAGCCGGGCTCGCGGGAGGCGGAGGCCCTCGACTTCTTTAGCCCGCGCGACTGGCTCGGTTAAGCGCCGCTTGCGGGTCCGTCCCGGGCTATTTCTTCGCCGAGGAGGCGTCGGCGCCGGCCGATTGCATCTCCGAGGCGACGCGCTCGACCGCCGACATCACGCGCAGGATGTTTTCACCGAGCACCTTCTTGATGTCTCCGTCCGAATAGCCTCGCCTCATCAATTCGAGGGTGATGACGGGCAGCCTGGAAATGTCTTCCATCCCTTCGGGCAGGCTCGGAACTCCGTCGAAGTCCGAGCCGATGCCGACGTGATCGATGCCCGCGACCCTGGCGACGTGATCGAAATGGTCGATCAGGACCGACAGAGGGGTCTTCCCCTGCTTGAACCCCGCGCGCCATTTCTGCATCTCTTCGGCCACGCGCTTGGAGTCGTTCGGGTACTGCTTGCGCAGCTCTTCCTGCTTGACGCGCCCCTGCATGCCGAGCTCGGCCTTGGGCTTGTCGATGAAGCCGTCATAGAAGTTGACCATCACGACCCCGCCGTTTTTGGCCACGGCTTTCAACATGTCGTCGGTCATGTTGCGCGTGTGCGGAGCGAGCGCGCGGGCCGACGAGTGCGAGGCGATGACGGGAGCGCGCGTCGTCTCGATCGCGTCGTAGAAGGTCTTGTCGGAGACGTGCGAAATGTCGACCATCATCCCGATCCTGTTCATCTCGCGCACGACCTCGCGCCCGAAATCCGTGAGGCCGTTGTGATGCTTCACGTCGGGGTTGTTTATATCGCCTTCCGAGTCCGCCCAGTTGTTCGTGTTCGAGTGGGTGAGCGTCATGTAGCGGATGCCGAGCCTGTGGAACATCCGGAGCGCGTGCAGGCTGTCTTCTATCGCGTGGCCGCCTTCTATGCCCATCAGCGCGGCGATCTTTTTCTTACGGGCGATGCGGCGGATGTCGTCGCTCGTGTAGGCCATCTCGAACGTCTCGGGATGGCGGCGGGCCTGCTCGTAGACGACGCCGATCATGTCGAGCGCGCGCCGCGCCGCGCCCCCGCCTTCCGCAGGCGGCTTGCCCACGAACTCGCGGCCCACGTAGACGGCGAAGAACTCCGCGTCGAGCCCCCCTTCCTTCATGCGGCGGATGTCCGTGTGGGTCTTCTCTTTCCTGTCCGCCGCGTCGCCCGCCATCCCCAGGTCGAAGCCCCCGTCGAGGATCGCGGAGGTCACGTCGTTGTGTGTGTCGACCACGATGGCCTCGCGGTGGAGCCTTTCGGCGCGGGCGCGCAGGGCCGCCTCGTCGCGCGCGGGCCTGGCCCCGGCGTCTTTTACGGTCGAGTCCTGCATGGCCGTCCTTCGCCCTCCGCCCGGCGCCGAAGACGGCTCGTGAGCGAGGCCGGGAACGGTGACGGCCGCGAGGCAGAAGAGTGCCGAGAGCTTCGCGAATCTATTGAGCATGTTCAGATGGTCCTTTTGCGATTCTGTTATCGAGCGCGCCTCAACGGGCTTGCGAGCTATAGTAGCCGCGGCGGGCGCGCGCCGAAAGGCCGGGCCGCTTCGCTTCCACCTTTATGGTTCTGAAATCGCCGGCCTTCGCTTTGCTCGTCGAATAATAGGTCAGGACGTATTGAGCGCGCAATTCCGCGGCTATTCGCCTGTAGACCTCGTCGAGCTCGCGCACCTCTTTCTTCTGGTCCTCGTATACGGGCGGGAAGAAGGCGCGGCCTCCCGTGTCCTCGCTTATGGCCTTGAGCACGAATTCCCCCGCGAGGTCCTGCACGTTCGCCGAAGGCGCGACGCCCGTCGAATGCACTCCGTAAATCACCACGTCGGATTTCTGCACCTCCGTGAGCGCCTGGGCGAGGGTCGAGCCCGAGGACGTGTCCGTCCCGTCCGACAGCACGACCAGGACGCGGCGGCCTTCCGCCGGGCGAATGTACTTCGCGGCGTCGATCAGGGAGTTGTAGAGCGCGGTCGCTCCCTCGGGCTTGAGCCGCGCGAGCGTGGTGATGAGCTCTTCGATGTTCGAGGTGAATTGCAATTCGAGCTTCGCATCGGTCGCGACGCTGATGATCGCGGCCTGATCGCCCGACTTTATCACCTGGCGGAAGAACTGGGCGGCGGCCCTCTGCTCGAAGTCGAACCGGTGGCGTATCGAAGTCGAGGTGTCGAAGAGAAAGATCAGCCTGAGAGGCAGGTCGTTCTCGCGGTAGAGGCCCGCGATCTCTTGCGCGACTCCGTCTTCGTAGACCACGAAATCTTTCTGCGTCAGGTCGTTCACGTGATTCCCGGTGGCGTCGGTGACCGACGTGATCACGGTGACGAGGTCCGTGCTGATCCTTATCGCCGAATCGTCCTGGCCGTCGTCCTCGCCCACGCGGCGCGGGCGCGAATCGTTCGGGCGCGGCTCGGCGGGCTTACTCTCGGTCGTCTTCCCGGGCAGGCCGGAGCTCTGAGGCGGAGACGGCGGAGCGGGCTGGCGGCCCGACTGCGCGCGCGAGACGGGCGGAAGAAGCGCGGAGGAGAGAAGAAGTCCGCAGACGAAGAATGAAAAGAGTAGAGCGGGCAGCCGTCGGCGGGCGAAGCGAGAGCCGGCCGGCCGGATGGCCCCGATATCAAGCCTGGTTGTTTGATTCATAAACAGCCTTGTCCATGAGGTAAAGCTCGCGCCACTGTTCGAAATCCTTCAAAGCCAGCTCGACTTGAAATCTTCGCCGGTCCACCTTTTTTTTGAGGCGCCGCCTGTCCTGCTCTTCGAGCGGGGGCAGCAGGGCGAAGGTGATATTCATCGGCTGAAAATTCCGCGAGTCGGCGTTGGCGATGTAATTGACTAGGCTCCCGAGGGCCGTGCGACGCGGGGGCTCGACGGGCACGGCGCCCCGGGCCACCTGCGCCGCGTTCACGCCCGCGAGGAACCCGGTCGCCATGGCCTCGATGTAGCCCTCGACTCCTGAGATCTGCCCCGCGAAAAAGATGCGGGGCGCTTCGCGCATCTGCAAAGTCTCGCCCAGCACCTTCGGCGCGCAGATGAAGGTATTGCGGTGAATCTGTCCGAAGCGTACGAACTCGGCCTGCTCCAGCCCCGGGATCAATTGCAGGACTCGTTTCTGCTCGCCGAACTTCAGATGGTTCTGAAACCCGACAAGGTTGTAGCTGTCGGCCAGCAGATTCTCCTGTCGAAGCTGGACGACCGCGAAAGGCTGGAAGCCCGTGCGCGGGTCTCTGAGCCCGACCGGCTTCATCGGCCCGTAGCGCAGGGTGTCCCGGCCCCTGCGCGCGATCTCTTCGATGGGGAGACACCCTTCGAAATACATGGTCTGCTCGAATTCATGAAGGGGCGCCGACTCTGAGGCGACGAGCGCCCCGTAGAAGCGGTCATACTCCTCTTCGTTCATCGGGCAGTTGAGGTAATCGGCTCCGCCCTTGTCGTAGCGGGCGGCGCGAAAAGCGACGTCGAGGTTGATCGTCTCGGCGTCGACGACCGGGGATATGGCGTCGTAAAAATAGAGGTGCGAAGAGCCGGTGAGGCGGGCGATCTCTTCGGAAAGCGCGGGCGAAGTGAGCGGCCCGGTCGCTATGACGACCGGGCCTTCCGCGGGAAGCGAGGTCGCCTCTTCGCGGGCCACCTCGATGTTCGGATGCGATTGAATGCGCCGGGTTACCTCTTCCGCGAACTTTTCACGGTCCACGGCGAGCGCCGCGCCCGCAGGCACCGAGGTCCGGTGCGCGACTTCGAGCAGGAGAGACCCGCCCCTGCGCAGCTCTTCTTTGAGCAGGTAAGGAGCCGTGCCCGGCTCGTCCGACTTGAGCGAATTCGAGCAGACGATCTCGCCGAGATTGGCGCTCCGGTGGGCCGAAGTCGGGCGCGCGGGGCGCATCTCGTAGAGCCGCACTCGCCTGCCGCGCTCGGCCGCCTGCCACGCGGCTTCCGTGCCCGCGAGCCCTCCGCCTATTACCGTTATCTCCGCTCCGGTTGTCATAAAGCTCCTTCGAGCATCAGTCGATCAAATATATCGACTGAAGGCCGATTATTGAACGTCAGCTCCCGAATGCTTGTTTCGATTCTAACATTCGCGCGGGAAGGCTATCAAACGGTCAGGGTCAGGGATGATACTCAGCTCTCCGGTTTGAGCCGCCGGGATTCTTTTGTCCGTATGGAGAATATGGCCGCGTTTTACGAGTTTCGACGCCGCGCTCGCGGCGGCCGATAGCTTCATCCGCCGCAGCCTCTGGCCGATGGCCCATCGGCACGCTTCGCCCGTCCCCGCGATCCTCCCGAAGACTACCCGGAGATTATTCAATAGATCGAATATTTGCTCCGGCAGACCAGATATCCAATCACGCGAAAGAAAAATCCGATCGATCGGATAAGAAAAAGAGGCCTCCGCCCGCGAAGATCGTAAAAAAAACGGCCCCGCCGCGCTTCCCGGTGCTATAATACGGCCCGTCTAACGCGACAATAAACCCTTCAAGAGCTTACGACAATGCCGTAGAGGATCCGAGCCATATGGGCAGCGCGCGGTCGGGCATGCGTAATCGCCAGGCCCCGAGCTCGGGTTCGACTCGACGTCTATAAGCTCGGAGGAACAAAGAGGCCGGACTTTATCCGGCTGAATGCCCGGCATATGTAAGCTTTCGAGCGGGTCCGGGTAACGCGTCGGAAGCCGGGCTTCGGAACGCATCCGTTCAGTCTGCCGAACCGCAACACTCGGGTTCGGTGAATACTCCAGCAGACAAAATAAAATCGCAATAGGAGGCACCAGATGAGCACCAGTAGATTCAGAGAATTTCTGGCATCCATGCTGATGTTGAGTATCGTCCTGATAGCTCCTGTTTCCGCGCAGGTGACGACGGGCGACATCACGGGCAGGGTGGTGGACGGCCAGGGCAACGCGGTGGTGAACGCCACCGTCACGGCCCGGAATTCGGGCACCGGCGAAACGCGCTCGATAGCGACCGACGACACGGGCAGCTACTCGATCGCGCAGCTTCCTCCGGGAAATTACGAGGTCACGGTCGAAGCGCAGGGGTTCAGCAGGAGCGTTATCAAAGACCTGTCGGTGAACGTGGGCACCCGGCAGACGCGCAACTTCGAGCTCAAGCCCGGCAGCGTATCCGAGACCGTCGAGATTGTCGGAGGCGCGCCGCTCATCGAGACGACCACTTCCGAGATCGGGGGCGTAGTCACTCCGGTCGAGGTTCAAAACCTGCCTCTGCTCAATCGCACCTTCGCGGCCCTGTCGGCCATCATGCCCGAGGCGCGGCCCGTCGGTAACTTCGACCCGACGAAGACCCGCGTGGGAGCCGTGGCCATCAGCGGCGGCGACGGGCGGCAGCTCGACGTCAACGTCGACGGAGGCGACAACAAGGACAACGTGGTGGGCAGCCTGCTACAGAATTTCGCCTACGAAGGCATTCAAGAGTTCCAGGTGCTTCAGCATCGCTGGACGGCCGAGAGCGGGCGAGCGGTCGGCGGGGTGGTAAACGTCGTGACCAAGTCGGGGTCGAACGGTCTCCACGGCTCGTTCTTCGCCAACTTCCGCGACGAGGCCCTGCGAAGCCTCGACTTCTTCGAGAAGCGCGCCAAAGATGAGCGCGAGCGAACGGGCGCGTCGCTCGCCCCCGGCCTGAACGACAAGCCGAGCTTCAGCCGTCAGGAGGTCGGCGGATCGATAGGCGGCCCCATCGTTAAGGACAAGCTCTTTTACTTCGGAGCGTTCGAGCGGTTCCGCGAGCGGCAGAGCCTGCTCGTGCTGCCGGATGCGCTTCCGCAACTGGCCGCGATTCCCGGCGCAAACCCCGTGTCGGAGATCCCCACGCCTTACGACGATTACCTGCTTACGACGAAGGTCGATCACAGGTTGAGCGACAAGCAGTCCATGTTTTATCGCTTCGCCTTCCAGGACAACTCGTCTCCGAACGATCAATTCGATCCCACCCTGCCGTCGGACCTGAGCGGGGGAAACGCCAACGACAACAGGCTCTACAGCTTCATCGCCAATCACACCTACGCCTTGAGTCCCACCAGGCTCAACGTCTTCTCGTTCCACTTTCAGGACTTCAAGAACGCGATACTCGGCGTGACCGACGCTCCCAACATCACGTTCCCGTCGGTGCAGATCGGCGCGAACGTCAACGTCCCGCAAGAGACCAACGAACGAAAGTACCAGTTCCGCGATGATTTCTCCTGGCAGATGGGCAAGCACGCCATGAAGCTCGGGACCAACTACATCAACACGAAGCTCGCGGGCTCGTTCTTCTTCGGCGCGAACGGCTACCAGATAATCTTCTTCGACGACCCTCTGACGATACTCAATAATCATGCGGTGTACCCTCAAGGGTTCGCCACGCGGGGCGCGGTGCAGGAGATCGACTTCAACACGGGCGACGGGAACACCTCTCAGCCGCGCGTCCACCAGCTCGCTTTCTACGTTCAGGATGATTACAAGATCTCTCCGAGACTGACCCTCAACCTTGGGCTGCGGTGGGACGCCAACCTCCACCTGCTCGTCGATCAGACCAACAATCGCACGATCCAGATTCTGTCGCAGCTCGACAACCCGCGCGCCCAGGCCATCACCGGGGACGCCGACAAGCTGACGAAGACGACCCCTTCTTACAAGGAGTTCCAGCCCCGGCTCGGATTCGCTTTCGATCCGCGAGGGGACGGCAAGATGGTCATCAGGGGCGGCTACGGCATCTTTTATGACCAGATCTTTCAGAACCTCACGCTCTTCTCGCAGCAGCAGACGAACCCGACGATCTACCAGACCGTGCTGGCGCTCGTGAATTCGGAAGTAGGAGTAGGCCAGCTTGCCAACTTCCGGTTCGGCATAGATCCCTTGCCCGCGCCCGTGGGGGGAGCCGACAACACGCAACTGGCCGCCGGAGCCTTCGGGCGCATCAACGATCCCGACATGAAGGACCCGTACGTGCAGAAATTCTCCATCGGCTTCCAGAAGCAGCTCGGCGAGCACTACGTGCTCTCGAGCGATTACGTGCACACGCTCGGGTTGCATGAAGCGCGCGTGCAAAACATCAATCCGAGGATCGCGAATATCTGCGATCCCGGCTTCCCCGGCTCGACGCCGAATTCCAGCCAGTGCGTTCGAGGCGCGACGACGCGGTTCTTCGACCGGGCGTTCGTGGACGCGGGACTCGGGGCGGGACGGCTCGAACAGATCAACATGTTCACGTCGACCAACCGCTCGTTCTTCGACAGCTGGACGACCGAGCTTCGAGGGCGCGTGGGCAAGGCCACCTTCAGGGCCGCCTACGTACTGTCGAGCTCCAGGGCATGGGGAGGCCAGCCCCTGGCTTCCTACAGTGGCAACGGCATCGCCATCACTCCTGAGAATCAGTTCAAAGACGAAGAGTTCGGCCCGACCCGCATCGACGAGCGCCATCGAATCGTCATGAGCGGGGTCTTCGACTTGCCTCTGGGAATCCAGCTCTCTCCCATCTTCCAGCTCGCCTCCGCGCGGCCCTACTCGCTCAATTCCGGCTTCGACATCGACGGCGACGGGCGGTCTACCGTGGACCGGATATGCGAAGGCACGGACCCGGCGGCGGTCTTCGCGGCGCGCGGAGATGCGGCCGCGCTCGCGGCGCTCAACCCGCGCGGCTGCACGCAGGCGCAGGTCAATAACTCCCGCAAGGGATTCATCGTCGATGCCGACGGCAACATTAAAGAGCGCAGCGGCCGCTACTTCAACGTGGACCTGCGCGCGACTAAAGTCTTCAGCATCGGGGAGAAGCTCAAGATCAAAGGCTACGCGGACATCTATAACATCTTCAACGTAGAGAACCTCTCGTTCGCCGACAGGCTCGGCCTGAGCCCGGCCACGTCGGGGCTCGGCTTCCGCCAGCCGGTCTCTCTCTACGGTCCGGGGTTCGGTCCTCCCGTGGGCCGCCCGCTCACGGTTCAACTCGGCTTCCGCGTCGATTTCTAAGACCTCAAGCATCGACCTAAGCCCGTCTCACGGGGCGCCGGAAACCTCTCCGGCGCCCCGTTTTTCTTCACCCCGTTCCGTTAAATACCTCTAAATAGCGGGTTTGATTCGCGGCCCGAACCCGCCCGCCGGGACGGCTCATCTCCTTTCCATCATTCAAAAATCTGGATTGATTTCCAGAATTTCATATTACACATACGGAAAATAGGATGTGATATAGGCCTCCGATTCGCCTAAGTGCAAATAAGACAGGGAGTTGAAGCCGGAGAGCGATTCGAGCCGGAAGCTGGAATATAGTTTGCTCGTACTCGATTCACCTCACCGCACAAGAGCTAGATACTGATGGGATAAGAAGGCTCAGGCTGACGAGGTGTCAGGGTCGAAAAGGT
>DATLMR010000087.1:0-10267 GCA_035537555.1 Blastocatellia bacterium
AACACAGGTGAATTAATGGTGTGTCAGCTATTAAGTAAGCCTAATGCTTCCAGCAAATTGTATGGCCTGTTTGAAGCTTAGCTTATACTCGACATTATTCTTTTGAATTTTACTTAACCCCAACCGGCTGCTAATTTTATAGACGTAGCAACATGCATATTTATCTTTAGTCATGAAGCATGTTTGATGCGGCTAGTTCCCGGGCGAATCATGGCGGGCTTCCGGCCCTTGCCTTGACGCCGCCAGGGGCGATCATTATATTGCCAGTTCACCGATGCATTACATGGTGTCAAAGAGGCGGCGCGAAGCGGGCGGTCCGGCCGCCCCGCGCCCCGGCCCGGTCCATAATGCTTTGAAGGCAGGTCTAAACGATCTCTCATGAGTAACGTAACTCGGTTCTATAAATCTTCGCTCGGCAAGAAATACGTCATGGCGCTCACGGGCTTCGCCCTGTTCGGCTTCGTGATCGCGCATATGGCGGGCAATCTGCAAATCTTCCTCGGCCCGGAGTCGATCAACGCCTACGCGGCCTTCCTCAAGTCCAAGCCGGGACTCCTGTGGGCCGCGCGAATCGGGTTGCTCGCGGTCGTGATACTGCACATCACCGCGGCCATCCAGCTCGTGCGCATCAACCGGAGGGCGCGGCCCGTCGGATACAACGACAACAAGGTCGTGGCGTCGAGCCTCGCTCAGAGGACGATCTTCATGAGCGGGCTGATAATCCTGGCCTTCATCATTTATCACCTGCTCCATTTCACGTTCGGCGCGACCAACCCCGACTACCTCCAGTATCACGACCCGCTCGGGCGGCACGACGTTTACCGGATGATGATCGCGGGATTTTCCAACGTCTGGGTGTCGATCTTTTATATCATCGCCATGGGCTTGCTCTGCCTCCACCTGAGCCACGGCGTCACCAGCATGTTCCAATCGCTCGGGCTGAGGCGGAAGGCCATCACGCGGTCGCTCAATCTCTTTGCCAGGACCATGGCGCTTCTGATCTTCACCGGCAACGTCGCCATCGTCGTCGCCGTCTTGACGGGACTTGTGAAATAGACTGAATCAATAATGACCATGAAACTCGATGCCAAAACCCCATCCGGGCCGCTCGCCGACAGGTGGTCGAAGTACCGCCAGGAAGCGAAGCTGGTCAACCCGGCTAATAAGAGAAAGTTCGACATCATAGTCGTCGGCTCCGGCCTCGCCGGGGCCTCGGCGGCCGCCACGCTCGCGGAGCTCGGCTACAACGTCAAGTGCTTCTGCTTTCAAGACAGTCCGCGCCGCGCGCACAGCATCGCCGCGCAGGGCGGCATCAACGCGGCGAAGAACTACCAGAACGACGGCGACAGCGTCTACCGCCTCTTCTACGACACGATCAAGGGCGGCGATTTCCGCGCGCGCGAGTCGAACGTCCACCGCCTGGCCGAAGTCAGCGTGAACATCATCGACCAGTGCGTCGCGCAGGGCGTCCCCTTCGCCCGCGAATACGGAGGGCTGCTAGCAAACCGCTCGTTCGGGGGAGCGCAGGTGTCGCGCACCTTCTACGCGAGAGGGCAGACGGGGCAGCAGCTTCTGCTCGGGGCTTATCAGGCGCTCGAACGGCAGATACATCTCGGGACCGTGAAGATGTACACGCGCACGGAGATGCTCGAGCTCGTCATCATCGACGGGCACGCGAAGGGCATAGTCGCCCGCGACCTCGTAACGGGAGAGATCTCCTCGCACGCGGGGGACGCGGTCGTCCTCGCCACGGGCGGCTACGGGAACGTCTTTTATCTTTCGACCAACGCCAAAGGCTGCAACGTCACCGCCACCTTCCGCGCGTATAAGAAGGGCGCGGCCTTCGCCAATCCCTGCTACACGCAGATTCACCCGACCTGCATCCCCGTGAGCGGCGACCACCAGTCGAAGCTGACGCTGATGTCCGAATCATTGCGCAACGACGGGCGCGTCTGGGTGCCGAAGAAGAAGGGCGATGCCCGCAAGCCTCACGAGATTCCCGAGAACGAGCGCGATTACTACCTTGAGCGCAAGTATCCGAGCTACGGCAACCTCGCCCCGCGCGACATATCCTCGCGCGCGGCCAAGGAGGCCTGCGACGCCGGGCTCGGAGTGGGGCCGGGCGGGCTCGGCGTCTACCTCGATTTCGCGGACGCGATCAAGCGCCTGGGCGAAGACAGGATTCGCGAGCGCTACGGGAACCTCTTCGAGATGTACGAGCGCATCACGGGCGAGAGCGCGTACGAGCAGCCGATGCGCATCTATCCCGCGATCCATTACACGATGGGCGGGCTCTGGGTCGATTACAACCTGATGAGCAACGTCCCCGGCCTGTACGTGATCGGAGAAGCTAACTTCTCCGACCACGGAGCCAACCGCCTCGGCGCGAGCGCCCTGATGCAGGGGCTCGCCGACGGCTACTTCATCCTGCCCTACACGATAAGCGATTACTTCGTCACGGCGAAACAGCCGAAGCCCTCGACCTCTCACTCTGAGTTCAAGAAGGCCGAAGACGAGGTCGCCGCGCGCACGAAGAAGCTGCTTTCGATCAAGGGCAAGCGCACCGTCGCCGACTTCCATCGCGAGCTCGGCAAACTGATGTGGGACAAGTGCGGCATGGCCCGCAACGAAGCCGGTCTGAAAGAGGCGATGGCGCGGATCCCGCAGCTCAGACAGGAGTTCTGGGAGAACGTCAATATCCTGGGCGGCGACCTGGAGCTGAACCCCGCGCTCGAGCACGCGGGCAGGTTGGCCGACTTCATGGAGTTCGCCGAGCTGCTCTGCTATGACGCGCTCACCCGCGAGGAATCGTGCGGGGGTCACTTCCGCGAAGAGCACCAGACCGAGGACGGAGAAGCCCTTCGCGATGACGACAGGTTCGCCTACGTCTCCGCGTGGGAGTACCAGGGACCGGGCAACCTGCCGCTCCTGCATAAAGAGCCGCTCGTCTACGAGGAAGTCAAGATGTCGCAAAGGAGTTATAAGTAATGAACCTGAAGCTACGCGTCTGGCGACAGAAGAACGGCTCGACTCCCGGCAAGTTCGTCGAATACCAGGCCCCGAACATCGTCCCCGAAATGTCTTTTCTGGAGATGCTCGACGTCGTGAACGAAGAGCTGACCCGGCGGGGCGAAGACCCCATAGCCTTCGATCACGACTGCCGCGAGGGTATTTGCGGCACGTGCGGGCTCGTGATCAACGGAGTCGCCCACGGCCCCCTGAGCGCGACGACGACCTGCCAGCTGCACATGCGCAGCTTCAAAGACGGCGACACGATAGTCATCGAGCCCTGGCGCGCGCGGCCTTTCCCCGTCATAAAGGACCTCGTGGTCGATCGAGGGTCGTTCGACCGCATAATTCAATCGGGAGGCTACGTCTCCGTCAACACGGGCGGAACACCCGACGCCAACGCCATCCCCGTGCCGAAGACCGTCTCCGACGTGGCCATGGACGCGGCGGCCTGTATCGCCTGCGGCGCGTGCGTGGCCGCCTGCAAGAACGCGTCCGCGATGCTCTTCGTCTCGGCGAAGGTCGCGCACCTCAACATCCTTCCGCAGGGCCAGGTGGAGAAAGAGCGCCGCGTGCTGAACATGGTGACGGCGATGGACGAAGAAGGCTTCGGCAACTGCACCAATATCGGATCTTGCGAAGCCGTCTGCCCGAAGGAGATCCACCTCGACTTCATAAGCCAGATGAACCGCGAGTACGCAAAGGCCCTGATCAAACGCGGCAAGTGATCCCGCGCCCGTCTGAATGAAAGCTGAATGAAAGAGGCCGCCGCGATCTACATTTCGCGGCGGCCTCTTCTTCTGACTTCGAGTAATTTAAGAACCGGAAATTGCGCGCCCGGAGAGAATTTTCATGCGAGCAGATCGGTTGGAGTCGGAGTATCATTTAGCACTATGATTGCTCTCAGACCATCTCGCCATTACAGACCGGGCGCGCAAGATGATGAAACCTGAACCTATTAAGTGACGCCTTATATTAAAACGGAAACCGCCGATAGTAAAATTAAAAGGATTCATTCTAAAGATAAGCCAGCCTCATTGATGACAACGCGAGGGCCTTTGAACTATCTTCCACCTGATCGGGAAGTGCCGAAGGCGGAAAATAAAAAGAGTCGCCGGGCAACGCGGCGCGGGGGGCCGCGCATCACCGGGTTGCACGAACCGCCAATAATCTTCAGGAGGACTTGTAATGAGAAGAAAGTTATCGATTCTCTTTCTGGCGATAGCTCTCTTGGGCCTGGCGATGCCCGAGCTCTCTTTCGCACAGGGGGGAGAGTACCGCGGGGTCATCAAGCGCGGCAAAAACGGGTTCAGGGTCGGAGATCGCGGCATCAACTTCTTTGACGGCCCGGGCATAATCAACTACGAGCACCGGCACAGGTGGATGGACAGCCCTGCCGGCGCGGCCGCGGTCATCGGCGGAGGCGCGGGCGCGGGCGCGGTCACAGGCGGAATTATCAAGGGCAAGAAAGGAGCCGCCATCGGAGCCCTGGTAGGCGGAGGCAGCGCGACCGCCCTCTGGCTCTACAAGAACAGGACCACCCGCCGCCGCATCTTCTAAGCTTGAACCTTCAGCTCTTAGAGCTCGCTCGCGGGCTCTAAGAGCACCTTAAGCTACTTATTCGAATCCCCGCATCGTCGGTCTGAAGCCCGGTTGTGGCTAAATTGCCGGGCATAGCCAGACTGCCACAGGGGCCGAAGGCCTCGCCGCGACTCCTCCACCCAACTCGATGAGAAATACCCGGAGTTTCTCGGGTTTAGCTCCATGCGCCGGGCATTTGATCAATGGCGCGCTTCTTGCAGCGGGGTAAGGCTCACATTCCATTCAAGCTTAATTCGTATGGAGGATGTATGAAGCGATTAATCACTAACACAACTCTCTCGTTGATGATGGCGCTCTGCCTGGCTTCGCCGGGCGCGCTGGCGTCGGTCAAACAGGGGACGGCTAAGACGAAACCCTCGACGGCCCACACGGAGGCCGTAAAGAAATGCAACGACGATTATCAGTCCGCGAAGAAGCAGGCGAAGGCGTTGAAGGGCCAGGCTCGCAAGGACGCGCTCGCGGCGGCGCATAAGACGCGAAAAGAGTGTATGACAAACGCGCCCAAGTAACCGATCTCCTCCAGGCGACCGCAGGCCTGGGGCTCCGCGACATGTCGTTTCAGTCGCGGAGCCTTTTTTCATGGATTTTCATGGCCGCCCTGCTTCCGGCCCGCGAGGATCGTTCTATAAATCTCGGGATCGACGTTTCCCCCGCTTACGACCGCGCAGACGGAGCCGCCGCGAAATCGCTCCGGCTCCGTGAGCAGAGCGCCGACGGCGAGCGCGCCCGTGGGCTCAGCCTTCAGGTTCGCGAGTTGAAAGAGCAGCCGCACTCCCTCCTCGATATTCTCCTCGGGCACTTCGACTATCCCCGCAAGCCCGTCGCGCAGGATCTCCCAGTTATGGCGGCCTATGCTCACCGTTCGCGCGCCGTCCGCTATCGTCTGCGGCTCGCTTTCGTTCAAGACTATGTGACCGGCCCTGAAGGAGCGGGCCGCGTCGTTTGCGATCAAAGGCTCGGCCCCCCATATTCGCGCCTCTCTTCCGGCGTTTTGAAATCCCCGAACGAGCCCGGAGGTGAGCCCGCCTCCGCCCACGGGCGCGATCACGAAATCGAACCGGGCATCGAGCGCCGCGAGCTCGGCCCCGAGGCTCGCGTTCCCTTCGATAACGAGAGGGTCGTCGTAAGCGCTGGCCACGTAAGCGTCCGCGTGGAGCGCGGCAAGCTCGGCCACGCGCTCGGCGCGGCTCCGGGAATTCACGTCGAGCAGGTCGACTATCCCTCCGTATTCGCGCACGGCTTCAATCTTCACCCTGGCCGAAGTCTCGGGCATCACGATAATGCAGGACTTCCCGAGCAGGCTACAGGCGCAGGCCATCGCCTGCCCGAAATTGCCGGACGACGCGGTGATGATCTTCCGCTCGCCGCGGCTCGCGGCGAGATTATAAGCCGCGCGGAACTTGAAGCTTCCGGTGTGCTGGAAGGTTTCACTGGCGAGGGTCAAGCGGACTCCGAGCCTCGCCGATAATCGCCTCGCTTCGATGAGTGTGGTCGCCCGCACGGCTTCACGGAGCTTCGCGCGCGATGATCCTGCGTTTTCCATATGGCATAACTATCTAATGCGCCCGGAGAAATCAAGCGGAAAGTCTCACCGGGAGCCGAACAGGCCCATACGGACGAAATTCGAGGCGGGCCGGCCTTAAGTCGATTGAGCCGCGCGGGCACCGGCACCTGACGCGCTTCGTGCGGCGCGCTCTCAGGTTTCCGCGAGCCCGCTCTTCGTGTAAAATGCGCCCTATGTTCGCCGAGGTCGCCGTTCCAGTCTACGTCAGACAAACTTTCACCTATCACCTGCCGGGCGAGCTCGGCGCGCGAGCCCGCGTGGGCTGCCGCGTGCTCGTGCCTTTCGGCAAGAAGCTGCTTACAGCTTTCATAGTCGCTCTGCACGAGCACCTGAATGATGAGGTCTCCGAAACAGAGATAAAGGACATCGAAGAGCTGGTCGACGAGTCTCCCATAATCGCCCGAGACATACTCGATCTGACCCGCTGGATGAGCGATTATTACTACGCGCCGTGGGGAGAGTGCCTGAGGACGGCCCTGCCTGCGGCGGCCACGATTGCCACCGAGCAGATGCTTACGATCACGGAGGCGGGCAGGTCGGCGCTCTCGCACATATCGGCGGGCTTCACCTGGTCGTCCTCAAAGTTCCAGGCGCTCGAAATCGTCGCGGGCGCGGGCACTATAAGCTCGGCGGAGCTCGAACGCCAGCTCACCAGGCCTCGCGCCATGGCTTTGATAAAACAGCTGGAGCGGTCGGGCTTGATAAACACGTCGCACCGCGTGGGCGAGAGTCGCATGAAGCCCCGGCTCCAGAACGCGGTCAGGCTCGTCAGCGCGCCGCCCCCCGAAGAAGAGAACGGGCGGGAAGAAGGATTTCAAAGCGCGAACGGCTCGGTGAAGCACCCGGCGAAAGCGCGCGCGGCGCACCCGGTCAAGCCTCTGAACGAGCAGCAGAAGCGGGTGATCGAGATTCTGGGATCGGCCGAAGACGCCCTCGGGCTGAGCGAGCTGATCGAGGCCGCCGACGTATCGGCTTCGGTCGTTCGCACTCTGGAGAAGCGCGGGCTCTGCGAAGTATTCGCGCGCGAGGTCAGGCGCGACCCGCTCGCGCACATCGAGCAGGGGCAGATGGACCTCCGTATGCTCAACGAAGAGCAGCAGCGCGCGCTGGACAGTATCGTAGAGAAGATGGACGAGCGGAGATACGCGACCTTCCTGCTCCACGGAGTCACCGGCAGCGGCAAGACCGAAATCTACATCCGCGCCATGCGAGAGGCCACGCGGCGCGGCTTGTCCGCGCTCATGCTCGTGCCCGAAATCGCCCTTACCCCGATGTTCTCCCGCCGCCTGCGCGCGCACTTCGGCGACGCGGTTGCGATACTCCATTCGAGCCTGTCGGACGGCGAGCGCACGGATGAATGGCGGCGCATCAAGGAAGGCGCGGCGCGGCTGGTGATAGGCACGCGCTCGGCGGTGTTCGCCCCGCTCGAGAACCTGGGGGTCATCATCGTGGACGAAGAGCACGAGACCTCTTACAAACAAGACGACACGCCCCGATACCACGGGCGCGACACGGCCATAATGCGCGCGGTGGGCGCGGGCGCGATCGTCATTCTCGGGTCGGCAACCCCTTCGCTCGAATCATTCCACAATGCGATCTCCGGCAAGTACACCTACCTGAGGATGGAGGAGCGATACGGCAACCGCTCGCTCGCGGCGGTCGAGACGATCGATATGCGCGAGGTCTTCAAGCGGCACGGCAAGCAGCAGACATTCTCCGACGAGCTGAAGGCGGCCATCGCCGAGACACACGAGCGGGGGCAGCAATCGATCATACTCCTCAATCGCCGGGGGTTCTCTTCGTTCGCGCTCTGTCGTTCGTGCGGGGACGCGATTCGCTGTCCGAACTGCGACGTGACGCTCACGTATCATCGCTACAATTCGAGCCTGCAATGCCACTACTGTAACTACATCCGCCCCGTTCCGCGCGCGTGCCCGGCCTGCGACGGGCAGTACATTCATTACGTGGGCGAAGGGACGGAGCAGCTCGAAGCGAAGCTCCGGGAGATGTTTCCCGCCATGACCATAGCGCGCGTGGACCGCGACACTACGCGAAGGCGGGGCAGCCTCGAGCACCTGCTGATGGAGTTCGCGGCGGGCACCATAGATCTGCTCGTCGGCACGCAGATGCTCGCCAAGGGCCACGACTTTCACAACGTCACGCTCGTGGGCGTGATCTCGGTAGACGCGGGGCTCTCCCTGCCGGATTTTCGCGCGGCGGAGCGCACGTTCCAGCTACTCACGCAGGTCGCGGGGCGGGCCGGCCGCGGCGAGCTTCGCGGGCGGGTGGTCATTCAGACCTACCACCCGGAGCACTACTCCCTGGTCTGCGCGAAGGCTCAGGATTACGACGAGTTCTATCGGCGCGAGATCAGTTTCCGCCGCTCCATGCACTACCCTCCGTTCAGCGCGCTCATCAACATCTGCATTCACGACAAAGAGTTCGACCGCGCCGCCGGCGCAAGTGATTACCTCGCGCGCGAATTGCGCAACGCGGCGAAGGACTCATCGCTCAGAATACTTGGCCCCGCGCCCGCGCCAATCGCGCGAATAAAGAACGAGCACAGGTTTCAAATCCTGATAAAGGCGCGCAGCCGCAAGCGCGCGCGCGAGGCCCTGGACTTCGCAATGGACCGGGCCATCGAGGCGGGGCACAATCCCAGGTCCATAACGATCGAAGTCGATCCCGTCAGCCTGATGTGAGATCATGGGCCGGTGAAGATAAAATGGTTTGATCGCCTGGTCAGGAGGATTGTGAAATGAAACCGTTGATGAAGCTACTGGTCGGTTACGACGGCTCGGAATGCGCCGACCGGGCAATCGAGGATTTGCGCCGCGCCGGATTGCCTCACGAGGGCGAGGCGATCGTCCTTTCGGCGGCCGACGTATGGCTGTGGCCTCCGCCTGAACAGGAAGGCGCGGCCGCGCCCCCGCCCAAAGTAGAGATGACCGGTCTTTCGGAATCGCGCCGCGCCGCCGAGCAGGCGCTTGAGCAGGCGCGCCAGTTCGCGCAAAGGGCGAGCGAGCGCCTTCGCGAGATCCTTCCGGCGTGGACCGTGACGCCGGAAGCCCTCGCCGATTCACCCGCGTGGGCCTTGATTAAAAAGAGCGACGAGTGGAAACCCGACCTTCTCGTGATCGGCTCGCAGGGGCGCTCCGCACTCAGCAGACTGGTCTTCGGAAGCGTGTCGGAGAAAGTAGTGACGGAGGCCCGCTGCTCCGTGCGGGTCGCGCGCGGTCGCGCCGAGGTCGCCGAAGGGCCGGTCCGCATAGCCATCGGCCTGGACAGCTCGCCGAACGCCGAGGCGGCCGTGGCCGCCGTGGCGCGGCGGGAGTGGCCGTCGGGCAGCGAGGCGCTCCTGATCTCCGTGCTCGACATGATGATAATGACCTCCCGGGAATGGATCGAGGATTTCAAAGAAGACGAGGAAGCCTGGGGCGCGAAGGTGACGAACGGCCCGATTCAGCAGTTGACCGACGCGGGCCTGGCCGTCTCATCGATGATCAAGCGCGGCGATCCGAAACGCATAATCCTGGAAGAGGCCGATCGATGGAAAGCCGTCTCCATCTTTGTCGGAGCGATAGGGCTCCGAGGAATAGAGAAGTTTCTGCTCGGCAGCGTCGCCTCATCGATCGCGGCCCGCGCTCATTGTTCGGCGGAAGTCGTGCGCACGCCCGAGCAGTGAGGCGCCGGGAAAAGAAGGACCGAATAGCTTCGGTTATCGAACCTTTAACGCGCGGCACTTCTTTCCCGGCCCCTGCTCCTTTTCACTCCACGGCATAGAGGGTTCCGTTTGCTCCTATCATAGAAGCGAAATAGACCGCCCCGTCGCCGGTACACGCGGCGGCCATTATTCTGCCGCTGGCTTGAAACTTCCAAAGCTCCTCGCCTGTCAGCGCGTCTACCGCATAAAAATGGCGCGCTCCTTCACTCTGATCAAGAGAGCCGACGCCGAAGTAGACCACTCCCCCCGCGACTATCGGAGAGGCGAAGGCCCAATCTTCCGCCTGGAACTTCCACACGAGCTCGCCCGTCCGCCCGTCGAGCGCGTGGACGTACCTGTCTCGGTTTCCGACGTAAACGATGCCTCCG
>DATLMR010000088.1:0-11785 GCA_035537555.1 Blastocatellia bacterium
GGACCGCTAAATATCGACCCCGCCTCTCAGATCAGCACGCTGCTCAACCTGTCGCTTGCGGAGATGCAATTGCAAAAGCTCGATCGAGCGCGCGAGGCGCTGGATCGCGCCGAGCGCCTCGCGCGCTCGATCGCCGACCCCGACCAGCGCGGCGCTCTGTTGTCTAAGATCACGGCTCGCCTCTCGGATCTTCCCAAATCGAGCGCGGACGGGGCGCCGAAGTTCGAGCAGTGGGATGTGAGCGGGTTCGGCATAACGGCCTGCCCCTGCGCGACGCCATGCCCGTGCCGTTCGATGGCCGCCCCGACGACCGGTTCCTGCGAAGAGGCAAACTTCGTCCATTTCGACAAAGGGCACTACGGCGCGACCGACCTGTCCGGCCTTTCATTCGTGATGCTGATGGCATCCTACAAGGAAGGGGATCGCTGGAGCACGCTCTACATAAATACCCCGGCTTCGGACGAGCAGATCGAGGCGCTCCAGAATATAATGCGCGACATGTCGACCTCGAAGCGCGCCCACTTTGAACGCGTGCGCCGCGTCGATCTCAACTACTCGGTGAGCCCCGACCGGACCCTTTATACGATCGACGCGTCCCCGTTACTGAGAATCAAAGCCAGGCTGCGAACGGATAAGCGCGGTCGCCCGAGCCAGCGCACCGCCGCGTTCGACCCGTGGTCGAATACGATCGCGTATATGGATAATCTCGAGTACCGCCTGAACGACCCCGAGGCGGGAAAGAGCTGGGATTACAGCGGGCGGCAGGCGAACTTTCGCGATTTCGTCACCACCGGGCAGATGTACAGCCGGGGTGAGATGATTTCGCAATACCCCGAGTCCAACGGGTTCTTCAACGCTCGCCAGCTCGAGATCATTCGCAAGCAAAAACTGCCTATGCTCAAGAGGTACCCCCGCGCCGCGAAGGGCGGGGCCTGTTGTTCCGGCGGGGCGTGCTCGAATCCGCTTATCGTGAAATGAGATGGCTCGATCATCAATTCGACTTCGACCCGGGCCGATTTCACGGGGCGAGCGTTGGCCGTCGCCGCTTTCTCGCGCGACTGGCCGGGCTGCCGCTCGCCCTCGGGTCCGGCTCTTACCTGGCGCGCTCGGTTCCTGCTCAGGAGCTGCCCACCTTCTCGCCAAATTCGCCTTACAGCCGGGCGTTCAATTTCGCCTCGCTCGCGGGGTGGCTCACCCCGAACTCGCAATTCTTCCTTCGTAGCCATTTCGGCGCGCCCCGATTTGACGGAGAGCCGTGGACCATCACGGTATCGGGAGCTGTCGAACGCGAGCGGATTTTCAGGATCGAGGATTTGCTGAGAATGCCGCCGAGGGAAGAGGTGGTGACACTCGAGTGCGCGGGCAACGGCGTCGGCATGGGCATGGTCTCTAACGCGCGATGGGCCGGCGTCGCCCTCGGCACTCTGCTCAAAGCCGCGGGCCTCAAGCCCGGCGCGACCGAAGTCGTTCTTGTCGGAGCCGACGGAGGAGCCGAGCGGGAAGAGGGAAATCTACAGATCGACTCTTATGCCCGCAGCATACCCGTGAGCAAAGCTCTCGATCCGGGGACGCTCCTCGCTTACAAAATGAACGGCGAAGTCTTGCCGCCTGCTCACGGAGGGCCGGTACGCGCGCTCGTGTCCGGGTGGTACGGCATGGACTCCGTGAAGTGGCTCAAGCGGATCGTCGTGGGCAGGGAGCCGTTTGCCGGGTTCTATCAAACTCGGCGTTATTACGAGGCCCGCCGCGCGGGCGGGGGCGTCGAGCGCGCGCGGATAGATGCCCTCAAGGTGAAGTCGCAGATTGCGCGGCCCGTTAAGGGCGAGGTGCTTCATGTCGAACCGGTGACATATAAAGGCGCGGCCTGGAGCGGCGGGGCAGAGATCGACCGCGTAGAGTTGAGCTTCGACGGGGGGCGCACGTGGCGCGAAGCAGGACTGGGCGCCGAGCGCGCCCCTTTCGCATGGCGGCTCTGGGCCTACGAGTGGACGCCTCCCGCGACCGGGCGCTACGATCTTATGGTCCGCGCGCGCGACACCCTCGGCCGGCAGCAGCCGCTTGAGCGCGACCCATTAATTCTCACGCCATATACGGATAATCGTATCGAGCGCCGACTGCTCGACGTTCGATAAGAGGCCTCTTTCCCAATTTATGGAAGCGTAAATGAAATTTTGGATGAACCGCCACGCGCCCACCTTCTCCGACCCGTCTAACATGTTATAGCTGTTGGATTTTAATTGATGGCCGCGCCGGGAACGGGGGTTGCTTGAATCCCAGACCGGATCAGGCATTGATTTAAGCAGTTCTTTACCGTGCTAGTAGAACTGCGAAATTTTGAATATTTCTTTACCTTAAGCCTGCCTTACAGACAGACCCGAGGAACTCAATAGGAGGAGTGCACATGAAAAGAGGCTATTTTCAAGGACTCTCTCTCATAGTCGCCCTTGCGCTCGCGGTATTCGCGGCGCCCCAGGCCAGCGCCCAGGGAACTTCCGACGGCAGCCTGGCGGGCGTCGTGAACGACGCCTCCGGCGCTGTGATACCCGGAGCCAGAGTCTCCGTTCGCAACAACTCGACGGGGCAGACGCTCAACGCCACCTCGAACGACGAAGGCTCTTTCCGGCTCAACAACCTGCCGGTCGGGACGTACACCGTGACGGTCGAGGCCCCGAATTTCAAAAGGTTCGTGAACAACGGGGTAGCGGTGAATCTGAATCGCGTGACCGACCTCACGATCCCCCTCGAGCCCGGGCAGATAACCGAGCAAGTAACCGTGACGGGCGGCTCGAGCGAGCTGATCGAGCGGTCGACTTCTCAGCTCGGAAAGAGCTTCGAGGGGAAGACCATCGTCGATCTCCCGGCCGCCTTTTCCGATGCGAACCAGCTGGCCTTGCTCTCTCCGAACGTCGTATCGCAGAGCTCGGGAGTCACGGGCTTCGGCGGGTCGGTCGGAGGAAACAGGCCGCGCAACAACGGCTTCACCCTCGATGGAGTCGATAACAACGACCCGACTCTTACCGGGCCGCAGATATTCCCGATCGCCGATTCGATCGCGGAGTTCACGGTCCTGACCAATCAATTCTCGGCCGAATTCGGCCACTCTTCGGCCGGGCAGTTCTCATCCGTCACAAAGACCGGCTCCAATGATTTCCACGGAGGGGCGTGGTATTACGTCCAGAACCGGAACTTCAACGCGTTCGACGTGCGCGAGAAAGACGCGATAGCCAGCGGCTCCGCGCCGGATCAGCATCCCCGCTTCGACTTCAACCGGGTCGGCGGCGATTTCGGCGGGCGCATCATACGCGACAAGCTCTTCTTCTTCGGCGCGTACCAGTACCAGACCCAGGGCCTGGCCGGGGCCACCAACGCCGTGCTTACGCCGACTGCCTCCGGATTCAACCTCCTTTCGACCATACCCGGCGTGAGCCCTTTCAACCTGAACATTCTCAGGTCGCACCTGCCGGCCTCCTCGACCGCCGTGACCACGACCTCGGTGCTGGGGACGGAGGTGCCGCTCGGCCAGGTCAATCTCCTGGTCGCCGACTTCTTCGCCACCCACCAGTTCAACATCAACATAGACCAGATCCAGGGGACGAAGGACAGCCTGCGTTATCGTTTCATTTACGACCGCACGCGGCAGCCCACCGTCGGAGATAGCGGGCCGGAATTCACCGGCACGACCCGAACTGATAACCGCATGTTCTCCTTCACCGAGATACACAACATCTCGCCGAACAAGATAAACGAGTTCCGCTTCGGCTATCGCCGCCAGAATTTCCTGATCGGCGTGCCGGAGACCCCCTTCCCCGATTTCCCGTCCGACATCTTCCCGAACATCGAGATAGACGAGATCGGGGTCAACATCGGGCCTTTCGGCTGCGCGCCCCAGGGGCAGGTCACGAACCTCTACCAGTGGGCCGACACCTTCTCATGGACCAAGGGGCGTCACCAGATGAAATACGGGGTGGACGTGCGGAACACGATCGCCCCGGCCAGCTTCCTGCCGCGCCTGCGCGGAGAGTATGACTATTCGACCTTGAGCGAGTTCCTGAGGGACGTGAAGCCGACGGGCGCTAACGGAGGCCTGCGCGGCATCGGGTCCGGCACTTTCGCCATCAACTTCCCCTCGATCTACTGGTTCGTGCAGGACGACATCAAGATCAGGCCCGACCTCACGCTCAACGTGGGCCTGCGTTATGAGTGGGTGGGGAACGCGCGCGATACGCAGCTTCAAAACCTGAACCGCATAGCCGACGTCGAAGCTAACGATCCGGGCCTGGTAGCCGCGAGGAACCTGTTGGGCCGCCCCGACTTCTTCCCCGACGGCATTCACTTTCGCGAGCCTAAAACGGACAAGAACAACTTCGCGCCCAGGATAGGATTCGCCTGGTCGCCGAGCTTCGAGGGCGGGATACTCGGAGTGCTGTTCGGCAAGCAGGGAGACTCGTCGATACGCGCGGGCTACACGCTCGCTCACGACTTCTTCTTCCAGAACCTGGCGACTCTGCAACTGCCGCCGCAATTCCAGTCTGAGATCGACGCCTCTTCGGGCAATGGCGGCCTGTTCGGCACCAACACCAACTTCCTCGCCAATGGCGGAATACCCGGAGGCGGAGGCACTCTGGACCCCGCGTTGTTTACCGACACGGCGCTGGCCCGCTCTCTGACGCAGGCCTTCGTTCCCGATATGATCACGCCCTATACACAGTCCTGGTCGCTCTCCTACCAGCGACAGTTCCTGAATAACTGGGCGGTAGAGTTCCGCTACCTCGGCACGCACGCCTCCCACCTCTTCTCGCAGATCCGTCTGAATTCAGGCGTGGACGTGACGCACAGGCTCGGAGTCTTCCTGCCCACGTTCTTCAGCCGAAACGAAGTGCCGGGCCTTGGCGCGCGCGGCAATCTCACGACCCTGGCCGACGCCTCCGCCCTGAGTCAGCGGGCGCTCGAAGGCCTCGGGTTCAGTGGGAACGTGACCTCGTTCGAGCAGCAGGGAAGCTCCGTCTATCACGGATTTTCGGCAAACCTGAAGCGACGGTTCGCGACCGGGCTGACGCTGGACACCTCTTACACCTGGAGCCACGTCATCGACGACGGCACGAACGAGCTCTTCACGAGCTTCATCAACCCGCGCCGCCCGGAAGATCCTTTGACCGGGTTCGGCACGGAGCGCGCGACCTCTGCCCTCGACCGCACCCATCGTTACGTCATCGGCTGGGTGTGGGACCTGCCCTTCGGCAGCGGCAGGGCATATCTGAACAACAACAAGTTCATCGGCTCGGCTCTGGGCGGGTGGACGATCAGCGGCATCTACCAGATCGAGTCGGGGCAGCCGGTCACGCCCATAAGCGGCATTGACGCGAACCTCAACACGGACAGCGCCGGCGACCGGTCGATCATCAACCCGAACGGCCAGGAAGGCGTGGGAAGCTCCGTGAGCGCGGTGCTCAATACGAACTTCTCGAGCAGCACGTCGGGCTGCTCCGGCAACATAGTCGGCTTCGATTGCCTGGAGCAAAACGGCGGCGAAGTTCCCGACAGCGCGGTGGTGGGCTATGTGGCTGACAACCCGAACGCCCAGTACATTCAGGCAGGATACGGGGCCCGGACCAACGCGGGCCGCAACACGCTCCGCCTGCCGAGATTCAACAACCTCGACCTTACGATCGCGAAGAATTTCGCGATCTCTGAAAGCCAGCGCCTGCAATTCAGGGTCGATTTCTTCAACGCCTTGAACCACCCGCAATTCCTTCCGCCGGGTCTCACGACGAATGGAGGATCGGTCTTCTCAGCCGGCGCCACGAACGGGCCTTCCTTCTCGTTCATCAACCTGGGCAGCCCGAACTTCAACCGCCCGGAGCAGGTATTCTCATCGCGGCCGCGCACCATACAACTGGCGTTGAGATACTCTTTCTAAACGGTAGATACTCGGACAAAAAAAGAGGAGGCTCCGGCCTCCTCTTTTTTTTAGCGTAAAACCTGCCCGAAAAATGCCCGTCGCTACTTTTGGTCGCCCGAGCGGCGGAGCTTATCGGCGTGGCGTCGCAGGGTCTGGCTCGTCTCTCTTATTTTTCGCAGCTCGGAGCTGGCCTCTTCCGCCTTTTCCTGATTTATCACGTGGAGAGTGCGGAACATGGGATTGGTAACGAAGGCCGTGATGCTGGCGTCCAGAAATTTGATCTGCTTCATTACTTCGTCGAGCGGCGGGCCGCCGTCGTCGTCTTTGCTCGCCTGCTCGGGCGGGTCCGGCAACACGAGGTTCGACTGTAAACGGCGGGCGCGCTCGTTCACCTCTTTGGCGGCCTTGACTATCATTCCGCTCTCAAGCGGCGGGGCCTTTGACGCCGCCTCCAACAGCAGGTTGTTGATCTCCTGAATGCGGACGAAGTCTTCCCTGATCTGCTTCATGGCAAGCTCCGGATCACCGGGCTTTGCCTTGTTGATCGCGTCACCCAGGTGGTCGAGCCTGAGACTTCTTTCCTGCATGTCTCTGGCGCTGCTGAGCCCCGAAGGGCGGTTCGTCGAGCGATCCGACCTCTGCGCGGAAGCCTCGGTCGCGATCACGAGTGTTATGGCAAGAACCGTGAGCAGGGTAAGATGAGCCTTCATAGCAGCCTCCCCGAATCCAAACATCGTGTTCCCTGTGGACGACATTATAGATCGAGTGAGGTTATGCGTAAAGAAACCGCGACCCGATTCATCTCTGAAGGGAAAGCGCCGGCAAGGTCTGCCGCCGGAGCTTTTCTTCTCAATTGCCTGACGGCGCCCGCATCGGTTTTCCTATGGGTAGAGGTTTACCGAAGTCCGGCGTGCCATCGGCCCTCCAGGTAAATCGTTGCGCCCTGGGCGAGCGATGGCCGCCGCAACCCTGATTCGGCCTTGAATTGGCGTGGTAAAGGATCCAATCCTCCCTGCCATCCGGAGATTGAAAGAATGAATTGTGTCCCGCGCCGTAGGCCCCCGCCTGAGGGGATGACTCGAAGACCGGCCTTGGAGACTTCTTCCATGAGCCGGGGGATAGCAGGTCGCTATCGGCAGAGGCGGACAGCATTCCGAGTGAGTAGTGTTCCGTCCAACAGCCGCTCGCCGAGTAAACCAGAAAGATCTTATCTCCCCGACTGAGGATCTGAGGCCCTTCGTTTACGTCCACGTGCGGCGGGTTATCAGGGTCTCTCTTAACGTCGAGGTCGCCGACTTTTTCCCACGGGTAGGCGGGACTCGAAATCCTTACGCGATGGCCCTCGATCGTCCAGGGATTCTTCATCCGCGCTATGTAAATATTCTGCGTGCCGTTCTCATCGCCTTCCCAGCCGGACCATATGACGTAGAGGCGGCCCTTATGCTCGAAGACGGACCCGTCGATGGCCCATTTATCCGAGGGGTCCGCAAGTTTACCCTTCATCACCCAATTGCCCTGAAGCGGGTCCGGAGATATGTTCTCGAGCACCCACAGGCGATGGGTCTGGTTCCTGCCCGCGTCGGCGGCGAAGTAGATATACCACTTACCCTGTAGGAAGTGGAGCTCGGGAGCCCAGATATCTTTCGAATAAGGACCGCTTGAAGGGGGGGTCCAGACTACCTTCTTTTCGGCCTTCTTCAGATCGGCCAGGTTGCGAGTCTTCCAGATCGTCAGGTCATCTCCCGTCGTGTGCATGTAGTAATAAACGCCGTCTTTATTGATAACCCACGGGTCGGCGCCGGAGGAGAGCAACGGGTTGGTGAATGTTTCCCGCGAGGCATCGCGCTCCTGTTTGATAGAGCGCTTGCCCTGTGCCCGCCCGCCCGTAACCTGCCCGTGCAGGCTGACGGCAAAAGTAAAGATCATCAGCGCCGACAGGGAAGTCCTGACCCAATGGGAGTAAGTCTTCATGGTTTTATTAAATGATTGCATGAGTCGGAAACCGGACCTTTGCTCATTTACCTGCCTTCGCCCGCGGGCGGCTTCTCTTCTTCCTGAGAGCGGACTTAATCCCTTCCTCCACAACCTTAGTTGCCCGGCCCGGCCCGAACCTGCCTAACGGCTCGAACTGCTTGCCCTTTGCCTCGTTATACGAGATGAAGAAGTGCTCAATGTCATTGACGAGAGTCTCGTTCAATTCGCCCAGCGTCCGGATCTCGCGGTGAGTGCGAGAATCGACCGCGATGGCTATCAGCCTGTCGTTGCGCATGGTCTCCCCGTCCTCCGTCTGGTCGGCCTCGATCACCCCGATCAATCGCGCGGGGATAAGGCAGCCTGGGAAAGCAGGCTCGTCCATAAGCATGAGGACATCGAGCGGGTCGCCATCGCCGCCGAGCGTGGATGGGACGAATCCGAAATCGAAAGGGAATACCGCGCCCACGGGCAGTACGCCGCCCAGCTTGAAAAGGCCGCGCTTCTCGTCATACGTGAACTTGTTCCTACTTCCTTTGGGGGTCTCGATAAAGACGTTTAGGTCTTTCGATTCAGGGTCGAAAGCGGGTAAAGAGCTGAGTTTGAGCGGCGCCTGTCTCACCATAAAGTATTGCCCCCGGGACCATCATCGCATCCACCGAAAGCTGATAATAAACTGCCCGGTAGAACGTGCCAAGCCATTTAGCGCTTCGCGCCGCAAGCGTAAGCCGCCGAATGCCCCGGGCCCATCGGGCGGGCAACTGCTCCGGCAAGGTTGTACGCCCTGAAAATAACTCCTAAGATAGAGCCTCCGAACCGCTGCCGCGCAATCTGAAGGAGCCTTTACAGCCATTGTCGCAATCCTTTAAAAGAGAATCTCACATGACTCGAATATGCGTATTTTTGCTGATGTTCTGTGCCGCCGTGATTTTTGCTCCCGAGAGCCGACGGCCGGTCAGGGCTCAAGTCAGGCCTCTCACAGGCATGGAAGAGCTATACAGGTTAGACTCTCTACCGGCCTTTAAACGATCGATCAAGGTGGGCTCCATATCAAGCTATGACAGGACCGGAGGTAACGACGACGGGTTCTCCGGCAAGTATTCATTCCTGAGAAAAGAAGCGGGCGGCCTGGTCATCGCCGACCTCAAAGGCCCGGGCGCCATCTACAGAATCTGGACGCCGACGCCGACGGACGACCGGGTGGAATTTTACTTCGACGGGGAAGAGAGCCCTCGCATCCAGGTATTATTCAAAGACCTCTTCAGCGGCAAGCAGTTTCCTTTTCTCTCGCCCGTGGTCGGCACGGGCGCGGGGGGCTTCTATTCCTATCTACCGTTGCCTTATAAAGAATCGTGTAAGGTTGTCGTCAAGGCCGATAGATTGATGTTCTACCAGATCAATTACGCCACCTATCCCGCCGGCGCGCAAATCGAGTCATACGCCGCCGCGCCGTCGAAGGAGTTTAGAGAGCACCTGGAAAAAGCAAGAATGCTTTTCGCCTCGTCCGGCTCCGATATTAGCTCATACACGACGCCGAACGGTCAGAGGCTGCAAACACACAAATTCACTCAGGCCCTGATGCCAGGAAGGACGGTCACCGTCTTTAAAACAGATCGGCCCGGGAGAATCACCGGACTCAGGCTCGGCCCTGCCAATGCCTTCGCGGGCAAGCAGCGCGACATTCTCATTAAATTCTATTGGGATGACGAGAGTAAGCCGGCAATCTCATGTCCGGTCGGCGACTTCTTCGGGTACAGCTGGGGGCAGCCCGCCATTAAGAGCCTCCTCCTGGGAACGTCGGAAGGCGTGAACTACATCTACCTGCCGATGCCTTTCGATAAGTCTGCGCGCATTGACCTCGTCTCTGAGGGGGCCGCCGGTCCGGCCATTGACGTTCAGGCCGAGGTCAAGTTTACGGATGCCGGAAGGTCCGAAGACGAGGGGAAGCTTTACGCCTTTTGGAGGCGGGAAAACCCGACCGTCGAAGGTCGCCCCTTCACCTTCGTCGATACCGGAGGCAAAGGGCATGTCGTCGGCTTTATACTGCAAGCTCAAGGGGCAGAGCCCGGAGCCATTCCCGAATTCTTCGAGGGGGATGATCAGACTACAATCGACGGCGAGCTGGTCATTCACGGGACCGGGTCGGAGGACTTTTTCAACGGCGGGTGGTATGACGTGCCGGGCCGCTGGGAGGACAGGGTGTCGCTCCCTCTGAGCGGAAGCCTGGATTTCAAGAGACACCTGGGCCGGACGGGCGGCTACCGCTTTCTGATCACCGACGCCTACGCATACCGGCAGGGCATCCGTTCCACCATCGAGCATGGGCCGGCCGGCAATAAAATCCCTACCGACTACACCTCGCTCACCTTTCTTTATTCCGAGAACAGGCCGACGGCAGACCTCGACCTCCCCGGACCGGCAGAGAGAAAGGTCTCCGACCCCGGAAGGGTAGTATTCACTCCGGGCTGGACGACGCCCATTCATGCCTTCTCCTGGTCGAACGCAGTCTTGATGAAGAGGGACGATAAAGTCGGCGATGAGCAGCTGAGGCACCTTTCAATGAAAGCCGAAGGGCGTGAGGTCTTTGGCGATCATTACATTTCATTCATCTGTGAGATGCCGTCGGCCGGTAGATACATGATATCGATTGAGGCAATTAAAGGCCCGGACCAGGGATCGGTGCAGGTCTTTAAGAACGAGGTCGGGATAGGAGAGCGGGCCGATCTCTACGCCCGTGACCGGAAAAAGAGCGAGGTGATTCCGATGGCGGAGCTTGAGATGAAAGAGGGCGACAATCGCGTGATGTTTAAATTGATCGGCAAGAATAGCCGATCAAGCGGCCTCGGGTTCGATATCTACCGGATTATTCTCGAGAAGGTTCGCTGATTGTCCCGGCTCTCGAATACGGGTAAGTTCGCAACCTTCCTGAGTCAGGCGGCCGGGCTTTCACCGCCCGAGCCCGGCGCGGCGCAATAACGAGTCGTAGCGCGGGTCTGTGCGCAGGAGATCGTTCAAAGGGTCGGTCTTCAGCCCCCTGATCGAAGGGGTGCGTTCCTCGAAGCTCCACTCCATCCACTTGAAGGCGGTGTCTATCTCTCCCATCGCTGCGTAGAGGCAGGCGAAGCTGGCGGGCGAAACGTAGGTCTGGCCGGCCATCTCTTTCAACTCCTTCTCGTACCGGAGCGCCCGGTCGCGCTGGCCCGTTCTCGCGTAGGCGTAGCCGAGCAGAGTCACGAAATCAGGGCTGTTCGGCGCGGTGTCGCGCCCCTTCCGGAACTCGGCCAGCGCCTCGTCGTGGCTCCCCCTCAGCAGGTAACAGAGGCCCAGATAGGCGCGCGCGCTTAAGAAATTAGGCTCCAGATCGAGCGTCTTTCGCAGGACCGTTATCGCCTGATCGTATTGGCGAGCGCGGTAGAGCACATTGCCGAGCTGGGTGCTGGTGACGGGCGAGAAATAGTCGAGCTCGAGGGCACGGTTGGCTTCGCCGATGGCCTCATCGAATCGCCCCATATTGGCAAGCAGCATCGCATACCATTGATGGGTGTTGGCGTAATTGGGCTTCAATTCTATGGCAAGCTGAAACTCTTTTTCGGCCCGGGGCCAGTCCCAGGAGTAGTCGGTGAGGAGCTTGCCCATCGAGGCGTGCGCTTCGGCCAGGTGCTCGTCTAATTGCAGGGCCCTTGAGGCGGCTTCCTCCGCCAGCGGCAGCACCTCGCGCGGCGGCGCGAGACGATAACTGCCGAGCGTCGCGTAAGCGTCCGTCAGCCCGACGTAAGCCAGAGCATACTCGGGGTCTCTATCGATGGCTTGTCGAAAGAACTCAATGCTTTTCCTTATGCCTTCGCCGCTGCGCTTGTTCCAGTGGTAGCGGCCTATCAAAAAGAGCTGATAGGCCTCGGCGTCGGCCGTATAGTT
>DATLMR010000089.1:0-11857 GCA_035537555.1 Blastocatellia bacterium
CGCCTGGACGTGAACGGGAACGTCGTCTCGCGAATCGAGATCGGCCCGGCGACCGGCCCGAGTATCAACCCCAGGAGCAAACGCGGCCCGCGCGGGCTCGCGCTCAGCCCCGAAGGGCAGACTCTCTACGTGCTCAACAGAATCTCGAATACCATCTCGATCGTTAAGACCGTGACCGGAGCGGTCGTGAATGAGATCGCGGTGGGCAGCTTCGACCCGACGCCCGCGACTATCAGTAATGGGCGCGGTTTTCTTTACGACGCGAAGCTATCCGGAAACGGCACGGCCTCCTGCGCCTCATGCCACATCGACTCGGATATGGACATGCTCGCCTGGGACCTGGGCAATCCCGGAGGCCAGATGCAGAGCGTGAGCACGCCTTTCGGAACCTCAAGTATACACCCGATGAAAGGGCCGATGACGACTCAGACCCTCCGAGGGCTCGACGCGCTCGAGCCTCTCCATTGGAGGGGAGATCGCGCAAGCTTCCTGGATTTCAACGGCGCGTTCGACTCGCTCATGGGAGGCTCGCAGCTATCGGCCGCCGACATGGCGGCCTATCGCGATTTCATCAACACCATCCGGTTTCAGCCAAACCCGAACCAGAACCTGGACCGTACCTTGCCCGCATCATTCGCGGGCGGCAACCCGTCCGCCGGGCGTAATACGTTCCTGAACGAGCCGTTCACCGGCACCGTCACCTGCAATACCTGCCACTCCGCGAACCCGGGCGTCGGGTCGAACCAGGCGATAATTCCCGCCTCGACTCTACAGGAAGCGCAGGATTTCAAGGTCCCTCACCTTCGCAATATTTACCAGAAGCTGAATTTCACCAGTGCTCCCGGGGCAAACAGCATCGGCGGATTCGGAATCTCGCATGGCGGCATCGACCCCAGCCCGTTCGCTTTCCTCTCGAGGCCGGTCTTCCAGACCTTTTCAACCGATACGACGAGGAAGACGAACCTGAGCGCGTTCCTGCAATGCTTCGACACGGGCATGGCTCCGGCCGTGGGCTACGCGCGCACCATTTCAGCGTCGAATCTGAATGACGCCAGGGTCGTGAGCGACTGGACCCTGCTTGAGAATCAGGCGGTGGCAAACAACATAGACCTGATAGTGAAAGGGACCGTCGACGGGCAGCGAGTGGGCCTGCTTTATCGACCCGGCTCGAATGATTACGGGAGCGACAGAACCGGCACAGGACCATTCACCCGCGCGCAGCTCAGGGCCAGGATTCAAGCCGGCGATGTGCTGACCCCGATGGGAGTGCCGAAGGGCTCGGGTTTGCGAATGGGAATCGACCGTAACCTCGACGGCATCCTGGACGGGGATACGGGTACGGCACCCCCTCCGCCCGCTCCGGCCCCGGTTCTGCACGTGGCGAATATTTTTACGACGGATGCCGGCGGAAATCCGAAGAGCGCCTTCACCAGAGGTCAGACCGTCTTCTGGCGCGTGCTGATCGTAGATCAAAACAATTCGCCGGTTAGCAGCGCCTCCGTCAAGTCCGACGTGTTCAGAGGCACCGTCCTGTTCGGCAGCTCGACCACGTCAACCAACACGAGCGGGGCCGCGCTCCAAAGCGTTACTACCAGGAATAACACGACAAAGGGGACGTATACGATTCGCGTCTCTACGGTCACGAAGACAGGTGCAACCTATAACGCGGCCGCGAATACAGTGAGCTCGACGACATTCACCATTCAATAACCCCGGCCTTGCCGGGCCCTGAACCCGCCCTGCCCGTTGAGCCTTCGACTCAACGGGCAGGGCCTTTTCGCTTCTGGAATTCCTAGTTCCCACAGACGGACACCGGAACGGCATCCGCTTTTTAATCGAGCGATACTCAGGTCATCTATTTGATCGACATAGAACTTGTGGCGAAGACGGCACGGGGCTTGCTCGGGATTACCACTCGTTAAGTAAACAAGCGCGAAATCCAAGGGGAGAGGTACCATCTATGGGAGCAATGTGGCAGGACATCAGATATGGAGCTCGGATGCTGACTAAGAGCCCGGGCACGACTCTAGTTGCGGTAATAGCTCTGGCTCTGGGCATTGGCGCCAACACGGCGATCTTCTCCGTAGTCAACGCCCTGCTACTGAACTCTCTGCCCTTCAAGGACCCTGACCGGCTCGTGATGGTATGGGAGCAAAACATCTCGCGCAACCGCGACCAGAACGTGATCTCGCCCGCCAACTTTTTGGAGTGGCAGGATCAATCGGCCGTCTTTGAAGATATGGCTGCGTATTTTGACTTCAACGTCAATCTTACAGGCGATGGGGAGCCCGAAGAGATAACGGCTCAAATAACCTCTCCCAGCTTCTTTTCGATACTCGGAGTCGAGCCCATCCTGGGCCGTATGTTCACCGTCGAAGATGCGCAGAGGCAGGACGACCACGTCATCGTCATCAGCCACGGCCTGTGGCAGAGGCGTTTCGGAGGCGACCCGGAAGTTGTCGGGAAGAAGATCACGATCAGCCAGAACCCCGCCACAGTCATCGGAGTCCTTCCCTCTGATTTCAAGTGGTTCGTCAAGCAGGGCTCGCTCACGGGAAACCCGCCCGAGTACTACGAGCCTCTAAATCTGAACGCGGACTACCGCGTGCACCGCGGTCGCTATGCGAGCGCAATCGCGCGAGTCAAGGCGGGGGTGACATTAGATCAGGCGCAGGCCGAGATGAGCACTATCGCGTCGAGGCTCGAACAGGAACACTCGAATTTCGACACCGGATGGGGCGTGAAGCTCGTGCCCTTGCGCGAGCAGTTTGTCGGCGACATCAGGACCGCTTTGCTCGTGATGCTCGGGGCCGTCGTTTTCGTGCTCCTTATCGCCTGCGCCAACGTAGCCAATCTGCAGCTCGCCCGCGCGACCTCGCGGCAGAAGGAGATGGCCATTCGCACGGCTCTCGGGGCCGGGCGCTTGCGAGTGATTCGCCAGTTGCTCACGGAGAACCTTATATTGTCCGGCATAGGAGGGCTAAGCGGGCTGCTCATCGCATTATGGGGCGTGGACCTGCTCCTTGCGCTCAGTCCTGAAAATATTCCCGGCCTGTCGCGCGTGAGCGTCAACCTACCCGTGCTCGGGTTCACTCTCGCCGTCTCCCTGCTCACCGGGATCTTATTCGGGATGGCTCCGGCGCTCGAAGCCGGAAAAACGAACCCGAATGAATCGCTCAAGGAACTGGGCAGGGGCACGACCGCCAGCCCGCGCAGCAGGCTTATGCGTAAGGTGTTCGTCGTAGCCCAGGTCGCCCTGACTCTGGTGCTGCTCGTGAGCGCGGGCCTGTTGGTCAAGAGTTTTCTCAAGCTTCAAGGTGTCAGCCCGGGCTTCGATGTGACTAATCTCCTGACCTTCCGCGTCACGTTGCCGGAGGCAAAATACCGCGAGCCCGCGCAAAGAATTGCGTTCTTCAAGCAGGCGGTCGAGCGCATTGAAGCGCTCCCGGGCGTGAAGTCCGTCGGAGCCATCAGCTTCCTCCCGTTCTCCGGCCCCGGCGCGGCGACAAGGTTCACTATCGTCGGCGAGCCCGCGCCCACGCCCGGCCAGGGGCCGTCCACGGACGTGCGAGTTGCCGACCGGAATTTCTTCCAGGCTATGAATATCCCGATCATCAGGGGCCGCACCTTCACCGACCAGGAGGCCTCTGAAGAGAAGCACGTGGTCGTCATCAACGAGGCGCTGGCTCGAAAATATTTCCCCGATGAAGACCCCATCGGCAAACGGCTGGTCATATCCATGAAGACCGAGAACGTGCCGACGGAGGTCATCGGCATCGTGGGCGATGTCAAGTATAAGAGCCTCGAAGACGAGGTCCGGGCGATGGTCTACTGGCCGCACCCGGAGCTGCCGTATTCGTCGATGACTCTGGTCGTAAGGACGCAGGGAGATCCACTCAGCCTTGCAGGCGCGACTCTGGGCGAGATTCAGGCTCTCGACAAAGATCAGCCGGTGGCCGACGTTCGCACGATGGATCAGTGGCTCTACAAGGCTACTGCCCAGGCGCGCTTCAACACTCTTCTGTTGGGAATATTCGCGGCGGTCGCCCTCGTGCTGGCCGCGGTAGGCATTTACGGAGTGATGGCTTACACGGTTACTCAGCAGACACACGAGATCGGCATTCGTATGGCGTTCGGAGCGCGGCCCGCGCACGTCATGAAGATGGTCGTGGCGCAAGGAGGATTGCTCGTTCTGATCGGGTTGGCCGCGGGGCTCGCGGCCTCGCTCGCCGCCACGCGCCTGCTCTCCACCTTGCTCTTCGGCGTGAGCCCGACCGACCCGGTGGTCTTCGCGTTTATACCGAGCATCCTGCTTATAGTCGCGTTGGCCGCGTGCATCATCCCCGCGCGCCGCGCGATCAGGGTGGACCCGATGATCGCGCTTCGGTACGAGTGATGTCAAACAAAGCGATTTCCTGAATTCCCCTCCTCGCCCTGATTGCCGTGAATCCGCCTCGCAGAAAGCGGAAGGGCCATCAGGGCTGAGGACCGGGAAATACGCGGGCGTTCCCTCTCTCAAGCAAGAAAAATTCAAACGATCCGGCAACTTCGAGCCGTATCCCCACATCTCGTCCCGCCCGCGCGTTCGGCCCGCCGCGACAGGCCGAAACTACTTGAGCAACACTTTCTCGATATGCTTATATTCCAGTCAGGGTGGACATTTCTTTATATTCAGTTTGTATACTGGTTCAATGACTAGAAATAACAATGGAATTCTGGCGGACGATACTCAATTTCTGGCGGCCCTCTTCGCGGGCATCTCGGACGCCATCCTGGTTGCGGACGAACAGGGCAACTATCTCGACGCTAATCCCGCCGCGACCGAGTTGCTTGGCTACACGCGGGAGGAACTGCTAGGAATGCGCGTGGCCGACATAACCGTTCCCGACCCGCTCTGGGTCAAGGCTGAATACTCGCGCTTCTCAAAGGAAGGCAACTGGCACGGAGACATCACCCTCAGAAGAAAAGATGACGAGCTTATTCCGACCGAGGTAAGGGCAAAGGCGATCTTCCTTCCCGACCACGTCTTGTACGTATCGATAATCCGCGAAATCAAAGAGCGAAGAAGGCTTGAAGAGTCTCTGCGCGAACAGACAGAAGTAGTCGAGACGGTGAACCGGCTGGGGCAGATGCTCTCGGCGGAGCTCGACCTCAAGAAGCTCGTGCAAGCGGTTACCGATGCGGCGACAGAGCTGACCGGCGCCAGGTTCGGCTCCTTCTTTTATAACGTTTTGGACAATCGCGGAGAGAGCTATATGCTCTACACACTTTCCGGAGTGCCCCGCGAAGCATTCGCCCACTTCCCCATGCCTCGCGCCACGGACCTCTTCGGCCCTACGTTTCGGGGCGAGGGTACGATCCGGATCAGCGATGTCAAGGTAGATGAGCGATACGGCAAAAACTCGCCCTATTACGGAATGCCTCCCGGGCATCTGCCGGTGACGAGCTACCTGGCCGTGCCTGTTGTCTCGCGCTCGGGTGAAGTGATCGGCGGCCTCTTCTTCGGACATCCTGACGCGGGGGCCTTTACTGAGCGGCACGAGCGCATAGTCGAAGGAGTTGCCGCGCAAACGTCCGTCGCGATGGATAATGCAAGGTTATTCGAAGCAGGCCAGAAGGCGCGGGCGCTGGCCGAAGAGAACGAACAGTATTACAGGCTGCTGGCCGATGCCGTACCGCAAATGGTCTGGACCAGTTTGGCCGACGGCGGCATTAATTATACTAATCGGGGCTGGCAGGAATACACGGGGCAATCGCTTGAAGAGTCTTCAGGCTCCGGTTGGGCAGAGGTACTCCATCCGGACGACTATGATCACACGATTGAGAACTGGCGGCGGGCGGTCGAGACCGGTCGCCAGTATCAGGTAATCTACCGATTGAGGCGAAAGGCGGACGGGGCATACCGCTGGCACATCGCCAGGGCCTTACCCCTGCGAGACGAAGATGAAAAAGTGGTTAAATGGTTCGGAACGTGCACGGACATCGACGATCAGAAGCGGTCGGAGGAATCTCTGCGATTCTTGGCGGAAGCCAGTCACGTCCTCTCTTCTTCTCTTGAGTACGAAGCCACTCTAAGAACAGTGGCCCGGCTCACCGTACCAGGATTCGCCGACTGGTGCGCCGTCGATATGATCAGTGAGAGCGGGGCTATAAGCCGCCTGACTGTCGCGCACAAAGACCCGGAGAAGCTAGAGCTCGCGCGTGAACTGCACCTGAATGGCAGCAATTCTCTTGAAGAAGTGCTGCGGACCGGCAAATCACAGCTTGTTCCGGACATCCAGGACTCGCTGCTTGAGGCAAGCCCCGCGGATGCGGAAAGCCTGCAAGTAATTCGCGGCCTGGGTTTGAAGTCCTACATCGCCGTGCCGTTACTCGCGCGCGGCGCGATTCTCGGCGCGATCACGTTCGTTTCGGCAGAGTCGGGGCGAGTATACGACTCCGACGATCTCACCTTCGCGGAAGAGTTAGCGCAGAGGGCCGCGCTCGCCGTAGATAACGCCCGCCTTTATGACGAGGCGAGGCAGGCGGCGGATATCCGCCAGCAAGCCGTCGAGCTTCACCGCACGGTAGAGGAGCGTCTGTCGCTGCTCGTGCAGGCCTCAGAAAGCCTGATCAGCTCGCCCGTTCTGAGCGAAGTGTTGCCGGCTATTCTCGATCTCTCCTCCAGCCTCGTCGCCGCCGACGCCTACGCGGTCTGGCGATACGACCTCTCGGCCAACCAATGGCGTATCGTGTCTTCCGCCGGCCTTTCCGAAGGCTACCAGCACGCGGCCATTCAGTTGACGGATAATACCCAGACCAGGATGGACTCGCCTGTCGTCGCGGAAGACGTTTACGCCGAGCCGGCTCTCGCGGGGCGCGTCGACTTTCACCGCCTGGAGAATATTCAATCCCTTATGGCAATGCCCTTGAGGACCCGTGGAAGGCTCTCGGGAACGCTGGTCTTCTACTACCACGAGAATCATCGATTTTCGGAGCTGGAGATTCGGATAGCCACGGCCTTGAGCAACATGGCTGCCGCCGCCATCACCTCCGCGGAGCTTTACGAAGAACAGATACTCATGCGCGCCGAGGCCGAAAGGGCTAATCGCACGAAGGATGAGTTCCTCGCCACGGTCTCTCACGAGCTTCGCACGCCCCTGAACGCCATAATGGGATGGTCGCAGATACTGCGTCGAGGAAAATACGATGAGGCCTCTTTGCGCCACGCCGTCGAGACCATAGAACGCAATGCCAGGGCGCAAGGCCAGATTATCAACGACATCCTGGACGTGTCGCGAATCATCACCGGCAAGCTGCCTCTCGAGGTGCGGCCCCTGGAGCTGTCTTCGGTTATAAACTCGGCGATTGAAACGGTGCGCCCCGCGGCGCAGGCCAAAGAGATCAGGATTGAAACCATATTGGACACGGCGGCGGGGCCTGTTTCCGGCGATGCCAATCGCCTGCAACAGGTCATTTGGAACCTGCTCTCAAACGCCGTGAAGTTCTCTCCCAGAGGCGGGCGGGTCCAGGTGCGACTCGAAAGGATAAATTCGCACATAGAGATAACCGTAAGCGATACGGGCAAGGGGATCAGCCGTGATTTCCTGCCCTGGGTCTTCGACAGATTTCGTCAGGCCGATAGCTCGGCTTCGAGAACCCACGGCGGGCTCGGACTCGGCCTTGCCATCGTCCGCCACCTCGTGGAACTGCACGGGGGGACCGTTCATGCATACAGCGAGGGAGAGGGAAAAGGCGCAATCTTCACGGTGACGCTCCCGCTTCTGCTCGGGGTGTCGAGACATCCGCAAATCGATCCGGAGCACCCGGCGGAAGACCAGATACTATCTCTGGAATCCGTGCCGTCCCTTCACGGCCTGAGAGTGCTCGTGATAGACGACGAGGCCGACGCCCGCGAGTTGCTCAAAGCGATGCTCATTCCCTGCGGAGCCGAGGTCCTGACCGCTTCGTCCGCGGCCGAAGCGATTGAGGGCGTGAAGGAGTGGAAGCCGGATTTGATAGTTAGCGATATCGGCATGCCGGGCGAGGACGGCTACAGCCTGATTCGCAGAGTAAGAGCCCTGGAATCGAAGGAGAGCGGAAACATACCGGCGATTGCATTGACGGCATATGCCAGAAGCGAGGATCGAATTCGAGTCCTGGCCTCCGGGTACCAGTTGCACCTGCCCAAGCCGGTCGAGGTTCAGGAACTGGCGATGGCAATCGCGAGCCTTTCCGGGCGGACGGGAAAGGGCGGAGGCGAAGAGTAGTAGCGAAGCGAGGCCGATCTCCCGGCGGTCCATCGTTGCCGTTCGCCCCCGGCACGCCCGGCCGCTTAGAGCGCCGCTTAGAGCACGGCCGCCCCTCTCTTAAATCGAGCTGAGAAATGCGGATCAATAAGAATCTACTGTTCTACGTCGTCGCCCTGTCGATCTTCGGGGCAGGAATCGTTTTCATATTGTCGTCGGGCTCGCGGCTCGACAAGGCCGGCACCGCGCAGACGAATAATACGGAAGCCGCTTCGGTAATGCCCGCGCCCTCAGAGGCGAATAAGCCCGTGGCAGGCAGGGCCGGCATCGGCAAAGCGTTGAGCGAGAACGCGCGGTCTGCCCTTAGCGTCCTGCTTCTGCAGATCATCGTCATAATCATCGCCGCGAGGCTGCTCGGCAGCCTCTTTCTGAAGATCGGACAGCCCGCCGTGATAGGAGAGATGATCGCGGGAATTCTTCTTGGTCCCTCCCTCCTGGGATTGTTATCTCCGTCGACGATCTCATTCCTTTTTCCCGTTAGTTCGATGGGAACCTTGAAATTGCTCAGCGAGATCGGAGTGATCCTGTTTATGTTCACCGTGGGCATGGAGATGAATGCGCAACACCTCCGCGAAAAGGCCCACGCCGCCGTGATCGTCAGCCACGCGAGCATTGTGGTGCCATTCTTTTTGGGAGTTACTCTATCTCTGGCCCTTTACCGGCCGTTTGCGCCGCCCAACATCTCTTTCATGTCTTTTGCCTTGTTTATAGGCGTCGCGATGAGCATAACGGCTTTTCCTGTCCTGGCTCGCATTCTCGAAGAGAAAGGATTGTCCAGATCGCCGTTAGGCTCGACCGCCATAGCCTGCGCGGCGGTTGACGACATTACAGCCTGGTGCCTTCTCACCCTGGTCATCGCCGTCTCGAACGGAAGCGGCCCCGGGGCGTCTATACTTACGATTTTCTTGTCTGTGCTTTTTATTGCCCTGATGATCTTCCTCATCAAGCCTCCCCTGGCTCGCGTTATCTCCCGAGGGATCAGGAGCGAGAAGCGGGGCAAGGTGCTTCTGGCGGGAGTCATGGCATTCGTAATGGCCTGCGCCTGGCTCACGGAGCTCATAGGTATTCACGCGCTTTTCGGGGCCTTCCTCGCGGGCGTCGTCATGCCGTCGAATGCCGGCTATCGCGCCTTCCTTAAGGAGCGGCTCGAAACTTTCAGCTCGGCTGCCTTATTACCGCTCTTTTTTGCTTTCACAGGATTGCGGACACAGATCACCCTGCTCAACGACTGGCAGAGCGTGCTTATCGGCGCGGCGATAATAGCCGTTGCAATTGCCGGAAAGCTGGGCGGCAGCTCGCTCGCGGCGCGCTGGACAGGCATGAGCTGGCGGGACTCATTATCGATCGGCGTGTTGATGAACACGCGGGGCCTGGTGGAATTGATCGTGCTCAATATCGGGTACGACCTGGGCATATTACCCGCCCGCATCTTCGCGATCATGGTTCTTATGGCGCTCACCACGACTTTCATGACGGGGCCTCTTCTCACCCTGATTAGAAGAGGGAAAACCGACGAGGCCGAGCTTACCCCGGCCGCGAGCCCCTCCGGGCAGGCGGCAAGTACCGGGAGCCTGTAACCGAATGCCTGGCCGGTGGAAACGGGCCGTATTCGCCGGCGAGCCGCACGGCCCGACCCATGAGCATCTCTTATTGCCTAATGTCGACTAATGATCCATGATCCTGGAGCAGAGAGTTGAATCACCAAAACAAGGTTGAGTCTTGATGATACCTATCTGGTTACAAGCAGGTCTATGGGGGTTGTTTGCGGGATCGGCATTATTACTCGGAGCAGCATTCGGTTTTTTCGCGCCTGTTCCAAAGCGCCTGATCGCAGCCATAATGGCTTTCGGCAGCGGAGTGCTAATCTCAGCCCTCTCATTCGACCTGATGGACGAGGCGTATAAACAAGGAGGTTTCTTCGCGACCTCCGCCGGGTTTATCACAGGGGCGGCCATTTTCACGGCCGCAAACTGGTTCCTCTCCAGGAGAGGCGCGAAACATCGCAAGCGATCGGGCGACCACCAGTCGAAGGAATCGAAGGATGGCGGCGGCGGGCTGGCGATAGCTCTCGGGGCTCTTCTGGACGGAATACCGGAGTCGATCGTGATCGGTGTGACGATGATCAAGGGAGGAACCGTCAGCCTGGTGGCCGTGGCAGCGATCTTTCTTTCAAATTTTCCCGAGGGGCTCTCGAGCTCTACCGGCATGAAGAGGGCGGGTAAGAAAGCCGGTTACATTTTCGGAGTCTGGGGCGGCATCGCGTTCATTTCCGCCGTGGCCGCGCTTTCCGGCTATCTCTTCTTCAGCAATTTTTCCGACGAAGTGATCGCCGGGACGACGGGGATTGCGGCCGGCGCCATACTGGCCATGCTGGCCGACACGATGATCCCGGAGGCATTCGAAGAGGCCCATGACTTCGCCGGGATGGTGACCGTTATCGGCTTCTTAATCGCATTCTTACTGACTAAGCTGACCCGGTAGACGCGGATTTGTCATTTAGAAACGAGAGGCAAGACGGGACAATCCGAATCCAACTGCAAAACATAGACTTGTACAATGGGGGAAATTGATTTATATAGCTAGAGACGCTTTGCTTTTATAGCTGATTTTTCAGGACGCCCTCTAAAAAATCTTGCCCTGCTTTAGGAATGCCGAGTGGAGCAGAAAATCCTTTTAGTTGAAGACCACCCTGACACGCGCGATCTGCTCGCTTTGATGCTTAGAAGTATCGGCTTCACTGTCTACACAGCCGACGACGGATTCGAGGGCCTCAAGCTAGTGGCAGCGGACTGTCCCGCGTTGATCATCACCGACCTCCATATGCCGAATCTCGATGGAATCAACATGATAAGGATTCTTCGAGACCAGCCGGAGTGCAAGACCGTTCCGATCCTGGTCGTGAGCGCCTGCGAAAGCCGGAAGATAAGCGATGCTATCACGGCGGGAGCAAATGAGGCGATTTGCAAGCCGATCGATTTCGATTCCCTGGAAAGGGTCATCGCGAGGCTCCTGGACCAGTCAAAGAGCCAGGACCTGACCGCATTCTGAATCCGGCTATCAGCGAGACGGCCCGCGGCTGTAACCCGCGCAATACTCATTCGTGTCGCAACGCAACCATCGGGTCCACCTTCGTCGCGCGGCGAGCCGGGATAAAGCAAGCGAGCATTGCCACGCCTGTCAGGAGAAGCGCGATAGCAAAAAAAGTCAGGGGATCGGTTGCGCCTATGCCGAACAGGAGGTTCGACATTATACGAGTAGCCGCAAGCGAGGCAGCAAGCCCGAGCGCCACTCCGGTGCCGACCAGTTTGAATCCTTTCAATAAAATCATCCCGAGCACATTGGATGAGATGGCTCCAAGAGCCATTCGTATACCGATCTCGTGCGTCCGCTGGCTGACCGAGTAAGATATGACGCCGTAGATTCCGACCGCTGCCAGCGCGAGCGCGAGGCCGCCGAAGAGTCCCAGCAGAAGCATGTTGAATCTGCGTCCCGCGACCGACTTTTCAAGTATCCGGTCCATTGTTTGGATAGAGGCGGCCGGCTGGTCTTTATTCATCGATTGAAGCTGC
>DATLMR010000090.1:0-44753 GCA_035537555.1 Blastocatellia bacterium
AGGCGCGCGCGCGCGCGGCGAGCCTCGGCATGAATGTTCAATTGATCGTGTGTGAATACGAGAAGCCCTAGCCCGGTGTTTGAGAGCGGATCGAGAGCAGGTAAAGATGCCTGATTTTAATCAGCAGGACGTCAGGTACGCGAGACTCGTGGACAAGTATTCGCGCTATATTCAGTCGCCCGTGTCGCGCCTGAAATTTCTCAACAGCGCGATGAACTCGGGCCCGGCGAGCAGCCCCCTGATGCGGGTTCCGCTTGTCGGCTCGCTCTCCGACGAGATGCTGCTGATACTTGAGCTTTCGAAATTTCTCCCGCCGGACCAGCCCGCTCCGCTCGGCATCCGGGTGACCTCCCTGCTCTACCGGCTGCGATACGGGCTTTACGGAATCTGCCTGCTACTGGCGCTGGCCGGGGGCGCGGGAATCGTCTACACGGCCTGGAAGCTGATCGGGAATCTCCCCGTCCGCACGGAAGTGAAGGAAGCGGTCGCGCAGGTCCAGAAGGCGGCGGCAAGTACGGCGGGCGCGGATACGGTTGCAGCCATCGGGTCGGAAGCGGGCCTTTCACTCGACAAAGTATGGCTCGCCGAAAAAGGCGAAGGGTACGAGTTTTACAGCAACGGCGCGCGAGTCCTGACGGAGTTCGAGTGTGAGGGCGCGAAGCGAAGGTTCTACAGGATCAGGCTGGAGGCGCTCGCGAACGGCTCGGAAGAGTTCGAGACCGTAGACAGGCCCGTGGGCATCGTATATCACCTGTCGGAAGGCGACCTGCTCCCCTTCTCCGACAACTATAATTCGTCGTTGCAGAGCAATTCGCGGGCGCTTGTCGAATACGCCCGCGACAAAAAGCTCTACAACTACCTGATAGACAGGTTCGGGCGGACCTACAGGCTGGTCGGAGACGAGTTCTCTTCGCATCACGCGGGGAATTCGGTCTGGAGCGACGGGCAGTATGTTTACGTGAATCTCAACGCGAGCTTCATAGGCGTCTGCTTCGAAGGCAGGTCGAACGGCGGCAGCGCCGTCGGCCCCGACGGGATCAACGAAGCGCAGATATACGCGGCCCGCGTGCTGACGGCCGTGTTGCGATCCCGGTTCGAGATATCCGACGGCAACTGCGTCACCCACGGGCTGGTGTCGGTCAACCCGTCGAACAGGCTGATGGGATACCACACGGACTGGGTCTCCGGGTTCCCGTTCGAGGCGATGGGCCTCAGCGACAAGCTCGAAACCGAGATGGTTGCGATCTCCCGGTTCGGATTCGACTACGACCAGGGGTACACGTCGGCGGCGGGCGGGCAGAGATGGCCCGGCATCGAAAAGGCCGACGCGGCCTTGAGGCAGGCGGCCGAAAGGGGCGGGCGTACCCTGAGCGAGGAGCGAAGAGAGAGATGGCGCGTCTACCAGCTCACGGTGTTAAAGCAGCGCTCGCTCAACGACGAGCGCGGCCTCGGCGACGAATGACCCCGAGACTGAATGAAGAAGTCCGATTTAATAGACGAAGCGATGCGCCGCACCGGCCTCAACCGGCGCGATGCGACTCGTGGAGTCGAAGCCGCGCTCGAGGCGATCAAGCGCGTGCTCGGCAATAACGAGACCGTCAGTATCCGCGGCCTGGGTCGAATGTACCTGGGGCCTAAAAGGAGCGGCTTCCTGCCCGCGAACGCGGACTGTTCCCGCAGGCCGATTCCGGCGGGCAAGGCCGTCAGACTCAGAGCGACTCGAAAAGCTGTCGCGAGCATGAATACCGAGCCCCTCAAGCTCGAAAATTTTGAAATCAACTGTGGAGGCGAAATGGACAAGAAACATGAGAATCAAGCTGCCGGCAATGAGGCCGTCGTAAATGAGGGCTCGGCCCTGGGACTGGATGTCGGAACGAGCCGCCTGGTGCTCGCGAGCGGGCATGCGGGGCACGTCAAGACCAGCGCGGAATTGAATGCTTTTATTACCGTTCCTTATTCCAAATTCACTGAAAACATACTCAAGCAGAACAAAGTCAGCTATCAGCTCAACGGCGGGCAAGCGCTTCAGATCTACGGCAACGAGGCCGAGCGGTTCGCCAACACCTTCAACGCCGAGACGCGCAGGCCCATGATGGGCGGGACGCTCAATGCCTCGGAGGAGTACTCGATCCCCGTAATGCAGGCGATCATAAAGCAGATGCTCCGCACGACGAAGAAGGGCGAGTCTCTCCGCTTCAGCGTGCCCGGCGCCATGCGCGACGGAGGCGCTTCGGACCTCGTCTACCACGAAGCCATGCTCAAGAACCTGCTCGGCCAGATGGGCTACAACGCCAAGGGGATCAACGAAGGGCTGGCGGTCGTCTTCGCGGAGCTGGAGAAAGAAAATTTCAGCGGCATCGGCATAAGCTGCGGCGGAGGCATGTGCAACGTCGCGCTCGCCTTCATGTCCATCCCCGTGATGACCTTCAGCATCGGCAAGGCGGGCGACTACGTAGACCGCAGCGTCGCCTCGGTGACGGGCGAAGTCCCGACCAGGATTCGCGTCATCAAGGAAGAGGGCCTCGACCTCTCCCACAGCCCGAAGAGCAAGTACGAGAGCGCGCTCCACGTCTACTACGACGACGTGATCGTGTCGCTCGTGGAGTCGCTTCGCGGCGCGCTCGCGGAGACCCGCAACATGCCTCGAATCGATAAGCCGATCCCGATCGTCCTGAGCGGCGGGACCGCGAAACCGAAGGGCTTCCTTGAGAGGTTCCAGCAGGCGATCGAGCGCGACGGCTTCCCGCTCCAGATATCCGAGATCCGGATGGCCGCCGACCCCCTGACCGCCACCGCGCGCGGCTGCCTCATCGCCGCGATGTACGACGCGTAAAGAAAGCCGGGGCGGCCGGAGATTTTCACGCCGGGCGAAGCAAACTTCGCCCCTGCTTTTATCATCATAATCTTGGGGTGAGCGACAGTCGCTCTCCTGAAAAGAAGCCTCCGCTTTGAAGGGAGGCTTCTTGATTTTCCGGGGAGCTTAGACAGGCGAGGAGGAAGCAGGGGTGCGTAATTATATCTATGGCGACGCCGAAATAATTCAGGACAGCCTCGGGATCTGGGACTTTCGCCTCTACAGGCGGCTCCCGATCCTCAGGCCCGTGAAATATATCGACGCGAAATTCGGCGAAACGAACAGCATGATGGTGAACCTCAGCCTCGGGGGCGCATACATAGAGAGCCCCGTGGTCCCTCTGGGGAGCGAGATCGAGCTGGAATTCGGGCTCTTCGACCGCTACACGGTTCACGCCAGCGCGGTAGTCCGCCACTTCTCTCTCAATACGGGCATGGGCGTGGAATTCAAGCGGCTGCGGGCTGAAGACAGGCATCAAATAACGCGATACATCAACAGCTTTTGACCGCGAGCGGGGCTACGGCCCGGGAGGCGACGGCGGCCGGCCCGCCTCTGCGGCGGAACTCGCGCGTTGAAGAGATCCTGGCCGGGGTGTTAGAATAACGGGGCACCAACTCACATGCCTGCGTGCGGGAAGCCAGGAGAAGCGTTATGAAAGTATGCCCAAATTGTAATGAATCGTTCGGGGATGACCTTAACTTCTGCGACGTGGACGGGACCCGCCTGGAGCGCCACCGCGACGTGGCATCGACGGGAGACCGGAGCCGGGCGTGGTCGTTCCTCGGAGCAGGCTTACTGTTAGGCGCGCTCGCGCTTTCGGCCGCGTCGATCATCTTTTTCCCGAAGCCGCGCGCCGCCCCGACCGTCGCCAGTTCCCTGCCCTCGTCCGGCACGAGCTCCGGCCAGGGCGCGGGCGAAGCCTCGGCCACATCTACCGGCCCGGCACAGCCCGAGATAGTGGTAGAAGAGGCTCCGGCCGAGGAGCCGCCTCCGGCCGAAGTCAAGAAGAAAGATAAGCTCGCCGGGCTCATGAACGGGAACGCGAACGTCTCCGTGCCCAATCCGAAAGCCGTCGCGCTCGAAGCGGACGATGCGGCAACTTCCTCCAAGCGGGCGGGCGAGCCCCTGGCCCCGCCCCCGGCTGAAGTGAAAGACCCGGATCCCGCTCCTCCGAGGCCGGTCTTCGAGCCTCGCGAGTCGGAAAAGGAGGTAAAGGCCGCTCCGGTCATCGATCCCAAGAAAGACCCGAAGGCCAAAGCCAAGGACTCCGCCAAGGACGGCAAGAAGAAGGACGACGGCAAGGATAAAAAGAAGGGCGGGTTCTTCGGAGTATTCAAGAAGATATTCGGCAAGGACTGATTCCATTTTGCAGGTCCGATCTCGTTGATAAAGAGGGGCAGCTTCGATGGCTGCCCCTCCTTATTTGCGGCGGGCGCAGGCTCCGCGCGGGCGGGGTTTACAGAACTCACACATAAAGCTATAAACTCTGTAGACGAGCGACGGACACGCTCGGCCATTTTCACAGGGTATTCAGGGGTAATAATTCATGCAGATGCCACGCACTATCGGCGAGCTAAAGCAGAGCGAGTCCAAAGAGGGCCGGCTCCGCGCCCGCTCCATCAAGGCGGAGATACGAGATAACCTGATAGGGAAGCTGAAGAGACGCGAGACGATTTTTCCCGGTATAGTAGGCTACGACGATTCCGTTGTGCCCCAGATCGTAAACGCCATTCTATCGCGCCATAATTTCATCCTCCTCGGCCTGCGCGGGCAGGCCAAGAGTCGCATCCTTCGCGAGCTGGTCGGGCTCCTCGACGAGTACATGCCCGCGATCGAAGGGTGCGAAATCAACGATAACCCCCACGCGCCCATCTGCAAGGCCTGCCGCCTGATGATCGAAGAGCGTGGAGACGATACGCCCGTCACCTTCATTCCGCGCGGGCAGAGGTATGTCGAGAAGCTGGCGACGCCCGATGTGACCATCGCGGACCTGATAGGCGATCTCGACCCGATCAAGGCCGCGCGCGGCGGGCACATTCTGTCCGACGAGCTCACCATTCATTATGGCCTGCTGCCGAGGGCCAATCGCGGCATCTTCGCCATAAACGAGCTGCCCGATCTCGCCGGAAAGGTGCAGGTGGGACTCTTCAACATCATGCAGGAGGGCGACGTTCAGATCAAAGGCTACCCCGTGCGAATGCCCCTCGACGTGATGCTGGTCTTTTCGGCGAATCCGGAAGACTACACGGCGCGCGGTAAGATCATCACGCCTCTGAAAGATCGCATAGGCTCGGAGATCATCACCCACTACCCGGTCTCGGTTGAAGAAGGGATCGAGATAACGAGGCAGGAAGCGTGGCTGCGCAAGGAGAACGGCCGCCTGGTGATACCCGAGTTCATCCTGCGCGCGGTCGAGCAGATTGCCTTCGAAGCGCGCGCGGACCAGCGCGTCGATAAGCGCTCGGGCGTGAGCCAGCGCCTGCCCATCTCCGTTCTGGAAAACGCCGTGTCGAACGCGGAGCGCAGGAGCCTCATAAACGGAGAGCAAGAGGTGATCCCGCGCATCAGCGATATCTACGCGGCGCTCCCTTCGATCACCGGGAAGCTGGAGCTCGAATACGAAGGCGAGCAGCGCGGCGCGGCGGCGGTAGCGCGCGACCTCATCAAGGCGGCTTCGGGTAAGACGTTCGAGGCCTACTTCGAGCACATAGACTGCTCCGATATAGTCGCCTGGTTCAACGACGGCGGCACTCTCATGGTGAGCGCCGACGACAGCTCCGAAGAGTGCCTCAAGGGCTTTCGCGGCGTGAAAGGGCTGCTGAACGCGGCTACGCGCTCGGGCCTGACGGACAAGTCCCGTCCGGAGCTCACCGTCTCGGTCTGCGAGCTGATTCTCGAAGGGCTGCACGCGCAAAAGAAGATCAGCCGGAGCGATGAGCGAGGCTACGGCGCGGCCAAGAAGGAGCCGCGCGGGTACGGCTACGAGAACTTCAGCCGGTCGGGCAGAATAAACTGAAAGTCCGGCGTGTTCGGATCGCGGAGGCAGGCCGCCCGCGCGGCCCGGCCGCGACGATTACGATTCGCTCTTACTTTGACTACCGAAAGGAGCCGCACCGATGCCCATAGCATGGCACGCACCCTATGAACTTTTGAGCCCGGAAACACGGGATATGGCCAGGGCCATCCATTCGCTCATGGAAGAGCTTGAAGCGATGGACTGGTATAGCCAGCGGGTCGATGTGAGCGATGACGAGAGCTTGAAACGCGTGCTCGCGCATCACGCGGACGAGGAGAAAGAACACGCCGTAATGCTGATCGAATGGATTCGCCGCCGCGACCCGGAATGGGACAAGTACCTGCGGACTTACCTGTTCACGACCGCCGACATTACGGCCGTCGAGGAATCCGACGCCTCGCCCGACTCGAACGAATCGGGCTCCGCGGCGTCGAGAAAGTCCGCGCCGCTGGCCGGCCCGGTCTCGGAAGAAGCGGCCAGGAGTTTCACAGTCGGCAGCCTCCGGCCTCGCAGGTCGTGATCGCAAGGCGCGGGCTCATTAGTGAAGAGTGACCGATGAAATTTACGAAGTACTCGAAATGGACGGGCATAGACCTCGATTCGATCAGCCTCGAAGACCTGCTCGACAAGCTGTCGGAGTTTCTGCTTCAAAGCGGGTTCGACGGTGGCTACTGGGATGACCCGGAGCAGACGCTCGACGCCCTGCGCGAAGCCGTCATGCGTGCGCTGCTCGAAGACGGGTTGCTCTCGGATGAGGAGAAGGACTACCTCGCCGATGAAGAGGGCAACATGAAGGCCGACGCCGTAAACGAGCTGGTGGATCGGCTGATCGAGCGGCTCATTCAGGAAGGCTACCTTCGCGTGGGGCAGGACCCGTCCTCGCGGGACGAGGAGATGCAGCCCTCGCGGCAGGGCGGCAAGACGGGCAAGCCCGTCGAGCAGAGCGTCAAATTCGAGATCACCGATAAAGGCATCGACTTCCTGGGCTTCAAGGCGCTCAAGGAATTGACCGCCGCGCTCGGCAGGTCGTCGCTCGGCCGGCACGATACCAATCACCTGTCCACGGGCGTCGAGGCGAGCGAGGCTCCCAGGCGCTACGAGTTCGGCGACACCATGAACATCGACGTGAACGCCACCCTGCGCTCGGCCATCGGCCGCGAAGGGATCGGCGTGCCTTTGAATCTCGAATACTCCGACCTGATGGTGCAGCAGACCGAGTATCAAAGCTCGTGCGCCACGGTCTTGATGCTCGACTGTTCCCACTCGATGATCCTTTACGGCGAAGACCGGTTCACGCCCGCCAAGCGAGTCGCGCTCGCGCTCACGCACCTGATCAGGACGCAGTATCCGGGCGACACGCTCAGGGTGGTGCTCTTTCACGATTCGGCCGAAGAGATTCCGCTCTCGGCGGTGGCGAAGGCGCAGGTCGGCCCGTATCACACGAACACGCGCGCGGGGCTGAAGCTGGCCAGGCGCGTGCTGATGTCGCAGAACAAGGACATGCGGCAGATCATAATGATCACCGACGGCAAGCCTTCGGCCATGACCCTGGAAGACGGGCGCATCTATAAGAACCCGATGGGCCTGGACCCTCGAATCATCCAGGAAACATTCAAAGAAGTCGCCGCGTGCAGGCGCAGCGGGATAATGATCAACACCTTCATGCTCGCGGACGATTATTATCTCGTCGATTTCGTAAAGAAGGTGACGGAGATTTGCCAGGGCAAGGCCTACTTCACGACGACGATGACGCTGGGCCAGTACATCCTGATGGACTACCTCAAGAGGCGCACGAAGCGGGTGCGGTAGGGAGTGCCGGGAAAGTCCCCCGGACCCGGTATCGAGCCGGCGGTATCACTCGAAGCGAATCCGCGCGCGGGCGTCCCGTCCGCAGGCCTTCATTCACTCTGCTATCCCGAGGCGATCATAAAATCCAGCCACAAAACCCGGCACTCGGCACCAGGCACTCAAGCGCCGGAGGGCGCGAATCGCTCGCTTCTGCTCGTATCTCTTTCCGTGCTCCTGGCCTCTTCCATCTGGTTTTCCGGAACGGCGGCCGTGCCCTCGATCCGAAGAGAGTGGAATCTCACCGACTCCGAGAGCGCGTGGCTCACGATCTCCGTGCAGCTGGGCTTCATCTCGGGCACGTTCCTATACGCGTTCTTCAACGTCTCCGACAGGTTCAAAGCCCGCCGCGTATTCTTCTTTTCCGCGATCGTGGGCGCCGTGGCCAACGCCTGTTTCGGGCTGCTTGCGCAAGGGCTCGGCACCGCGGTCGCATTTCGCTTTCTCACGGGGCTGACGCTTGCCGGAATATACCCGGTCGGAATGAAGATAGTCGCGATGTGGTTTCAGACGGGGCTCGGCTGGCGGCTCGGCGTGCTGGTGGGCGCTCTGACTCTCGGGACCGCTTCGCCCTACTTGATTCAGGCAGTCGGAGCGCAATGGAGCTGGCGCTCGCTCGTGCTGATCGCGTCGGCGGGCGCCCTTGCGGGAGGAACGCTAGTGCTGGCCGGGGTCCGGGACGGCCCTTACCTGAAGGGGCGCGCGCGGTTCGACGGGCGAATGATATTCAAGGTCTTCCGCGGCAAGCCGTTTCGCTACACCGCGTTCGGATACTTCGGCCACATGTGGGAGTTGTACGCCTTCTGGTCTCTGGTGACGTTCTACCTCGGCGCCAGGTTCGCGCGCGGGCCGGGAGAGTGGCAGAGAGCTTTACCGCTGCTCTCTTTCCTCACTATAGCGATAGGGGCGGTCGGGTGCGTGGCGGGCGGGTGGCTATCGCGGAGGCGAGGCGAGCGAATGATCGCGCTCGTCTCGCTCATAATCAGCGGGAGCTGTTGCGCTCTTTCCGGGTTCGCCTTCGACCTGCCGCCGCTTCTGCTCGCGTCCTTCATATTGATCTGGGGAATCTTCGTGGTGTCCGACTCTCCCCAGTTTTCGGCCCTCGCGGCTAAGCATTGCCCCTCCGAATACACGGGCACCGCGCTGACGCTTCAAAACGGCCTGGGATTCGCCGTCACGGCCGCGTCTATCCAGTTGCTGCCTTTGATTGCCGGGGCAGTGGGATGGAAGTGGGCCTTCGTGTCCCTCTCGGCCGGCCCCTTCATCGGCGCTTACTTCATGAGCAGGCTCGGCGACTGAGTGTTAGGCAGAGGTCATCATAACCTCTTGCCGCAAAACTCGGCACCCATTTACGTGTAGCGCAGCCACCGGCCGAGCTCCGCGAGGCTCGGGCGCTTGCCGTACATCAGGATCCCGACGCGGTATATCTTTGCCGCGAGCCAGATGGCCCCCATTATCGCGAGCAGCATCAGGGCAATCGATCCGAGCAATTGCCACGCGGGCGGGTTAGCGATCGTTATTCGCATCATCATCAGGGTAGGAGCGAAGAACGGCACCATCGAGAGGACGACCGAGGCCGTGCTGTTCGGGTTGCTCATAACCAGGGTGAAGAGCATCATCGGCATGATGATCAACATCGTTACGGGAAACTGCGCCTGCTGCGCCTCTTCTTCGCTCGACACCATCGCCCCCACGATCACGTAGAGGGTCGCGAAGAGGAAGTATCCGAGCACGAAATAGATCACGAAATAGGCGAGAAGGCTGAGCGGCAGGCGCGGCAGCGTAAATCCGCCCGAGGCCACGACCGAAGCTCCAAAGACGAATAACAGGCCCGCCGCAGAGACCCAGATCAGGTATTGGGTCAGGCCCACGAGCCCTATCCCGATCAGCTTCCCGAGCATCATCTGAGTCGGCTTGACCGAAGAGATCACCACTTCGACTATGCGCGACTGTTTCTCTTCGATGACTCCACGCATGACGGACAGCCCGTAGATGAGGATGGTCGTGTAGATGAAGATGAGCATGGCGATGCCGACGAAGAAAAGCGCCGCGCCGGACTCTTCGGACTTCCCCTCGGGCGTGACGCGGTTGGTCTTCATTTCCACGCCCTTCATCGAGCTCAATATCTTATCGGGCGGGAAGCCCTCTTTGATCAGACGGCGCTCGGTCACGGCGGCGCTGATGGGGCGGGCGAGTCCGCCCGTCGAGATGTCGATGTTCTTCGCGTTGTACTCGGGCTCGCCGCCGCTCAGGATATCGGGCGGCAGCACGAGGTAGGCCCTGTTTGAGCCTGCCCTGATCTCCCGGTCATACTCCTCTGTCACCTCGTCTATGTTCTGCCCGGGAGGCACGACCACTCGCGTGAGGGAGTAGCGCGAATCCCGTCCGGGGCGGGCGGCCGCCTGCTCCGAGTCGCCGGGCGACCGTGAGGTCGCGTTCTCGGGCGGGGCGTTACCCCCGAGTTTTCTGCTCAGGGCCTCGAAGAGGCCCGGGTCGCCGCTTTGATCCAGCACGACGAGCTGTATCTCTCCGCCGCCGCGCGCGGCGAAAAAGCTGGGCAGAAGCGTCAGGGCCAGCATCAACACGGGGGTAATGATGGTGCCGATCAGGAAGGCGCGCGTCCGCACGCGCGTCATGTACTCACGCTTGATTATGACTAGTATCTTTTTCATTCTTGGTCACACTCTCTATGAAGATGTCGTTCAGCGACGGCTCGACGAGCTCGAAACGGTTGACGCGGCCTCCGGCGGCGAGGGCGCGCCTGAGCACCTCCTGCGAGTCGGAATTTTCGTTGAGCAGCAGCTCATCGTAATTTGCGAACCGCGTCTGTTTCTTGACCAGGTCTTCGGTCAGGAAAGAGTCCGGCCCCTCGTAGTCGAGTATGATGGTGTTGCGGCCGAAGCTGCGCTTCACGTCTCTGAGGCGCCCGCCCAGCACCTTCATCGAGCGGTTTATGAGGCAGATGTCGTCGCACATCTGCTCCACCTGTTCCATCTGGTGGGTGGAGAAGATTACGGTCTTGCCGTTGTTCTTCAGGTCTTGAATTATGCCCTTGAGGAGGTTGGTGCTGACGGGATCGAGGCCTGAGAAAGGCTCGTCGAGTATGAGCAAGTCCGGCTCGTGCATGACGGTGGCGATGAACTGCACCTTCTGCTGCATGCCCTTGGAGAGCTCTTCGGCCTTCTTCTCTTTCCACTCGGAGAGCTGGAGCTTCGCCAGCCACTCGTCAACTCTTCTTAAGGCTTCCGCGCCGTAGAGCCCCTTGAGGTTCGCGAAGAAGACCAGCTGCTCGCCCACCTTCATCTTCTTGTAGATGCCCCGCTCTTCGGGCAGGTACCCGATGCGCTGCTGAAGCTCGGGCGAGACGTGCTTGCCCTGCACGAGTATCTCTCCGCTGTCGGGGGCGAATATATTGACGATCATGCGGATCGTGGTCGTCTTCCCCGCCCCGTTCGGCCCGAGCAATCCGAAGATGGTTCCCTGTTTAACATCGAAAGACAGGTCTCTCACCGCCGTAAATTCATTGAATCTCTTGGTCACGTTCCTGACTTCCAAAACGTTCATCAATAATCCTCCGGTTTACGGGTCAACCGTTTAGCATCCTGTGCCCGGCGCGTGCGATCGACTCTTTCGCGCCGCGCGTTGTTTACCGCTGTTGAATCATGGGCCCGGTACGACGTGAGGAGCGCTTGAGAGCTGACCGGGCGCTGACCGCCGGGCCGTCGGGTACTCGTGCCGAGCAGATCGAGGTCGTCCTCGCGCATCACTCGCGAGTTCCGGGCTCCCTGTACAAAGACGACTCGAAATTGCGGGTAGTGTGCTCGGTCACGCTCTGCATCATCGGCGGCGCTTGTATCTGCGCGGGCGGATGCTCCAGCTGCCTGGCCTGTCCGCTCTGAGGTAGGGGAGCGGGTTTCGCAGAAATGCCGAAAATTCGCAGAAGCACGAAGCTGAGCAGGGCGACGACGCCCAGAACGGCAACCGAGCTGAACACGAGTATGAGAGCCAGCACCTGCTTGATATGGTCCGGGGGCAGGCCCATGAAGCGCAGGTTTGTAATCGTGCCGAATATTCCGATCAATCCGACGATGCCGACCAGGGCCGTGACCAGAAATAGGCCGATGAAAGCTCCGGGCACTTTGGCGGGCGAGCTATCCTCGGCCGGACCCCTCGCGCTCGCCGAAAACACCAGGTTCGCCCCGCAAACCCGGCAATGGCTGAGCCCTCTGGTGGATTCAGCGCCGCAAGATGGACAGTACATAGAATCTCCGATCTCCGTTATATACGGCGGACTCGATTATTCGCGAGCTTTCGGCTCCCTGTACTGCGGCAGGTCGAAGTTTCGCGTCGTGTGTTCAGTCACGCTCGACATGGAAGGGGGAGGCGCCGAGAGCTGTGCGGGAGGGTAGTCGCTCCCCATCGGCCGTTGAACAGGTTGGGCCGCCTGCCGCTTCTCGGCTCGCGGCGAATTGACTCCCATCAGCTTTGAAAACACGCGTATCAACATGGCCACTATACCGAATATGACGAGCGACCCGAGGACGAGCATAATCATCGCCACCAGCCCGGCATCTCCCGATGCGGACTGGCCCATCGGGACGGGCCGCATAAGGTCGAAGGCGTATGAAAAGATGATGCCGAACCCGCCGAGAGTTATGGCGACGGTTGAAAGAGCCAGGCCCCATGCCGCAAGCGCGATCCCGATAGTCCCGCTCGTGCCGCGCGGCTCTTCCCGGTATTGAGGCGGCTGAAACGTATGGCTCAGATTCTCTCCGCACCGCTTGCAATATTTCAGCCCCATCGTGGCTTCCGCGCCGCAAGATGGACAATGCATAAGGCTCCTTTCCCTGAGACCGCGCCCCCTCCGAAAATCGCCGGTCACTTGATGCAATCTTTTGAGCTATCTGATATTAACGGCGGAACACAGTCTTCTACGAGATCGAAAAGCCGCAGGTTCGCCTGTATTCCTTACGCCGCAAGCTATGTGAGCATTCTAGGCTCCCGGCCAACATTGGGCAACGGGTCGCAGGCGGATTGAAGATTATCGCGCGGGCCAGGGTCGAAAGCAGGTAAGAGTCCGCGAGGAGCGACCGCATGCCTTGCGTGAACGACCGCGACCGTGAAGAAGAGCAGGGCGAACTGGAGATAAGGAGAGAAAAAAAACAAAAGCCGCCGGTGACTTCAGTCACCGGCGGCTCCGTAGTTCACGATGTAAAGCCAGGCCCCCGTCTGCCTTTACACCCTGAATGTCTTACTATCTGTCGCTTCTCTCAGTACTGCTTAGCTTCAATCAAGACCGGCCTGCTCGCCTGTCTCGATTTAGTGTCGAATGGAAGGCAGGGCCCCCATCCTCCCTTCCATTCTTCACTCTTAGTTCCGCATCCCGCAGTTGCTCTGAGCAGAAGAGGTTTCTTTTATCAAACTGTCGAACTGCTAGAACCACGTCTAGATTTAGCAATGCTCGTGCCAATAGCTGATCCGGTTTCTCACCAGAATCAGAATCAGCTTTTATGATCCAGCTTACGGCCGGAGGCTTAAAGAAACACTTTCAATATCGGAGGCCGGCTCATGTACTGGTGCTGACAAAATCTGTTAACTGCTTCTGACAATTCGCGTTAGCCCGCAATTTTCGGGATGCCCCGAAAGAGGAATGTACGCTGCCGGGCTTCAGGATTTCTTTTTCGGAGCAGAGCATCGCGACTCGATCTCGCCGCAATTTGCCATAGGCGCGGTGACAAAAAGGGCAGTACCCCGCGCGGGTAGCCTGTGGAAGATCGCCCCGGTCGCGCCTTCTCTGCGCGCCCTCCGCGATGCGATGGCTGCTGGCCACGGAGCCCCGGTCGCTGCTAATATCCCTCTGGCCAAAAGCCCTTTTTGGGTTTTTAAGATTCCACCGATTTATCAACAGAAAGGACTCTACGATGAGCTGCCCCGAGATAGAGAGTTTCGTCCGAAACTGGAACCGCATTCACAAGCAGACTTCACGCGCCCTGCGCGCCGCCCCCGTGGACAAGATGGAGTGGCGGCCCAAAGAAGGTATGTTCACCCTTCGCGAGCTGGTCACACACATTCCGCAGGCCGAGCTTATGATCACGCGCTCGGCGCTCGCCGGCTCGATGCAAAAAGTCGAGCTCGACCTGTCGAATCTCTCTCCCGATGAGATAGCCGACATATTCGACCGCCAGCACGCGGAACTGGCCGAAGAGGTATCGAAGCTCGGCTCGGAGCAGGTTGGTGAAATGATGGAGATCTTCGGCAAGAGCATGTCCCGCATCGCCCTGCTGCATGGAATGGCCGAGCACGAGATACACCATCGCGGCCAGTTGTACGCCTTCCTGCGCCTGGTCGACGTAGAGCCTCCTTCCCTGTTCGGATGATCCGGTTCAGAATTCATGGCAAGAGCGAAGACAGAATCGAGCGGAAGCGAGGCCGCGAGCAAAGGCCGACGCGGGAAGCCGGTCCCCGACGGTTATGAGCGCGTCTTCGAGAAAATTTACGGGCTGGTGCTCAAGATTCCGCGCGGGCGAGTTATGACGTACGGGCAGATCGCGCGTCTGCTCGATGATCGATACAGCCCGCGCCTGGTCGGCTGGGCCATGCACGTAACTCCGAAAGACGAGCGCAACATCCCCTGGCACAGGGTGATCAACTCGCAGGGCGGGATCTCATCCGGACGCGTCATCATACACGAGCCGAATCTTCAGCGCTGGATGCTCGAAGCGGAAGGCGTGGTCTTCGATGATCGCGGGCGCTGTGACCTGGCGACGTATCAATGGTCGGGGCGGGCGTCGAAAAAGACCGCTGTGAAAAAGACTGACGTGAAAAAGACCGCTCTTAAGAAGGGCGAAGAGGGCAAGAAACCGAGGTAAGAAGGCGCAAGAATGGAAATGACACCTGAGCGCGTGCGCGCTATTCGTGAGAAGTTCGAGACCAACAACTTTCCCCGCCTGCTCGGGATCGAGATCGACCTGGTGGAGCCGGGCCGCGCGGTCCTCGGCGTCGAGATCAGGGAGGAGCTGCTCCAGTTGCAGGGAGTGCTGCACGGCGGAGCGATGGCCAGCCTGATCGATACGGCGGTCGCAATGGCGATAGTCGGCATCTCTGAGCCTGAAGACCGCTTCACCACGGTCGAGCTGAAGATAAACTACCTCGCCGCCGTGCGCGACGGCCGCGTCACGGCGGATGCCCGCATCATCCGGGACGGCCGCCGCATCATCGTGGCCGAATGCGACGCGTTCGACTCCAACGGGAGGCTCGCGGCAAAAGGCCTGCTTACCTATATCCGTCTGAATGATAGATGAACCGCCCGGAGCCGCTCCGATCCATCAACCGAACCGCCCCTGCTTTCCCTACGCGAGGGCGGCGGCTACAATACCTATCTGGCTGCGGCGCGCTTTGCGCTGACGGATTATTATGAGCCCGCTGCGAAAACTTCTGAGCTACTTCGCGCCGTACAAGCGTCAGCTGGTATTCGGCATCTCGTGCATCTTCCTGACGAACCTGATAAAGCTCACCTCACCCTACGTGCTGCGCCAGGCCATAGACGGCCTCGCGGCCGGAGTGGCTTACTCGACGATGAACGTTTACGGAGGGCTGATCCTCCTGATCGCCTTCGGCATGGGAATATTTCTCTTCCTTCAGAGGCGGACGCTCATCAATATGTCGCGCGATATCGAGTACGACTTGCGTAACGATTTCTACCGCCACCTCCAGAGGCTTCCGTTCGAGTTCTACCAGACGCACAGGACCGGCGACCTGATGGCGCGCGCGACGAACGATCTCTCGGCCGTGAGAATGATCGTCGGCCCCGCGCTGATGTACTCGATGAACACGATATTCTCGATGGCGCTCATCGTGCCCAGAATGGCTTCGACCAGCTGGCGGCTCACCGCGATGGCATTCCTTCCCATGCCTCTGGTCGTCGTTGCCACCAACTACTTCTCCAAGCGAATACACGACAGGTTCCAGGAGGTGCAGGAATACTTCGGAGAGGTTTCGAACCGCGCCCAGGAGTCGCTCGCGGGCGTGCGGGTCATCCGCGCTTACACGCAGGAGGCCGCGGAGATAGACAGCTTTCGGAAGGTGAACCTCGAATCCCTGCGGCGCAACAAGCGATTGATCAGGATCTCCGGTATATTTCATCCCATCCTCCAGTTGTTCATCGGCCTCGGATTCATCGCCGTGCTCTGGTACGGAGGAAGGCTCGCGATAAGGGGCGACATCTCCGTCGGCCAGTTCGTCGAATTCAACCTTTATCTCGGCTTCCTGGTGTGGCCGATGATCGCGCTCGGCTGGGTGATCAACATCTTTCAGCGTGGCATGGCGTCGATGGGCCGTATGGCGGAGATCATGGCGGTCGAGCCCGCCATAAGCGATACGGACGAGGCGCGCGACGTGGCGGAGATCAGGGGCGAGATCGAGTTTCGCGACCTCACCTTCTATTACAGCGGCTCAGCCTCGCCGGCCTTGAAAGGGATCGACCTCCGCATAGAGGCCGGGCAGACCGTCGCCTTCGTCGGCGCGGTAGGGTCGGGCAAGTCCACCTTGATGAACCTCGTGCCGCGATTGCTGGACGCGCCTCCCGGACAGGTGCTCATCGACGGGCGGCCCATTCGGGAGGTCCCCCTCAAATTATTGCGCTCCTCGATAGGCTACGTGCCGCAGGAGACTTTCCTCTTCAGCGAGACCGTTGGCCGGAACATCGCCTTCGGCGTCGAGGCGGCCTCGCTCGAAGAGATAAAGCGCGCGGCGACCGAGGCCGGGATAGCCGACGACATCGAGGAATTTCCAAATGGCTACGACACCCTCGTGGGCGAACGCGGCATAACCCTTTCAGGCGGACAGAAGCAGCGCGCGGCCATCGCCAGGGCGCTCATCCGCCGCCCCAAAATACTCATTCTCGACGACGCGCTCTCGTCGGTGGATACCTACACGGAGGAGAAGATCCTGGGCTACCTCCGCAGCATCATGCGCGGGCGCACGAGCCTGATCGTGTCGCACCGCGTTTCGACCGTGAAGGACGCAGACCTGATCATAGTGCTCGAAGACGGCCGCATAGCGGAGCAGGGCACGCACGACGAGTTGATAACGCGCGGCGGCTTGTACGCCGAGCTCTACGAAAAACAACTGCTGGAGGAAGAGCTCGCGGCGAGTTAGACCGGCCCCCGGTGCTGATTTATGGCGGATTCTCAACAGGAAGAAGAAGTATTAGGCAAGGCTTACGACTCGCGCTTGATGAGGCGGCTGCTCAGGTACCTGTGGCCGTACAAATGGTACGCGCTCACGTCCCTGGTGCTCACTATATTGAGCGCGCCGCTGGTACTCGCGGGGCCCCCGCTGACGAAAGCCGCGATCGACATATTTATCGCCCCCGATCCTTCGCGCCCGCCCGCGGGATTCGCGCTGTTTCTAAAGCAGGCGGCCGATCGACTGGGCTTCAGCGGGAGCGCGTATGAGGGCGTCGCCTTCATAGCGATCATATTCCTGCTGGCGAACATCGCGGCCTTCATAGTTCAGTACACGCAGGCCGTCGTTATGCAGGCGATGGGGCAGTACATAATGTTCGACCTCAGGCGAGAGATATTCACGCACCTGCAGAAGCTCTCGGTCGATTTTTACGATCGCAATCCCGTCGGCCGCCTGATGACCCGCCTGACGACCGACGTGGACGCTCTGAACGAGATGTTCACGGCCGGGGTGATCGCGATATTCGGAGACGTGGCGATGATAGCCTACATCGCGATCTGGATGTTTCAGGTCAACTGGAAGCTCGCTCTCGTCTCTTTCGCCATACTCCCTCTGCTCGCCGCCCTGACCACGTGGTTCCGCCTCGGAGCGCGCTCGGCCTTCCGCGAAGTGCGCGTCCGCATCGCGCGCATAAACGCGTTCCTGCAAGAGCACATCACCGGCATGCCGGTCGTGCAGATGTTCAACCGCGAAGAGAAAGAGATGCGCAAGTTCGATGAGATCAACGACGCGCATCGCAAGTCGAACATCGACACGATCTTCTATTACGCGGTCTTCTACCCGGCCGTCGAGATCATAGGATCGCTCGGCATCGCCCTCATCATCTGGTACGGCGGCAATCAGGTGATACGCGGAGTGGCGACCATCGGAACCCTCGTGGCCTTCATCCAGCTCGCCCGGTCGTTTTACGAGCCGATCTCCGACATCAGCGAAAAGTACAACATACTCCAGGCGGCGATGGCCTCGTCGGAGCGAATCTTCAAGCTGATGGACGAGCCGGTCACGATCGCGTCTCCGGAAAAGCCGGTCGCGATCGGCCGCGCGCAGGGGCGCATCGAATTCCGGGACGTGTGGTTCGCCTACAAGGGCGAGGACTGGATCTTGAAGAACGTATCCTTCACGGTCGAGCCGGGCGAGCGGGTCGCCTTCGTCGGGCACACGGGCGCGGGCAAGACGACCATCACGAACCTCCTGCTCAGGTTCTACGACGTGCAGCGCGGGCAGATACTGCTCGACGGCACCGACATCCGGCAGATAGACCTGCAGGAGCTCCGGTCGAACTTCAGCATCGTGCTTCAGGACGTCTTCCTCTTTTCGGGGGACGTGGCTTCCAACATCCGGCTCGGCAACGGAGAGATAGATGACGAGCGATTGCGACACGCCGCGCGCGAAGTCCACGCCGACGCCTTTATCAAGAGGCTGCCCGAAGGGTACGCGACCGAGCTGCGCGAGCGCGGAGCGGGCCTCTCCGTGGGCCAGAAGCAATTGATCAGCTTCGCCCGGGCGCTCGCCTTCGATCCCCGCATACTGATACTTGACGAGGCCACAAGCTCTATAGACACGGAGACGGAGATACTCATCCGCGACGCGGTCGAGCGGCTCATCGCAGACCGCACTTCGATAGTGATCGCGCACAGACTGTCGACCATTCAATCGGTCGATAAGATCATCGTGATGCACAAGGGAGAGATTCGCGAGATGGGCACCCACCAGGACCTGCTGGCCCGGCGCGGCCTTTACTGGAGGCTCTATCAGCTTCAGTTTTATCAGGACTACAAAAACACGCTCGCCGAAAGCATCGCCGACGATTGAAGGCCGGGCACGGCTTCTTCCGGGGCCGCGATTGCCGGAGGCCGGTTCGGGCATCAGGATTGCAGTATCAATCCCTCGGCCACGGACGCTAGATTACGAGGCGAGGAGCGTGAAATGGATATCGATCTTGATATGAGCGTGCTGGAGCTTGATGAGTACAGGCAGGAACAGCTCAACAATACTCAGGTCAGCATGAGCTGCCCGAACGATCATAAAGTTCCCGTGCGATTGATCAGGGGCGCGGGCTCGAGCATCATTTATTGCCCCGAGTGCTCGGAGCTGGTAGAGCCGCGACTTCCCGACGAATTCGAGTCGAGGCAGCAGTCGGCTACCTAGTCGAAGCGGGCAGAGAGCCACGATTCACGGCTATGAATCGCGGCTCTCTGTCTTGTACTTGAAGCTGAATTACAGGGAAGCGACCGAGGCTGAGACGGGGACTCTGACCAGAGAGGATACGACCTCTTCGAGGTGCGGAAGCGAGACGGGCTTACCGACCACGGCCGCGCATCCGACCGAGGCGGCGCACTCCTCCACCTCCTGCGTGTTCCATCCCGTCACAAGGATTATCGGGATCTTGCCGTCGCTCGAGTTCTTGATTCGGTGAATTATTCCGAAGCCGTCCATCGACGGCATCACGAGGTCTACGATTATCAGGTCGGGCTGGACCTGATTTATCTTCTCGATGGCGTCGCCCGCCACGTTGACGACCTGCACCTGATACTTTTCGACGAAGTAAAACTTCAGCAGATCGGTCCATTCCGCGTCGTCGTCGACAACTAACAGGGTTTGACGCTCAGCTCCTATCTCAAGCTCACTTCTATTATTCATCCTGCCTCCCTGCTCTGAATTGTGTGCGAGCGACAAGTAGCTGACCGCCTGCAGCTCAAGACGCCTTGACCTGCCTGTTTATCTTATTGCTGACCCTGCGTCCGAAAGGTGATTCGTACCTGTTTGAAAATATACTGGTCACGCTCTGCTTCATGAAGACCAGGCTGTTTGCATCCCTGGTGAGATCTACGAGCAGAATATCGCCTTCGCCTACCTGGCGTGTAGCAATCAGATTAGAAAGCGGCAATACCACATTGCGCTCTATTGTCCGCTTGAGGGGACGAGCGCCGTATCTGGAGCTGGTTCCCTCAGCAAGCAAGAACTGCTTTGCGCGATCGGTATAGCGGAGAATAAAGCGCCCGCCGCCAACTGTCAAGACGCGGCGCTGCACCGTCTGAAGCTCGAGATCGAGGATCTGCTGCATGGAGTCCGAGGAGAGCTGCTGGAAGACCACGAGCTTGTCGATGCGGTTCATAAACTCCGGAGAGAATTTCTTGCGGGCCGCTTCGAGGCCCACCTTGTACAGGTGGTTCTCCACGACCTGCTGGGGCGGCGTCGCGGACGTGGCAAAGCCGAGCTTCGCCTCGGTCAGCTTCTCCATCTCGCGCGCCCCGAGGTTGGACGTCATGACCACGATGGTCCGGGAGAAGTCCACGCGCCGGTTGTCGCCAAGTGTAAGCGACGCCTTGTCGAGCACGCCCAGCAGCAACTGCCACAGGGCGTCAGAGGCCTTTTCGATCTCGTCAAAGAGCACGAGCGTCAATTTCACGCGGTCCGTATGATAGCTGTTTATATGCTCCTGCGTAAGAATGGGTGGAGTCTCGCGGTGGCCGAGATAGCCCGGAGGCGAGCCGATAAGCTTCGCTATCTCGTGCGAGTGCTGGAACTCCGCGCAGTCGATCCGTATGAATGCCGAATGGCTTCCGAACAGGACTTCAGCCGCCGCCTCGACCGAGCGGGTCTTGCCCGTTCCGGTCGGGCCGAGAAAAAGCATGGTGCCAATGGGCTTGCCCTGCATGTTCAGGCCCGCCTGATATACCTGATATAACTGAGAGAGAGCTCGCACGGCGCGACCCTGGCCGACGACGCGCGCGAGCAATTGTTGTTCGAAGTTTAAGGCCTCTTCGGACTTGGTCGTATGATCGAGCAAAACGTACTCGGCCTCGTCCGGCGAATTCGCATCTGGAGTAAAATAATTTTTGTGCGCTACCATCTCCCGCCCCCCTTGTCCGCCTCACCACTTGTGGCGGAGTTAAAATTCCTCATGCTGGTCGGCTTCCGGGCAAGAGCCGTGCCAGTTGGGTCGCGAGTGACTCCTCGCAAATAATCATTATGATTGGCATGAAAATGGCTGAGCGGCGCGACCACCCTGCCACATGACCGTTTCTTAATTTCACACACCTATCGGCCGCGCCTACCCCTTTAGATCAAAGCCTCACCTGAGATGCGCCCGCGAGTTGTACTCATACTATTCAGGCCTCCGGCCGTTTCGTATGCTTACAGTTCAAGAAAGATCGTTTCTCTGAAATCTCCGGCTCCGGAGGGAGAATCAAACTGCGTTATAAAACAACGGGCACGGATCGGCGAAGCTCAATGCCGGAGGTACCTGTAAGCGGTAACATCGTATCCGCCTTCATCCGCGGACACAGTTACCATGCCATCACGTCCCGTCTGGAAGACACGAGTGCTTCGTTGCCGGTACCTGTCGAGGACGACTTCATGTGGATGACCAAAACGACTCCGCTCGCCCACCGAAATCACCACACACTCGGGCTCGACTTCGGTCAGGAGATCTTCGGATGAAGAGGTCTTCGAGCCGTGATGCGGGGCTTTCAAGATGTCCGCGCGCAGGTTGACGCGCGACCTCGCCAGGGCCTTTTCGGTATCTCGCTCTATGTCTCCGGTCATCAAGACCGCGAGCGGGCCGTAAACAAAGCGGATGACGAGCGAGTCATTATTGCTTGAAGAGCCAGTCGCGCGCGCGGGCGGCCACAGGACTTCGACCTGCACGCCTTCGATCTCGAATCGCTGGCCCGCGCTCACCTGTCCGAGAGGGATACTCCGCGCGGCGATAGTCTCTCGGAACCTCTGAAACTCCTGATCCTTTCCCGGCTCTCCGATCGCGAACCGCCCGATGATCGATTCTCCCACGTCGAAATTTCTTGCCACATCGGAGAGCCCTCCGATATGGTCCGCGTCGCCGTGCGTGGCGACGAGATAATCCACGCGGGTATAGCCGAGCGACCAGAGGAACCTGGAGACGACCATCTCTCCTATAGAGAAGCCTTCCCTCGATTTCAATCCGCGCGCTCCCCGAGGCCCCGTCGCCCCCAAGTCTTCCGACCCATCTTCCTCCGAACCCTCAGTTGAGCCCTTCATCGGGGTCTCGCCCCGGGCTCCGAAGCTCATCTCGCCTCCGCCGTCTATGAGCATCGTCGAGCCTCGCGGGAAGATGACCAGAGCGGAGTCCCCCTGCCCCACGTCGAGAAAATGTATCCTTAGCCTGCCGTCGGGGCTCGCGGGGGCGGGCCGCGCCACGACAATCGAGCAGATCAGCACGGCAGGAAGGAGGGTATAAGGAGAAAGGACCGCCCTCGCGAATGCCATGTAAAGAGGCCGGCGGGCGCGTCGCGTGGCTCGCCCGGTTAGGGGCAGAGGATCTTTACGAGAGCTCAGTCCGCGAGCTTCGAGAATGAACCGCGCTCTTTCGACCGGGCGCCACCTGTCGATCGACACGGCCAGCAGGCAGAGAGGAAGGAAGTAGAGGCCGTAGATGCCCTGGCGCCAGCCTTCGTAATGCGCAACCCGAAAAGTCGAGAGCGAGAGTTCTCTGAAAGGCTCGACGGAGTAGACGAGCAGGTGATGCGACAGGTCCACCAGCGAAACAAGCGGCGCGGCGAGCGATTCGCTGGCCGATCCGACGATCATTGCGCACGTCGAGGCGAGCATCAAGACAACGGTAAGCAGGCCCGTCGCGACGTTGAGCAACACTCCGACAGGCGTGACCCGGTTGAAATAGAGCGCGGTTAAGGGGAGGGTCAGCGCCTGAATCGCCGACGATGTTATGAGCGACAGCAGCGCGCCCCTGGCGAGCGGCTGCAAGCGCAACCGCCCGAGCAGGAGCGCGGCCCCGGCCTTGTCCATCCGGTAGCGAACGGAGGATCCTTTAAGCCCCCTTCTGAATCTCCGCTCGTTCCAGAAGAGGGCTTCGGCAACCGCGCGCACGGGCCGAGAGCATCTCGGCGGATGAGGCGTGCGCGCGGAAGGCCGCCATTCTCCAATCTCTTGAAGCCGGGCCGCGACCGGGATCGCTATCGTCACTATGGCCGCTACCGCGACGAAGCTGAGTTGAAATCCGGGGTCGGCGATGAGCGACGGCGTGTGGGCGAGCATGAGGAAAGCCGCGAGCGCCATAGTGTTTATTGAAGGCGCGCGACGGAAAAAGAGCGGCGCGATCAGAGCGATCGTGAGCATCGTCGCGGCCCGCGTCACGGGAGCCGCGAGGCCCGCCATCGCCGCGTATGACCAGAGCCCGAGCAATACGAGGCCGACCTTCCACGCCCGGCCCCGCTTCGCGCGCTTTCGCCCGGGAGAGAAGAAGCCTCCCAGAAGAACCCAGGCGAGGATGCCTACGTGCATGCCGGAGATAGAGATGATGTGGAACGTTCCGCCCTCTCGTAACCGACGCGACGCGTCTTCATCGATAAAGAAGCGGTTATCGACAAGCATCGCTTTGAGCGTGCCTCCGGTGAAGGCGTTGAATCGCGCGTCTATCGCTTTGACAAGCCCCCGGCGCGCCTGATAGATCCAGCCCAGCGCAACGTTTGATGGGGCGTCGCTTTTTCGAGATTCGATGCGAGAGATGAGAAGCGGGCTCTTGATAGCTCCCTTGAGGTCGAAGCCGTCGCGTTCGAGAAAGTCGTTGAAATCGACCGCTCCCGGATTGCCGTAGTGTCGCCCGCGCTCCAGCCTGACCATCGCCCGAATGCTTGAGCCGTAATCGAGCGCCAGCGCGTCGAAATTCGCTATCGACTCATCGTCGCCGAGAGAGACGAGGAGGCGAGCCCGGCCCGTTGCGGCACAACTCGCGCCTCGGGTTTGAATCGTTTCGGCTTCGACGTAGAGATAGTAAGCGCCGGGCGCGGGCTCGGGCGGCAGGACAAGCGTCCCCGTGAGCGCAACCGGGTCGCCGGGCGTAATCAGGCCCGCGTCGAAGAGACGCTTCAGGCGAGATTCAGCCGGGCGCGAGCGTTCCAGGTGAGAGAGCACGCACCCGGCGGCGACGAAACCGATCAGGAGCGAGGCCGTGGCCGGAGCCTTTTTGCCGCCGAGGATGAAGAACCCGGAGAGGGCGATGCAGGTAATCCACGCGAGCGACGCGAGCCGGTGCGAAAACGGAGCGACGTTCGAGGGCTCGCTCTGAAAGGTGTTCAGGAAGATGTCCAGGAGGATGCCCGCGGCCAGCGCGGCCGTAACGTAGAGCAAGGGCTGCCGCCTGGTCAGGAGGGCGGCATAGCCCGAAAAGCGGGGCGCGCCGGAGCGCCCGCGCTCTCTCTCATCTTCTATTTGCGCCTCGCGCGGCCCTCGGCCAGCCATTCGAACCTCACTACCCTGGAGTCCGGTTGACAATAGCAAGCACAAAGATTAATCATCTACTGCATGAGTGACGGCCAGTTAGCTGATCTTCAGCAAAAGATTACCGAGTTTGCCAGAGCCACCGAAGCGCCTGAGGAATCGTTTCTGCTTCGACGCCTCTCTCTTGAGGATCCCGATCAGGTCCAGTCGGTCATAGATGGATTGACTCTATCGCTGATCAGTTATTGCTATCACAGGCACCCGCGCGGCGAAAATGTTCACGAGGTCATGGAGCTCCTGGACCAGGCCGAGCCGGATTCGAACGAATCACGCAGTCTCGAACAGCGCGCCGACGACGCGGCGGCATTGCAGATCCCTTTCATAGTGACACTCAACAGATTTCTCGAAGAGTATTACGATCTGCGTCGCGGCCTGGAGGCCAGGCTGCGCTCGATAGCATAAGGCGCGGCGATTCAGAGTAATCCCGGATCAACGTCTGGAGGTTTTCTATTCAGCCGACGCGCTGCCTGGGGTTGAGCGCTCATCCGTTGGGATAGTTGTCATAAAAGTGCTGCGGCTTCACTGCGACATCGATTACGGCCCAGAGGTGCAATGCGAAGTTCGGCAGAAACAGCAGCAGCCACGTCCACAGGGGATTGAAGAGAGTCAGGTTCAAGATCAGGGTCACCCAGAATTTCCACGAATCCCTCCTGTAGGTATATATCCAGGTCCAGCCCCCTAAAAATATCGCGAGCAGTATGGCGGCGCCCCTGTCTTTGCGCTCGACGTACGCCGGAGCGGGCGCGGCCCCGTATGCGGGCTGCATATATTGGGGCGGCTGGTAAAAAGGCTGCTGGGCATACGGCGGGTATGACGCCTGCGGGTGCTGAGGCTGCTGGTAAGGGTCGCGCGGCGGCGTGTATGGCTGAGGGCTTCCTGCCGCGCTCGGGTTCCGCTCGTCGAATGAAGGATCGACGGCGGACGGAGGGGCCCACGAGACAGAGGTTCCGCAACGCGGGCAGAAACGGGCTGTTGCGACAACGGCATTCCCACAGGAAGAACAAATGCTTTGTGACATGCTCTCTACTCCGTTGGGCCTCGGGGCTCGAAATACCGGGACAGGCATCGCCTCATTCTTCCGTGTCGTCATCTTCGACGTCGGGCCCTTCTGAGACATCGCCTGAAATCTGCTTCACTTCATCGGAAATCTCCGCGCGGCGCTGCTTGGCCAGCTTCATTATCAATGAAAGGTGTTTTCTCGCGCGGCGCGCGGCGGCCTTATTGCCCTTCTGGCGAAATACCATGTTCTCCGCGGCGAAGCGGCCCATCTCTACCAGCAATTGCCCGGTGGTGCTTCCCTGAGCGCGGCGGTCGAACAGACGCCGGTCGCTGCCGGCGCGGCGCTCGGGGGCGCCCGGCGGCGGGCCGAGATTCTGTTTCCGACGGTCCCCCTTCCGACGGTCTTCGACTCCGCGGCGGTCGTCGCCTTCCCGGCGGTCAGCCCCGCTAAAGTTGGAAGCGTTGTCGTCTGCCATCTCACTCTCCACAGACAGTAGGATTTTTCCTGCTAATTCAGTCGGCGAGGCCACTGGATTCCCGGTCAACCTGGGATAAAACATACGTGGCGGCAGGGGCTAGTCTAACACAGCGCGAGCAGGTTGCAAGATTATAGTTAATGAGGAGCTACACGCTTTTGAGCATCTCTCTCGCGTGGCGGCGAGCGGTCTCCGTTATCTCGGAGCCGGTGAGCATGCGCGCGATCTCTTCTACGCGCGCGCGCCGGTCAAGCTTATCGACCAGCACCTGCGTGCGCCCGCTCACGACCTCTTTCCGAACCAGGAGATGGGCGTTGGCGAAGCGCGCGATCTGTGGCTGGTGCGTCACGCAGAAGACCTGGTTGGTCTCGGAGAGCTTCTTGAGCTTCACTCCCACGGCCTCGCTCACGCGGCCGCCTATGCCCGTATCTATCTCGTCGAAGACTATGGTGCGGGGAAATTCGGAAGCGCCGACAATCGTCTTGAGCACGAGCATGAGGCGCGAGGCCTCACCGCCCGACGCCACCTTTGCCAGGGGGCGCACCGACTCGCCGACGTTGGCTGAAAAATAGAACTCCAGCCTGTCTATCCCCCTGGAAGAGAACGCGCGCTCGGCATCCGCTCCGCCCTGCGCGTCATCTGTCAGAGAGGTCATCTGCACCTGGAAGCGGCCGTTTTCGAGCGCGACCTCCGCGAGCGAGCGCTCCACCTCGCGCTCGAATCTCCTCGCCGCGAGCGAGCGCTCCTGGCGGAGTGAGCGCGCGGCCTTGAGGTAATCGGCGCGGGCCGCCTGCAACTGTGCGCGCAGCTCTTTTTCGCGCTCGTCCGAGCGTTCGATGTGGCGCAGGCGGTCCTGGGAACGGGCCAGGTGTTCGAGCGCGCTTTCGACCGAGCCGCCGTACTTGCGCTTCAAACGAGATATCTCGGCCAGGCGGCTTTCGACTTCGGCCAGGCGCTCGGGCGAGAACTCCAGCTTGTCGGCGAAATCGCGGAGAGAGAAGGCGAGGTCTTCAAGCATGGCGCGGGCCGATTCGAGCCCTTCGAGGTAGCCGCGAAAACTCGACTCATATTCGCCGAGCTCCTCGACGCGGCGGGTCGCCGCCCCCGTGCGCGATATGGCCGAATCGTTATCCTCGTAGATGAGGCTGAAGCTCTCCGCGCAAAGAGTCGTCAGCTTCTCGACATTCATCAGGCGGCGGCGCTCTTCTTCCAAACGCTCATCCTCGCCCGCGACCAGCCCCGCGCGCTCCAGCTCCTCGATCTGAAAGCGGAGTATATCGATGAGCTGAAACCTCTCGGCCTCGTCCTGGCGGTGATCGTCCATCTCCCGCCTTATCGCGCCCCATCTCTTGTACAGGCTGCTCACTTCCTGTCGCGGCGAGGCGAGTCCCGCGTAAGCATCCAGTAATTCGAGATGGGTCTCCGGATTGAACAACGTCTGCTGGTCGCCCTGCCCGTGAATATCGACGAGAAAGGGCCTGAGGTCGCGCAAGAGCGACTGCGTGGCGAGCTGGTGATTGATGAATATCTTGCTGCGCCCGCCGGCCGCGAGCTCGCGGCGTATCAGGATCTCGTTCCCTTCGCCGGAGTCCACCTCGATGCCCGCCGAGTTCAAGAGCCCTTCGAGAGCCGTGTTCGGCTCGACCGAAAAGAAGCCTTCGATGAAGGCGCGCGTCTCTCCCGCCTTTACCAGATCGGAAGTGAAGCGGCCTCCGATGAGCACGCCGAGCGCGTCGACGATGATCGACTTGCCCGACCCGGTCTCTCCCGTCAGCAGGTTGAGCCCCTTGTCGAACTCGACCTGCAGCTCGTCGATCAGGGCTATGTTGGAAATATTCAGTAAGGTCAACATTACCGTCTTACGTATGCTTTCGTGAATACCGGATATTCCGGTACCGACGTAATCAGAACGCGGGCAAGCAATCAGGCCTCCCGGTCCCGCTCCATTCTCTCAAGAATCCTGCGCGCGGCTTCCAGCAGGTCCTCGGCCACTATAGCGGGCTCGCACGGATAACGCTCGCGGTCGGCGAGCGTTTCGCGGCCGTAGCCGGTCAGGACGAGGACGCCACGCGCCCCCGCATTGGCAGCCAGATTCATGTCGCTCGCCTTGTCTCCGACCATGTAGGAAAGCTCGAGATCTATATCGTGATCGCGGGCGGCCCTTTTGAGCATGCCGTCGAGGGGCTTGCGGCACTCGCACTTTCGCCTGTATAGCTCGATGCCTATCTCGGGATGATGGGGACAATAGTATGCGCCGTCGATGCGCGCTTCGTGCCGCCCAAGCTCCTCTCTCAGGCGGTCGTGGATGGCATTGAGCGTCTCTTCCGAGTACATGCCGCGAGCCACTCCCGATTGATTGGTTATGACTATGACCTTGAGGCCCGCGTCATTGAACAGGCGGATGGCTTCAGCCGCCCACGGGTAGATTTTCAACTCATCCGGCCGCGAGACGTAGCCTATGTCTTCGTTTATCGTGCCGTCACGATCCAGGAATATAGCCGGTGCATTCATATTATAGCCTGCGGAGTTCGATCTTTGCAGCGAGTCGAAATTGTAAATCTAAACTCTTTCGGGCGAGATTACCAAAAAAAAAGAGGGCCGGCCACGGGGACCGCCCCTCCTCGATAACTCGAGAGCACCTGGAGATCATCTCCTGAAGATCGTCTCCCGATGATCATGGGAGATCGGCGAATAAAACCAGAGTGCCCGCCTGCGTGCGTATCTCGACGCGGCGAATGCCGGTCACCGGCCGAACCTGGGGAGGAAGGGGCAGGTCCTCCGGCTCCGAGCTGAATTTCACCCTCACTTCGCCCTCGCTATCGGTCGAAAAATTTCCGAGCGCGAAGCCGTCGACGAAGATTTCGTAAGGAGTATCGCGGTCGAGGTCCTTGGCCCTGATTTCGAGTTTTTCACCGCTGCTCGTCGAGCTGATCTTCACTTCGCCGTTGGCATCGGAGTCTACGCCGGTCCGTATGAAGTCGGCATCCTTATGCATGTCGCCGCCGCCGGGTCCGGTTCCACCGCCGCTGCCGCCGCTGCCATCGTCACCGCCTCCGCCTCCGCCGTCATCGCCGCCGCCGCCTCCTCCTTCGTCGTCGCCGCCCGTCCCGCCGCCGGGCTGGAAGTCTCCCTGCAAGACCACCTGGCCCCCGATGTTTCGCAGCTCGACGTGTTGAATACTCGTGACGGGCGTGAGCGAGCTCGGCAGGGGCCGGTCGCCCGAGCCGTCGGTCGCGAAGGTGATTCTAAGAAAGCCCGACTGCGCCGTGCCCGTGCCGATGTTCTGGCCGTCTACCACGATCGCGTAAGAGTCGCCCGCCGTCAGCCCGTCGGCCCTGACCCTGAGCTTTTCCCGCTCGGGCTCGACCTCGGCTTTCGCGTCTCCCTGCGCGCCGGGAACGACTCCCGTCGCAAGCAGGGTGACTTCCTTCTCAACCACTACCCCTCCGTTGCCGGACGAGCCGAAATCGTTCTGAAGCACGATGCGGTCGAGCGAGTCTCGCAGCTCGACGTGCTTGATGTTCTGGACGGGAAGAATCAACGCCGGAATCTGCGCGTGGCTGTCGCCGGGACTGGTGGAGAACTCGATCTTGAGCCCGCCGAAGTTATTCGTAACGGCCCTCGGGCTGTTGCGCCCGTCGATAATCATGTTGCCGTCGACGATGACTTTATAAGCCGAGCTCACGCGAAGCCCTGCGGCTTCTATCTCGAATTGCTGCTCGGTGCCCGAGACGGTAATTTCCGCTTTGCCCTCCGCCTGCGGCTCGACGCCCGTCGAGATCAGCTTGGTCTCCGAGTGAAGATTAGAGACAGTGCTAAGGCTCTGAAGCGCCCCGAGCGGATTTATGCGCCCGCGCCCGAGCTTGCCCGAGAGGCCGGGGTTCAAGCCATCCACGCTGATGGCGGTCGATTCGATGACGCCTCTCGCGTTCGGGTGCCTCGGCTCCGCGCCGAGGATCAGGGCGGCCTCGGCGGAAGCGAGGGGGGCGGCAAAAGAGGTGCCGCTCCAGGTCGCATATTCGTCGTTGCCCGCGCCGGGGAATGCGCTGATCAAAGCGACTCCGGGCGCGGCGACGGAGACGTCTCCCCCGAAGTTTGAAAAGACGGCTTTCCGGCCGTCGAGGTCTATCGCCGCGACCCCCATGGCTTCCGTGGACCAACTCGCCGGGAACTGCGGAATGTTGTCGGTGCTCCTGTTATCGTTGCCCATCGCGGCGATCAGTACGGACCCCCTCTGGCGCGCGTATATGATCGCGTCGTGCAGCACGGTCGAAGCTTCGGATGAGCCGAGGCTCAGATTGATGACGTGAGCCCCGTGGTCCGCCGCATACTTGATGGCCGCGGCCACCGTGAAGGCATCGCTGAAGCCGCTCGAATCGAAAGCGCGCACGGGGATTATGCGCGCGGAAGGCGCGACGAGGGTTATCAGTCCGCTGATGAATGTGCCGTGTCCCGCGACCGTCGTTTGCGGATCGCCGAAGCCCTCGGAGGGGTCGTTGTCGTTATCGACGAAGTCCCACCCCTGAGCGTCATCTATCAGCCCGTCTCCGTCATCGTCGATCCCGTTGCCTTCTCCATCGCGCGGGTCCACGAAGAGCTTCGAGGCGTGCGCCGAGTGAGCGCGGTAGACGCCCGTATCTATTACGGCGATTATGACGCCCTCGCCACGCGAGCGCAGCTGGGCGTTTTTCAGATTCAGCGAATCGAGCTGCGCGAGATAGACGGCCGACAATTGCCCGGGCCTCGCTTTGTCGCCCGGGAAGTTCGCGATAGAGCGCGCGAAGACGTTGATCGGATTGAGGACCAGCGGGTTGAGCGCCGCGCTCAATACGTCCGGGTCTTTCGCGAGCCGCTTGCGCCATTTCTTGTCTTTCTTCCCCGCGGGCACGGCGAGGCGGTAGAAGTTCGTGCCGTAGATTCGAAGCCTGGTTGTGGTGCTGTTGCGGGCATTGACGGCCTCTATAGACCCGCCGGGCTTGAGCTCCACGACGACTTCCCCTTTACGAAAAGCCGTGGGCGCCTGCGCCTGGGATGTCACCGAAAAAGCCGCGAGCAGGGACATTATGAGCACAGCCCCTGAAGCCGCTTTCGCCAAATTCCTGAAGAAGACATCGATCGGTTTCATAAACCTCATCCTTGTTACGGCGGCCCCGAGCCTCTCCGACCGCCACCACCCGCCACTCAACGCCGAGTTATAATTATACCAGCCCAGGCCTTGAATCCGCCTTCAAGGCCGGTCTCCAAATCCTTGTATCTTTCTTGTGCTCTTCTCATCTGCTCTTCTCATCTATCTGGGCTCTCCCATCAACACGAACGGGGCCCAGTAATATGGATGCCCGTACGCATCCTTGATCGCGAGCTGGGCCTGGCGCAGCGCCTCGCGTTTGGTCGCGCCGCCGCGCAGGCTCGAATACATCTCGCTCATGAACTCCGATGTCGAGCGGTCGCTTACGGCCCAAAGGCTCGTGACGAGCGAAGGGGCGCCCGCGTAAAGGAAGCCTCGCATCAACCCGTGCAGCTCGTCGCCCGGGAAGACCATGTTGACGCCCGTGTGACAGGCCGAGAGCGTCACCATCTCCGCGTTGATCTTCAGGTTGAGCAGGCTGTAAAAATTCAGGTTCGAATCGGCCAGCTTCAGGAACGAGAACATAGGATTGTCCCGCCTGAAGTAGCCGTGTGAAGCGATGTGAAGTAAGCGGGCCTGCGGCGCGAGCCTCATAAGGTTATCGCGCGTGGCTCTCCTGCCCGTGACTCTGATGGAATCGGGGAATATAGACCCGATCCCGGCGATCTCGTCCTTGATATTAGGGGTCCCCGCTTCCGCCAATCCGAACGCCACCATCCTGTCGGCGCGCGGCACGGCGTCATTGCGCGCGCGTTGAGAGTCGAGGTCGCTCCGGCGCTCGCGGCAGAGCTTGAGCACGGCCGCGCTCGGCGCATAAGAGATCTCGAATCTATCGACCAGGTACTCGCCGTCGCGGCGCAGGGCGTGAAAAGGGACATAATGCAGCGCGCCGTGCGGAACGACGATCAGGCGGTCGCCGGATATAGATCCTTCGAGCGGCGCGAATACCAGCCTGTAAAGGTCCGAGAGGTGCTCGTCTGCCGCGCGCTTGAGCTGGCCGAAATGCGCGTCCACATAGCCCGTTCCGTAATTGAATTTCTCGATCTGAAACCTGAACGAGGCCATCAGGCGCTCGACTTCGCGCCTGGGCGCGATCGAGCGGACCACCTTGATCCTGTCGCGCGTGGCGACGAAGGCCGAGACATAATCGCCCGTATGAAAATACTCGATCGCGACTTCGCCTTCTTCAAGCGAGCCGCGCAGGTCGGAGACGCTTGCCGCGTCCATTCGCTGGATCTCCGCGTAGGCTGAATCCTCAGACTCCATGCGGCGAAATAGCTGGGCTATCTGACGCTCGCAGCGCAGCACGGCGCGGCGGTACCGCTCGGCGACGCCCGAGCTCCGCTGGTTGCCCTTATCGTCTTCGAGCCCCGCCTGCGAGCTGTACCAGTTCAGGTCCTCGATGAGCCGGGAGAAGCGCGCCCGTGTCTCTTCCCCGGCCCGGCTGAGCTGCTCTTCGTCGCGCACGTACCGGGCGAGCAGGTCCGCGAGCGCGCGGGACTTGGACGCCTCGACGAGCCTGAAGGACTCTTCGATCATCTCTTCGCCGCCGTGATCGATGCAGGAGGCGATGGTATCTTCGTAGGCCTGTATCTTGTCGCCTAGGAAAGTGGCTTTGAATTCGTCGGCCGCGATCCCCCCGCGCATCTTCTCGACGATATCGACGGCGAGGCGAAAGTAAGCGAGGGCGGCGCCCTTTCGGTTCCGGTCGCGCTCTATGCGTCCCATCAAGTGATGGCACTGGAAGGCGACGGAAGGCGCGAAGAGGTTCTCGATGGCGAGCAGAGCGCCTCTAGCCATGCGGGCGGCGCGATTGCTGTCTCCGTTGGCGTAGGCCGCGCGAGCGGCGAGCATGCGCGCGTGGGCCGAGCGCGTAGCGAGCTTCTGCCGCGAGAAGGTCTGCATGGCCGACGTGGCCCTGGCCGCCGCCTCTTCCAGGTCCCCTTTGCGAAGGGCAAGCTCCGAGAGGTAGGAATCGGTCAGGGCGGCAAAAGTGGAATTGTTGTCGCGCGCGAAGGCCGAGCGCGCCTCCGACAGCTCCGCCTGCGCCTGATCGAGCCGGCCCTGGCCCATCAAAGCCAGAGCGTGAGCCACGGAGGCCCGCGCCGAATCGTAAGGCAAGCCGAGCGAAGCAAAGCTCGAGCGCGCGCGCTCGGAGTTCTCCGCCGCGTCGTCGAAAGAGTTGAGGGCGAGCAGAATCTCGCTGATCTCCAGGTTGCACCAGGCGACGAGCTCATCGCTTTCGAGCGCCGAAAGCTGCTCTCGCGCCTGGTAATAGCTCGCGAGGGCCGTATTGTAGTGGCCCCTCTGAAAATGTATGTAAGCGATGTGGAACCTGGCCTGCGCGGCCCTCATCTTCATGCCCGTTCGGTCCCACGCCTCGGCGGCGCTTTCGAGCAGCTCGAGCGCGCGGGCGGGCTGGTCGAGCTCCGCGAAGACGTTCGAGCGCCCAAAATCGACGAAGGCCCTCATCCGGTCGTCGCCCACCTCCGAAAACGTCTCGCGGGCGCGGTCGAAGTGTTCGAGGGCCTTTTTGTAGCGGTCCAACCTGTAGTAGATGTTTCCGACGTTGGTCTCGAGCTGCGCCAGATGGACAGGCTCGCGGCCCGCGAGTGCTCGACGGGCGATTCGCGCGACCCGGAGAGCATGCGAGTACCTGCCCAACTGGTTGAGCACGCCCACCTGCTGCTTCTGTATGATCGCGGCTTCGACCGGGAGCCTCGCGGCGCGCAAGGTGGTAATGGCAGACTCATAGAGCGAGTCCGCCTCTTTGTAACGCCCGGAATAACTGAAGGCAGAAGCGCGGGCGGCTCCGGCGAAGGCCTTTGAAAGCGCGTCGCCGATGAGGAGGGCCAGCTCTTCCATCCGCCCGGCCAGGAGGTCTGCGGCGGGCGGGTCCTGGCCCGCAAGCCGGTCCACCTCGGACTTGAGCGACGAAAGCGTCTTCCAGCCCGCGGAGCCGTTCAACTCGGAGAGGAAGGCCTGGGGGCTCTCCGCATTCATCAGCTTGTATGCCAGTTCATTACTCACTTTTCAATTCACGGCTTTCATTTAGGAGTCTTCGCTTAATAACCTTCATGTCACGCGAATTCCGAGCATCCGAGGCCATGCCGTTCCGGGCTCTTTCGAGTTTTGGGAAAGAGTTCACAGGGAGGGCTTGAGGGGGAGGCCATATACGGTGATGCCCAGGGCTTCAGTCTCCAGGTACAGGTCGTAATCGCCGGGCTCCACGTTCTGGAAGGCGAACTCGCCCGTCGCGCCGGTGAAGGTCGCGCGCGGCCTGTTGTTTCCGCGCCCGAGCTCGACCTTCAGTCCCGTAACGCTCTCGAATCTCTCTTCGCCCTCTCGCAGGACCTGCCCGCGCATGTCAACCCCTGCGCCGTCCGTAGGAGCTATCTGCAGATCTATGCTGTATTCTCCGGCATGATAGAGGAGCTGACGGTTCGCGGTCTCGGTCGAGCGCACTCCCACTAGCGAAGGGTGAGCGAAGCTGTCAAAGACAAGCGAGGCAACGGCGCGTCCCAACCGCTCGACCAGATTGGGACGGGCGGCCTTCTCGTCGAAGATTCTGACGGCGCGCTTGAGTACCCAGGAGGGCGGCTCAATCGTATCGTCACTCGCAACCAGCTCGCGCAGGCCCTCGTACCATGCGCGCGTGGGTGCGCACTGCTGGCAACCCGAGGCCAGGTGCCCGGCCACGCGGTCGGCTTCGCCGTCAGCCAGACGGCCGTCGAGGTAATCTATCAATCGCTCAAAACTGGGGCATCTCATATAGTTAGCTCCGGGTCGTATAGGTCCCTTTTGATATTCATCACAATAGAGCGGGGCGGGCGCGAAAAAATACATGGGCTCGCTTCAAACTTTGTCCTGCAAAAGCTTCTTCAGCTTTTCGAGGCAGCGCGCGCGCGTAGGCCCGACCGACGGCACAGGCATGTTCATGCGGCGGGCTATTTCGGCATAGCTCATCTCATCCTTGTGGTAGAAGAGCATAGTGATCAGCTCGCGGCAGCGGCCCGGAAGCGCCTCTACCCCCTCGCGAATTATCTGCTGGCGTTCCAGCGCCTCTCGCTCTTCGTCCGCGAGAGGGCCGGGGGCGGCAATTTCGCCGAGCGGGCCTGGAGAGTCGTCCTCATCCGAGGAGACGGAGTACTGTTCCCTCCTCTGCCGGGCCGAGACGCGCCAGCTCTCGCGAGTCGTCGTCGTGATGAGCCACGAGCTGATCCGCTCGTGATTGCGAAGGGTATCGAGCTTTTCATAAAGCTTGAGGCAGACGGACTGGAATATATCGGCCGCGTCGTCGAGCGAGAGGCGTGACTTCAGAGGGATCGAATAGATGAGCCTTTGATACCGGGCCAGAAGGGTCTCCCAGGCCTGATGGTTTCCGTCCAGACAGGCGGCAATCAACTCCGGGTCGCTACGGCCCCCAAGGTCTTCGGCTATCTCTTTGCTGGCCAGATTCGTCATCCCCTCTTCAAGCGCCGGGGCTCGGACAGCTTGCCCCGGAATCGAGCAAGTCGCCATAAATACTATCACAGCAAAAGATTATGTGGATAGAGCCGGCAAATAGCGGTCAGAACGGCGAACGAATACGGCTTAACTGCGAGGAGGCCGCCGGATCGATCCGGCGGCCTCCTTCAATCTTCTTTGCTCGAAGCTCTCTTAAACCGCTTCCGCGCGCTGCTGGAGCAGGCGGCGCAGCTTCAATCTCGCCTTGTGCAGCTGCGACTTGGACGTGCCCGCGCTGCATCCGAGTATCTTCGCGATCTCCTCGTGCTCGTATCCCTCGACATCGTGCAGCACGAAGACGGTTCGATAGCCGGGCGGAAGCTGCGCGATGGCGCTCTCAAGCCCGATGCGATCCACAATCGGCATGGCCTCGGGGTTGATCGTCTCCGGGTCGATCGAATCCGGCATCTCGCCGTCGTCGGTGGTCAGCTCCGATCTTACGGAGCGCTTCCGGAAATGCATCAACACCTGGTTGACGGTAAGCCTGTGCAGCCAGGTCGTGAAGGCCGCCTCGCCTCTGAACGATCCGAGCTTGCGGTGAAGCTGAATGAAGACTTCCTGCGTCAGGTCTTCAGCCTCGGCGACGTTGCCCGTCATCCTCAAACAGATCGAATAAACCCTGCGATAGTGCTTGCGGTAAAGATCCTCGAACCCGCTCATCGCATCGCCGGCAAGAGCCGTGTTAATACCCGCATCAGACTTGATTGAAATCGCGTTGCTAGCCATCCTTTTATCTCCCCTCCGTTAACCGCTGAGGAACTTCGTCTCTCCATTCTCTGAACAGACAGCATGTCTAGAGCGAAAGGCGTGCCAGATCAAAAACGGCTTGCGGCCAGCCTCTAAGCCGTGAAATTACCGCACTTAACAACCGGCAATAAATATTTCCGGCGGGCAACCTTTTTACCGTGACACTGGTTTTGGGATGCGGTCACACCGTTTGGTGTATAGGCGTGGGGACGGGCGGGAGAGAATCTCTCCTCACGGTCTTCATTAAGAGTCGGCGCATCGACTTTTGAAGAAGCACTTTAAGTGACGGGCGTCCTTTGCCCGAGAATTTTACCGGAGATTTTACTTGAGCAGGCCACCTTTTGCGGAGGAAAAGTAATCGAATAGGCGAGAGGATTTCAAAAGGGGTGTACTCAACTGAAAGGACGGATACGCATGGACAAGCAGTTATTGAAGAAGGTTGTGGCAGGGCTAGCCATGGCTCTCAGCCTATCCTTTTACATTGGAATAATCTCAGCCCCGGTAGCTCAAGCTCAGGGTCGTGATAACCGCTGGGAGCGGAACAGAGACGACCGCAGCCGCTACGACCGCAACCGTGAATGGGAGCGCCGTGAGTGGGAGCGCCGTCGCCAGATCGAGCTTGCCCGACAGAGGGAGCGAGAGAGAAACCGTAATGCCTGGCGGTATGGAAGCCGGCGAAACTATCCCATTTACGGCAACTCCGGCGCGTACGGAAGCTACGGGAGATATAACTCCGGCGAGGAGCAGAGGGGCTTTCATAACGGGTTCAAGGAAGGCAAGGATGACGCCGAAGACCGAGACTCTTTCAACCCGAACCGGCATAGTAGTTTCAGAGACGGCAATCCGGCGTACCGCTCTGGCTTCGCCAGGGGATACGAGCAGGCATACCGGCAATATGGCTACTCCCGCAGGTGGTAACAGGCGGCGCGCGGGGCCGATAGAATGATTAGAGGGGCGAAATCGCCCCTCTTCTGTTTTTAGCCTGCCCGCCGGCATAGCGGCTCGCAGATGCGCCGAGGCTCAGAGAGGCCCGCTTTCCGCCGAGGGTTTGAATCTTTCCGCCAACAGGTCGGCGACTCTTTCGAGAAGGACTTCGTCTTCTGAAGTGAAAGCGTTCGCCCGGTCGCTGTCGATGTCTATCTGGCCGAAAATCTCGTCCCCACGCCGAATCAGCACGACGATCTCCGCGCGGGTCTCAAGGCTGCACGCGAGGTAATTATCGAGAGCGGTCACGTCCCCCACGATCTGGTTCGCGCGCTCCGCCACGGCCGTCCCGCAGACTCCGCGACCGACGGGTATGTGGGTGTGGTCCGTGTGCTTGCCGATGTAGTTGTGGAGGACGAGCGTGTCGCCTTCGAGCAGGTAGATGCCCACCCAATCGAAATGATCAGAACTCTCCTTGAGCGCCCGAACGCTCGCGTGCAATACGTCGTCGCGCGACGCTTCCGAGCCCGCGATCTCTTTAACCCTGCGTACGACATCGTCGGCGGTTGTCATAATACTCCCCGGGAAATATCAGTGATCGAGCCAGGGCATTCGAGCATGAGGATATTGACCGCCCACTCGGATTGCAAGGCGCTCGCCGGCGCGGAGCCCGCGCCGCATGCCCCGCGCGCTCTTTTTTGTTATCATCCATTGAGCACGCGTGGACGTTGAATCGATTTTATGGTGGAGGTAAGGAAAGCATGTCTCAGTTAACGGACAAATACGGCGATGTTTACATACACGCCCAGAATCAGGGCGTCAAGAATTTGAACGCCAACGAAGAGAACGGCCACATGACGATCAGCGGAACCGCTCCGAGCCGGCTCGTGGCGGATCAAGTGTGGGACAAGGTCAAGCAGATCGACCCGAATCTGAGCCACGGCGACCTGACGTTGAATATCGGAGTCGAAGATCAAAGCATGTACGGAGAATACGAAGTCAAGTCGGGCGACACTCTCTCCGGAATAGCGAAGAACCTGACCAAGGGCAAGCTGACCCATCAGCAGATATTCGAGGCAAACCGCGACACGCTCAGCGACCCGGACAAGATTCAGCCGGGACAGAAGCTCAAGATTCCAACCTTTTAAGCCGCGGCTCGAATCGCTAGCCGCCGGACAACCAGTCTTATGAGGGCGGTGAGCAGGCTTCGCCGCCCTCTTCGATAATATGAGCTCCAACGATCCGTCAGGCATTGTAGAGGCGCCCGGCCGGCGCGAGATTCGGCGGACAAGAAATTCTCCGCGAGCGGGTTTTAGAGCCGAGAGATGATAGAGACACTTGCAACCGTTGAAAGCAACGACGAGATCGCGACCGGGTACAGGCGGCTGACGCTCAGCTTCGATCAAGAGATCGAGGCCCGCCCGGGGCAGTTCGCCATGCTGAAGGCACACGACGCGTTCGAGCCTCTGCTCAGGCGGGCGTTCGCATTCTATCGCACGCACGGCCCGCGACAGTCGAGCTTCCTTTATCAAGTCCTGGGGCGCGGGACCGAAGCGCTCTCGCGCCTTGGCAGGGGAGGGCGGGTCGAAGCGCTCCTTCCGCTTGGCAATAGCTGGCCCGTGGATGCTTCGGCTCCGACCGGGCGCGCCCTCGTCGTCTCGGGAGGCATAGGGTCAGCCTCCGTTTTGATGCTGTGCGATCGACTTGCCCGCGCGGGAGTCGATACGCATATACTCTTCGGAGCCTCTTCCGCGCGAGTGGCGCACGGGTGCGGGCTCGAAGATTTTCGCGCGCTCGGGCTCCCTCTCACTATCACGACCGACGACGGCTCGCTCGGAGAGCGCGGGTTCGTCACCGCGCCGCTCGAACGCATGCTCAGGACTCGGGGCGGCCCGCGCCCTGTCGTCTATGCCTGCGGCCCCTGGGTCATGATGAGCCGGGTGTCGGAGATAACCGCCGGATTCGAAGCGCGCTGCCTGGTCTCCCTCGAAGCCCCGATGGGCTGCGGCTTCGGAGTGTGCGTGGGCTGCGTCGTCGCCGTCAAGACCCGAGAACCCCTCGGTTATAACTCGTATAAACGCGTCTGCATAGACGGCTCGATCTTCCCGGCGGAGGCCGTCCGCTGGGACGTAACCGCCATGTCGCATTGAAGGAGGATGGAGGCGCGGCGACTGAGAGGCGCTCTCGGGCCGTCGCCGCCCCCGACGATAGATGACCGGCGCAACCCCTGGCAGTAATAATCACGATGAAAGGCTGGCAGTAGAGATCGCCGGCATCCGCTTCAAGAATCCCGTGATGGGAGCGAGCGGGACGTTCGGCTACGGCCTCGAATTCGCGCCGCTGATAGACCTGAACCGCCTCGGAGGCTTCTCGACCAAGGGCCTGTCGGCCCGGCCTCTCCCCGGCAATCCTCCCCCTCGAATAGTCGAAACGCATGGCGGCATGCTCAATGCCATCGGGCTTCAGAACATCGGGGCGCGGGCCTTCGTCCAAGAGCGGCTCCCGTCTCTGCGGGGATACGACACCCGCGTGATCGCGAACGTCTTCGGGTATTCGGACGAAGACTATATAGAAGCCATCAACATTCTCAATGACGGCGAAGGCATTTCAGCTTACGAGCTGAACATCTCCTGCCCGAACGTGAAGGAAGGCGGCATCGTGATCGGCAGCTCGCCTTCCGCCGCGGCCCGGCTCACCGAAAAAGCCAGGCTCGCAAGCTCCCGCCCGCTCATCGTCAAGCTTTCGCCCAACGTCACCGATATAACCGCGATGGCTCGCGCCATAGTCGCGGCCGGAGCCGACGCGCTCTCGCTCATCAACACTCTCGTCGGAATGTCCGTGGACGTTAACACGCGGCGGCCCCGCCTGAATTATGTAACGGGCGGCCTTTCCGGACCGGCTATTCGCCCCATAGCCGTCCGCATGGTCTACGAAGTCGCGAGGGCCGTCGCCGTGCCGCTCATCGGCATAGGAGGCATCGCCTCCGCTACGGACGCTCTGGAATTCATCATCGCGGGCGCGACCGCCGTGCAGATAGGGACCGCCAATTACTATGACCCGCGCGTCACCGAAAAGGCCGTCGACGGCCTCTCGGAATACTGCGACCATAATCGAATAGAGAGCATCCGCTCGCTCATCGGCTCCCTCGCAAGGTAGCGCCCGCCCCGCTCTTTATAAGCAATCCCCTCCCTATAATCCACCCGACTTCCCCAATCAATTTTTTTTGTTTTTAGCAAAAAAAAATACTTGACATGAAAACACTCAGATTTTATTATGCTCTTGTCATATCAAAATAGGAGCTGAGCCGCGAAGATATAACTTCTTTTCAGGTGGCGAGGCTCAAAAAAATCTTATGGAGGTATGGACAATGGCAAAGACAGGAACGCAGATGGCCCCGGCGAGGGCATTTCGCAGTTTAATGGGTGCGGACCCGTTTCGCGAGCTATTCGAGTTGCAGCGCAACATCAACCAGCTTTTCGACAACAGGGTTGGAAGCAGGGGCGAGGAGGGCGTAGGCCTCAGCACCTGGACTCCGTCCGTCGATATATTCGAGGATGAGAGCTTCTTCCTGCTCAAGATCGAGCTGCCCGAGGTCTCGCGCGAGGACGTGAAGGTGAATCTGCACGAGAACAACCTGTCGGTAACCGGCGAGCGCCGCCTGGAGAACGAGGACAAGCGTGAAGGCTATCACAGGGTAGAGCGGACCTACGGCCAGTTCTATCGCTCGTTCACTCTGCCTCCGAACGTGAACGCCGAGGAGATCAACGCGGAGTTCAAGGACGGAGTGCTGCGCCTGAGGCTGCCGAAGAAGGAAGAGGCCAAGCCGAAGCAGATCGAAGTGCAGGTGATGTAATGGAAGATCTGACGCCGCATGGTTCCGGCGTCGAGAGCGCGAAAGCCGCGGGTGAGCGATCATCCGCGGCTTCTTGTTTTCTCCTGCGTAACTCTTGACTTCCCTGTCGTGGGCAGGTATAACCCTCGGGCCCCAACTAAGTTACAACCAACCGGCAGTCAGGTTTAAGGCTCAAGATTGAGGCGGCGTCCGTACCGGCACGCTCACTGCCGCGGGACGAAGCTGGCTTCCGGCAGGTTAGCTCATAAAACAGGGAGTGAGTCACGATGAAACTGGTTAAGAATGAGACCAACAACTCCGATTTCGGATGGATCGGGCGGGGCATAGAAGTCTCCGGCGACATCCGCTTCAACGAGCGGATACAGGTTGACGGCAAGGTGACGGGCAAGATGAACTCCGAGAGCGGCACCCTTATAATCGGCGAATCGGGCCACATGGAGGCAGAGGTCCAGGTCGGCATCTGCGTGGTGCACGGCACGCTTTACGGCGACCTGATGGCAAAATCGAGAGTCGAGATTCGCAAGACAGGCAAGGTCAACGGCGACGTTTTCACTCCCGTCCTGATCGTCGAAGAGGGCGCGGCATTCAACGGCGCGATTAAGATGGGTCAGGACGCGGCGAGCCGTCTGACGGGCGAGATCAGGCCCGAAGAGGCCGACATTGAAGGAAAGAGAAAGATCAGGGGCGCATAGCCGCGCGCTTCCGTCTGGCAGCCCTCCGCGGGCTATACGTAGAGAAGCTCTTTTCACGTTCCGACACTGAGGGGCCAATCAGGCCGTAGGCCCTTCTTCCCTCCTCTTGAATCCTCCTTTCGCGGTAGATATAGTGAGTCCTGAGAGATTATGAGCGGCGCGTCAAACTTCAAGCAGGCAGAAGTCAGGGACCGCCTCGTCATCGCGCTCGATTATCCGGACCGCGAGAGCGCTCTAAGGCTGGTCGAGCAGGTGAGCGGGATGGTGGGCATGTTCAAGATCGGCCTTCAGCTATTCACGGCGGAAGGTCCCGGCATCGTTCGCGAAATCATTGAGGCGGGCGAGCGGGTATTTCTCGATCTCAAGTTCCACGACATTCCAAACACGGCCGGGGGCGCGGCCCTATCCGCGGCTCGCCTCGGCGTCTCGATCTTCAACCTGCACGCGCTCGGCGGCGGGGAGATGATGCGCGCGGCCGCCCGCGCGGTGTCGGACAGAGGCGATTCGTCCAGGCCTCTTCTTCTGGGCGTGACCGTGCTCACGAGCATGGACGCGGCGAGTATGTCAGAGGCGGGGATCGATTCGGATGTAGATTCCGAAGTGGTGCGGCTCGCCGCGCTCGCGCGCGACTCGGGGCTCGACGGCGTGGTGGCCTCGCCGCGCGAGATAAGGTTGATCCGCGAGCGCGTCGCCCCCGAGCGGTTCGTAATACTCACGCCGGGCATTCGCCCCGCATGGTCTGAGGCCGGAGACCAGAAGCGTGTCGCCACCCCCTCGGAAGCGTTGAAAGAGGGAGCGGACTACATCGTGATCGGCCGCGCCGTCACCGCAAGCAAGGAGCCGCGCGCCGCGGTATCCAGAATCCTGGAAGAGATCCATTCCGTTTGAGCCGGTTCTTCAAACAAGCGGAGACTGAGTATGAGCGACCCCCGGACTATAACGACCGTCGAGCTTGGGGAATCATCCCGCCGCCGGACATCTCCCGAGCGATCACTCTCGGAGCCTGCGCGCTGTAGTTATACGGTCGAAGGCAGGGGGCCTCTGCTAGTCTACATTCCCGGGCTCGACGGCACGGGAGAATTATTCTTCAAGCAGAAGCCCCATCTCGTCGAGTCTTACAAAGTGGCCTCGATTCACCTGTCCGAACGGGGCAAGTTCACCTACGACGATCTGACCGACGATGTGGCCGCGGTGATCGGGGACCTTGGAGAGGAGCGCGCCATCATTCTGGGAGAATCCTTCGGGGGAACGATCGCCCTTTGGTTTGCCCTGAGGTATCCCGACCTGATCGAGCGGCTCATAGTCGTGAACTCATTTCCGCGTTTTCGCGATCGCATCAGAATCAAGCTCGCCGCGCTGCTCGCTCCCATCGTCCCATTTCGCGCCACCTGGCTTTTGCGAGCGGCGGCCAGCACGCTCGGGCTATTCATCGACGGAGTCACGGGCGAAGACCGCCGCCGCTTCTTCAAGATCATCCGCGCGGTCTCGCGGGAAGGCTACGCGCGCCGGTTGCGGTTGATCGCCGACCTCGATATCGAGGAGCGCCTGTCACAAATCGAGGTTCCCACGCTCCTGGTCGCGGGCGATAAAGACCTGCTCGTGCCTTCGGTGAAAGAGGCGAAGCGGATGGCGAGGCGAATGCCCAACGCCGAAGTGAGAGTAGTGAAAGGCGCCGGGCACGCCTGCCTGCTCGGCGACAGGCTGCGAGTCTCTGACCTGCTCGCCCGGTGATTCACCTGTTGTCTGAAGGCCTCTGCCACGCCGGGCCGTCCTCGTACTCTACCCGCATGATCCTTATGGCGCCGAGCTTGAACTGAGTGACCAGATCATTGCCCGGGTACGCCAGGCGCTTGCTGATCTTAATCCTTGCGCCCGGAGCGATCTTGAGATCGGAGTTGCGAAACTTCATGGGGGCGGCCTGGCCGGGCGGAAGGTACTCCCAATCGACCGCCGTGATGTTCTTCTGGCCCGTGTTCTTGACGGCGAGCATGTAGGTAGCTTGGTTGTTCCTGTCCGGGCCGAACCCTCCCACGCTGAGCACGAATAGATCGGGCGCGTTCCGGGCTTTTCTCGATTCGTCCGTGTAGTTCTGGCCCGCAACGGCGAGGGCCAGAGCCGCAATTAACATGACCGAGGCGAATAGTTTCATAGTTACCTCCTGACCGAATCGGCAACCGGGTCCTTTATGCGGTATATCAGAAACCGCCCCGTCGCGCCAAGCTTTTTGTACTTCTTCATGAACTCGCGCAGCTCGGGAAAGTCTTCCAGGGATAGGTCGGCGTTGAAAAAGCCAAGCTCGTCGACGACATACTTCGGCTGGTGAAGCTCGAGGTCGCTCACGAGCCTCGCGCGGGCTTCCGCCGTGATCGTCTCGGCGAGCAGAGCGCGGTGCTCGCCCCCGAAGTAGTGAACGTCGGCGGGTACGCCCGTGAGGGGCTGAGAGCTGAGATAGCGTGAGGCGGGCGGCAGGCCGGACCAGTAATAGATCTCGGGCCTGTAGCCCCATACGAAGAGGTAGTCCCCGGCCGCTCCGGCGGGGCCGCCCGCCTCGCGAAGCGATTCCGGCCCTAACAGGTCGATGTCGCCGGAGTACCCGCGCGCGACTGCCGCGGCCATTCTCTCTTCGCGATTCAGCCTTTCATGAAACCAGCTCGTGGTAGCCGCGCTCTTCTCTTTGCGGAGCATGTCGAACGCGAGCCCTGCCGTGCGGCCGTGGAATCGGACCATCGTGAAGGCGAATCCGAGAGCGAGGGCCGCAAGGGCGCGCCTTCGCGTGAGCCAGGATCTGCTCCGGAGGTCGCGCTCCTTGAGCCACTGGTCGATGCCGAGCACCCCGCTCGCCCCGGTCAGGCAGAGCGCGGGCAGTACCTGAAAAAAATAGTGGCCGAAAAATCTCCCGCCGACCGCGAGCCCCGCGTACGAAGCCGCAAGCCACGCGAGCGCGATCACGTTCGACTGTCGGGCAGGCTCCGACCTGAAATCGGCTCCGGCGGCCGTTTTCGCGTAATGACCCGGCTTTCGTGCCGTGACCGCGACGACGAAGATCAGAGCGATGAGCAGGATGTTATTCATGGCGAAGTATTGGAGCGTCTGGGCGAGGGCCGTTTCGATAATCTTCGCCGCCGGGTAGTAGCTCGCGTAGAGCGAGCCCCAGTCCCAGACATAAGCTCTGTAGTCGGAAAACGCGTGATTCAG
>DATLMR010000091.1:0-4865 GCA_035537555.1 Blastocatellia bacterium
CTTGCGCGCCAGGTCAACGTTCCGGGCTTCAGGCGCGGGCACGTCCCGGCCTCGGTGGTCAAGACGCGCTTTCGAAAGGAGCTGCGCGACGAAGTCCTCTCGCACCTCATCCCTCACGCCCTCGGCGATGCCATTCGCGAGAAGGACTTGAAGGTCGTAGGAGAGCCCTCGATAGAAGACCTGAAATTCGGCGACGACGAATCGATAGACGTCACCTTTACAGTCGAAGTGGCCCCCGAGTTCGAGCTGGGGGATTTCAAGAATCTTCCCCTGACCAGGCGAGTCTACAAGGTCCGAGACGAAGACGTCGATAAAACTATCGACCGCATGCGCCAGGGGCAGACCGAGCTCGTGCCGGTCGAAGATCGTGGCGCCGAGCCGAAGGACCTGGTGACCGTCAATATAACCGGCCGGTTCGAACCGACTCCTCCGGCAGAGGAGGCCGATCCCGAGAAAGCGCCCGAACACGGCGAGACGGCCGTGCCCGAGGAAGCGCCGGAGCGCGCGGCGGCCGACGAGTCGGAAGGCCAGGTGGCGGCCGAAAACAAGGAAGCTCCCGTAAACACGGATGAGGAGATCAAGCAAGAGGACGTGGAGATCGAGCTCGGGGCCGACGGGGTGATCAAAGAATTTACCGAGGGCCTGACCGGCGCCCGCCCCGGAGACGTGCGCACGTTCCTCGTCGAATACCCCGCGGATTACAAGGGCGAAGCCTTCGCGGGCCGCCGCATCCACTACACGGCCGAGGTGACCGCCGTGCGGGCCAAGGAGATGCCCGAGGTCGACGACGCCTTCGCTCAGAGCGTGAACGAAGAATTCAAGACCGCCGACGACTTGCGGGCCGACATCAGGTCGCGCCTGGAGCACGACGTGAAGCACAGGTCCGAGGATGAGATGCGCAACTCCGTGATGGACCAGCTCGTCGAGCGAAACCAGTTTCAGGTCCCCGAATTCATAGTCCAAAAACAGATAGATACCCGAATGCAACAGCTGCTTCGCCAGCTCTCCGGGCAGGGCATGGACCCGCGCCAGATGCAGATCGATTGGGGGCAGATCCGCGAGTCCCAGCGCGAGCGCGCAGAGCGTGAAGTCCGGGGCTCTTTCGTCCTCGATAAGATTGCCGAAACGGAGAAGGTCGAGGTTACCGAAGACGAGCTCGATCAGGAAGTCGAGCGCATCGCCCATAGCTTCGGACAGGAGCCCTCCGCTTTGAGAGCACGCTTGACAAAGGATGGGGCTATCGATAGTATCAAGGAGCAGGTCAGAAACCGCAAAGCCCTTGATATTGTAATAGCTTCCGCCGATCTCAAGACCGAAGAGATCGAAGGGTTGACTAAGGAAGAGCCAGCGTCTGGCGACGAGGGCGAGCAAGCCGGGGAGTAACAAGCGCCACGAATTATTTCGAGGTTATGAGACGGTGCTGCCCGGCGTCTCTCGGCGAAACGAGCAGTTGATTCGCTAAGAAATCTAGCTCCCTTCAATGTCATAATAAAAAAGCAACTTCCGGCAATGGATTTAGCAAAGTATAATGACCGTATGAACTTTGACACAGATCGGAAGAATCCACATATGGCACTCGTACCAATGGTAGTCGAGCAGACGGCTCGCGGCGAACGCGCATTCGATATCTACTCGCGTCTGCTCAAAGACAATATTATTTTCATAGGCACGCCGATCGACGACCAGATTGCGAATCTCGTCGTCGCCCAGCTTCTCTTCCTGGAAGCTGAGGACCCGGATCGAGACATCTCTCTGTACATAAACAGCCCGGGAGGCTCGATCACGGCAGGGATGGCTATCTATGACACCATGCAGTTCATCAGGCCGGACGTGACGACTATCGCCGTCGGCCAGTGCGCTTCGATGGGGGCGCTGCTGTTGACGGCCGGGGCCGCGGGCAAGCGCCTGGCCCTGCCCAATGCGCGCATACTGATCCACCAGCCCTCCATCGGAGGGATTTCGGGGCAGGCCACCGATATCCGCATTCACGCCGAAGAGATCATGCGAATGCGCCAGCTGACGAGCGAGATACTTGCCAAGCACAGCGGCCAATCCCTGGAAGTTATCGAGCGCGACGTAGAGCGTGATAGAATCATGAGCGCGGTTCAGGCCAAGGAGTACGGACTGATTGACCAGGTGATAACGCATCGCGAGTAAACCGGTGATAACCTGGGCCTATCTTGAGTTTAAAAGCCTGGTATCGAAAAGGCACCGAGCTTTCAGATGGGCTCCGACCCGGGCAAGCCTCCTAACGAGTAAGGTATAAATTCAGGAAGATCGGAGACTGGATGAGACGAGGCGACGACACATTGCGCTGTTCGTTCTGCGGGAAATCCCAGAACGAGGTAAAGAAACTGATTGCGGGACCGACCGTTTATATTTGCAATGAGTGCATAGATATATGCAACGAGATCATCACCGATGATCAACAGCAGGAGACGGCCGCCCGCCGCCCGCCTCTGCCGAAGCCAGTGGAGATCAAGGAGTTTCTGGACGATTACGTCATCGGCCAGGACGAAACGAAGAAGAAGCTGGCCGTGGCGGTCTACCAGCACTACAAGCGCGTCGATATGATCAAGCGGCGCGCCTCGGATGTCGAGATCCAGAAATCGAACATCCTGCTCATAGGCCCCACGGGCACCGGGAAGACCTTGCTTGCGCAGACGCTCGCCAAGATGCTCAACGTGCCCTTCACGATCGTCGATGCCACGACTCTTACCGAGGCCGGCTACGTGGGCGAGGACGTAGAGAACATAATACTCAAGCTGCTCCAGTCGGCGAACGGCGACATCGAGCGGGCGCAGACCGGGATCATCTACATCGACGAGATCGACAAGATATGCCGGAAAGACGAGAACCCTTCGATCACGCGCGACGTGTCGGGCGAGGGCGTGCAGCAGGCGCTGCTCAAGATTCTCGAAGGCACGGTGGCCAACGTTCCCCCGCCGGGGGGGCGCAAGCACCCGCATCAGGAGTTCTTCCCCGTCGATACCACGAACATTCTCTTCATTTGCGGCGGCGCTTTCGTGGGGCTGGAGAAGGTGGTCGAGAAGCGCATCGGGAAGAAAGCGCTCGGCTTCAACGCCAACGTCAAGAGCGTCCGCAAGCGCAGGCTGAGCGAGACGCTGTCACAGGTGGAGCCGGAAGACCTGATCAAGTTCGGCCTGATCCCCGAATTCGTCGGGAGGCTCCCCGTCATGGGCACTCTGCACGAACTCGACGAGGCGGCGATGATCGAGATATTGACCGAGCCCAAGAACGCGCTCGTCAAGCAGTACCAGAAGCTGTTCGAGTATGAGGGCGTCAAGCTCAGGTTCATGGACGAGGCGCTAGTCGCCGTAGCTCGCATGGCGTGCGAGCGCAAAGTGGGCGCGCGCGGCCTCAGGATGATCCTGGAAGAGTTGATGCTCGACGTGATGTACATGCTCCCCTCCAGCAAGAAGGTCAAAGAGTTCGTAGTTACGCGGGAGATGGTCGAGAACCGTCGCGCCACCTTCCCGGTCCTTGAAAAAGCGGGTTAAAGAGGCACAGGAGGGGCCGGGCGTCAGGGCCGGCCCCCTCCTGAATTCCGGCCCCTGGCATCCGGCATTAGACCCCCTGTATATTAAAAAATCATGAATGAATTCAGCGACAGCACACCAAACGACGTACTGAGATGCCCAATGGTCCCGATCCGGGACGTGGTCGTCTTTCCCTATACCATGGTCGCTTTCGTCATTGGCCGTCCTGCCAGTGTACGGGCGCTCGAAGCCGCTCTGCGCGGTGACAAGACGATATTTCTTGCCACCCAGCACGACGCGACTATAGACGAGCCGAGCGTCGACCAGGTCTATTCAGTCGGCACGATCGCGCGCATCACGCACAACCTGCGCCTGCCCGATGGAAACATCAAAGTGATGGTGGAAGGCATAGAGAGGGCGCGGTCGGTCAGGGTCGAAGACAACGGCGATTACTGGGTGGCGACGCTCAGGAAAGCGCCGGAGTCGAGCGAGCCGCGCTCGCGCCTGAACGCCCTGATCGGAAGGGTCGGCTCCCTCGTCGATCAATACGTGCGGCAATCGACCGAACTCGCCAACCCGGAGACGCTCACGGCCGCGCTCAGGAACGACGACCCCGCGCGCCTATGCGACACCATAGCCTCGAACCTCAAGATTTCAGTCGAGGATAAGCAGGGACTGCTCGAGATATTCTCGCTCCAGGACCGGCTCGCCCGTCTGGTCGAAGTGCTCGAAGTGGAGCTCGAGAAGATTCAGGTGGACCGGGCCATTCACGGCCGCGTGAAGCGACAGATGGAGCGGGCGCAAAAGGAGTACTACCTGAACGAGAAGATCAAGGCCATCCACAAGGAGCTTGGCCGCAAGGACGAGAAGGCGGAGATCGAAGAGCTGAAGCAGAAGATCGAGACCGCCGGGATGTCTAAAGACGCTTTCGAGAAGGCTATGGCCGAGCTTCGCAGGCTGGAGCAGATGCCTCCGATGTCCGCCGAAAGCACGGTCTCCCGCAACTACCTCGACTGGATGCTCGCCGTTCCCTGGAAGGAAAAATCCGAGGAGGTCCGCGACATATCGACCGCCGAGGACGTGCTGAACGCGGACCATTACGGCCTCGAAAAGATCAAAGAGCGGATACTCGAATACCTCGCCGTGCGCCAGCTCGTGGAGCATCCGCGCGGCTCGATTCTATGCTTCGTCGGCCCTCCGGGCGTCGGCAAGACCAGCCTCGGCCGGTCCATCGCCAAGGCGACCGGGCGCAAGTTCGTCCGCCTCAGCCTCGGGGGCGTGCGCGACGAGGCCGAGATCCGCGGGCATCGGCGTACCTATATCGGCGCGTTGCCGGGCCGGATCATCCAGGAGCTCCGCCGCGCC
>DATLMR010000092.1:0-5502 GCA_035537555.1 Blastocatellia bacterium
GAATATAATCTTGCGATACAGGCATGTTCATCTTCTCCGCGTGCTTGACGAGCCTCTCCCAGTGCCTATCCAGGAGGAAAGGCACGCCCTTGACTATGCGAACAGTCGTGAAGACTCCCCACCCGTAGAGCAGCCCGGCGATGGTAGGAGACACGCCCGCCTCATCGGCGTCGATTATCCTGTCGTTGTAATAAATGAGGCGGTTCATCGCTGTTGTCGGTGATTTGAATAGAGGGGAACAGCGGGCATAGCGCCCTTCGATAATGGACTCCTCAGGCGTCCGGAGAGCTCCGCAATAATGACAGATATTTTGCGGGCATGCTCGAAAGCTTGCCTTCTCTGTTAATCAGGACGTGCGTCGTCTCTCCCGTGGCTATCGAGTCGCCGTCGTCCCGGGCGATCTCATAGCCGAACCGGAGGGTGCGGCGGGTCAGCTCGATGACGCGGGTTCTGACGACGAGCTCGTCTTCGTAACGCGCGGGCGTCTTATACCGGCACCGCGCGTCGGCCACGATCATAAACAGGCCGGTCTCTCTTTCCATGTCCCTGTAAGAGAAGCCGCACTCGTGACAGTACTGGCTTCGCCCGACTTCGAACCAGACCAGGTAGTTCGCATAATAGGCCACACCCATCTGATCGGTCTCCGCGTACCTGACCCTGACCCTCGACTCGGCGACGAGCGCGTTGATCCCTGCTTCATCTTTGGCAGATTTAACCATCTTCTACATCCCCGGGGTGGCGATTGTATCTGCCGGTAGAGAAAGTCTCAAGGGAGGCGAGGCTCCCCTCGCGAGGATAGCTTGACATGCAGGGAGCACGGTTTTACCATCATCAATTCGTTTTTGGCATATTTTTTTCGCATGTGTCATCGATAAAGGGAGGTTCGAATTGCAAACCAAGAAAAGACCCCAGCCCGATATCCGAGCAATAGCAAGGACGGTTCCTCCTAGCGGCAATCTGGTACAGGGCCAGAATGAAATCGCGCTCCACCCGGACCTTGCCAGGGCACTCAACGACGTAGTGGCTTCGGGTCTGAACTCCTACAGCTTTTTCGAAGGCGTCGACGAGCTGAGGCGAGCCGTCGCCGAAAAGATCCGAGTCCATAACAGCGTGACGGTCGATCCCGACCGCAGGCCCCTGGAGCTGATGATAACGCCCGGAGCGACGGGCGGCCTGGTCGCCACCGCGCACACATATTTGCGCGACGCGGCGGCGGTCGTATTCGAGCCTTATTACCCGTACCACAAGCGCACCGTCGAGACGGCGGGCGGGCGGGCAGAGGTCGTGAAACTTCGCGGAGAGAACCTCGACCTCGACCTGGAAGAGCTGCGAAGCGTTTGCAGGGCGGGAGTCGCCAGATCCGAATACCCGATAAAGGCCATCATAGTCAGCTCTCCCGCCAACCCGACGGGCCGCGTCTTCACTCGCGAGGAGCTGCAATCAATCGTGTCGGTCGCCGAAGAGTTCGACCTGCTCATCGTCTCCGACGAAGTCTACGAACACTTCACCCTGGAGCCTTCCGATCACGTCTCGACGGCATCCCTGCCCGGGGCCTTCGACCGCACGATAACGATCAACTCTTTCTCGAAGTCCTGGGCGATTTCCGGGTGGAGGCTCGGCTACCTCTACGGGGCAGGCCACCTCGTCGGCAAGCTCGGCATCCTCGGAAATATCTATTACGTCTGCACGCCCACGCCCCTGCAACACGCCCTGTCCAGGGTCCTGATGGCTTATCCGGATTTCTACTCGGAGCTTCGGACCAGGTTCGCCCGCAAAAGAGAGATCCTCGTCGACGCGCTTGAGAGTACGGGCTTCAAGGTCTACCAATCCCGCTCGACCTTCTACGTCTGGACCCGCATACCCGAGCGATTCGGCGACGCCATCGAATTGAACGACTTCCTGATGAAAGAGGCCGGGGTCGCGGGCGTGCCGGGCAGCGCCTTCATGGACGAGCCGGAGCACGATGTTTACATGCGCCTCTGCTTCGCTCGCGAGGACAAGATGCTGGAAGCCGCGGCGGAGCGGATCGTTAGCGCGCTCGGCTAATTCTGATTTGCGCCCGCGTCTCGCACGCCTCCGCCGAGATGCGAGCGAAGAGTCCTCGTCAGCACGACGCGGGCGGCCGACCTTCCCTTGTCATCCGAGCGATTATAGAAAGGGTCCTTCAATGCGTCCTTGAGCGGGATGAACCGGGCGCCGAGGCTCTTGTACCAGGCTATGATGTCGGCCAGGTTATCGCATAGAAACTGATTGGCCTCGATCAGGAGTATATGCTTGACGTCGTAACCGGCCTCTCGCTTCGCCAGCTCGCGTGCCTTCGTCGTCGATTCGAGCAGGAGAGACTTGAAATTCGCCTTCGCGAGATTCGCGCATTGCTGATCCCCGCCCGCCTGCGCCTGGCAATACAGCTCGTTGAAGTCCCGGCTGTAGGCGTCGATGGTCGCGGGGCTCACCAGATACCCGCCCGTCGAAAGAAAAGCATTCACCTCCTCGCGGGTCTGATGGTCACGGCTGGCCTTAATGGCGGGATAACGAAAGTAGAGCTCCTTTCCGCCCCCCCGAGAGAGCAGCTTTTCAAGAAACTGCTCGTTTCGAGCGATATCGTTTATCAGTTCCTGAGCCGATCTCTTTCTTGCTTTCTTTCGGGTATAGGTCATATTCCCGACAAGATTTCCGCTCTCGATCCACCTGCGTATGACCACCGGGTCGGCGAGCCGCCCGCTCACGAAGCTCACGGTAGGAGGCATGCCGTTGGCCTTCAATGCCGAGACTATCTTATCGAAGTTCGCGGGCGTATTCTCGAATTCGCACCAGCTGTCGATCTCCGCCTCGGGATCGGGCTTTCCGCGAATCATGTTATTGATCGTGAGCGCGATCTCCATCCCTTCGAAGGGACGGTTGCGGCTCTCCGCGTCGTTCTTCGCGCGAGCTTTGAGGACGGCCGACAGCATGGGGATCGAGTCGAGCCGCTCGAAACATTTCGAGATGGGGGCCTTTTCGGCCTTCGCCTTCCGGTTGAGCCGGCAGGCGGAGGCTCCAACCAGCATAACGGCCATCGAGCAGGCGAGCCCGACTCCGGCGAATCGCAGAAGCCGCGATGCCGGGCGAGTCAAAGGCGCTGGGGCTTCATCCGGGTGCGTGAGGCGTCGATTCATCGATTAATCCGCGAGGTTAGATTCGATCGATTCGCTTTCATCTCCAGCCTGACCAGGCTCGACTTGAGCGCGGCCTGGAGGACCTCGTCCGGCTCGACGGTCATGAGGCAATCGTGGTGCGGGCAGAGATGCACCTCCTCATCCCCTTCCAGTCGAAAGCACGGGCTGCACGGCAAGTCCCTCCGAATGACGCTGTGTTGAGGGCCGAGGGGAGCGGTGCGCCTGATGTCGGTCGGGCCGTAAATGGCGATCACCGGAGTCTGCACCGCGACCGCCACGTGCATCAATCCGCTGTCGTTACAGATGAGCATGTCGCATGACTCGATCAACGCGGCCACCTGTTTGATGCTCGTCTTCCCGGCGGCCACGGCCACCTTCGATTCGAGGCCGCGCGCGAGGTCGGCGATCATCCCGGCCTCTCCCGCCGATCCGAACAGGACGATCAAAGCATCGGGCCGGTCCAGGGCGAGCCGTTCGATCAAGGCCCGATACCTCTCGACCGGCCACTGCTTCCACCGCATAGCGGGAGACGTTCCAGGCTGAATGCCGATGATCGATCTCTTGCCCGAAGCGATCCAGGGCTCGAAGAAACTCCGCGCAAACTCCCGCTCCGCCCCCGTCAGGTGAATGAAGGTCCGCGAATTCTCCAGGCCGGGAGGCTTCGCTCCCGTCGCGGCGACGAGATCCAGGTAGCGCTCGACTTCGTGCTCGTCTTCGCGCATGGAGACGGGCAGGTTGAAGACGAAACTGTACCGGCTGAACCTGCGCGACCAGCCGGGGCTCGTGACGTGGCCCGCCCGAAAAGGCGCGCGGCTTGCGGAGACGAGCAGCGCAAGCCTCCAGGAATGGCTATGAAATTCGTTCAGAGTCAGGTCGTAGCGAATGGCCCGAATCTCGCGCGCCCGCTCGGCCCACGCGCGGGGTCCCGAGGAGTAAGGCAGGTTATAGATATTGTCGAAGAGGCCAGCCCCGGCCAGCACCTCTTCGCACCCCGTATTGTTCCCCACCTGGAGATCGATCCTCGCGTTCGGGTACCGCTCCCTTAAAGCCTTGATAGCGGGAGTATACATGAGAAAGTTGCCGAGGCCGTGGTAGGCGAAGATGAGGATCTTGCCGATCTTCTCCGGGGAAAACTCGACCGAGGGCAATCTATCCAGGTAGATCTTGAGCAACGATTCGACGGGAAATCTCGCCGCCTCTTTGAGCGCCTGTTTAATGACAGTCATCCTCATCGATTAACGCCTGCATCCATCCTTTCGCGCTCCCGAATTATTGCGCGGCCTCTTTTCTTACATAGTACTTGAATACTCGGCCTTTACGCACCTCGTAATCGCGCCTGACCCAATCGACGAGCGCGCGCCGTCGCTCGACCGCTCCGAGCCGGGAAAGCGCGACTATCTTCGGCCTGCTATCTTGCAGGCGAGCCAGCCAGCCGTCGAACCCGCCCGGCTCGACCTGATCGAGGTAGATGTCTTTCCCGCGATCTAGAAAGATATGCCGGCTGGCATTATTCAGGCCTGATAGCGCGAGGAGCTCCGTCTGCCCGTGGACGAAGAGCGTGTCGCCGGGCTCCATCAGGGCGATTATCTCGCCTACATCCGCATCCTGGTCCTTCAGTGTTGGGAAGCCGACTTTGAAAGAAAACGCGCTCGATACGTTGAAGTAGAAGACCAGCGCGCAAGCTGTCCCAAAGAGCGTGGGCTTCAGGAACCTGACAGGAAAGCCCTTCCCCGCCTTCGAAGCCACGACGGGCAGCGCATCTATGACGAAGAGAATGGAGACCGCCGCAAACAGGCTCACGAAGGGAAGGAGAGGAAAGAGGTCCCCGCTTCCCTGAAAGTTGATCATGCAAAAAGCGAAATAGACGAGCGGCGCGATTATCACCGCGTGGCGGGGCGGAGATACTCTCAGCGCCTCAAACCGGTCTTTAAGAAAGGCCCGGGCCTCTCGGGTCAGGGCGATGGCCGCTCCTGCAAGCGCCAGCGCGAAGTAGACCTTCTCTCTGCCGAAGGGCTTGTTCAGCATCCGCATCAAGAAGCGAAAGAAGCTCGAAGGGGACTGGAGTTGTCGAGGGGCATAGAGGCTATAGTTGAAGTGGATGGTCCAGAGGTAGAACTCTTTGAATGCCCCGATCATCCAGATATGAAGCAGCATCGCGGCGAGCGGCACCAGGGCTCCGGCGACGACCCTCGCCGCCTTCTTGTCGCGCCAGCTTGTCAGATAGCGCGAAAAGGCGAGCCCGGCCGCTCCGGCAAAGAGCAAGCCCGGCTGCCAGGCCAGCGCCGATAGCATCCCGAACATTCCGGCCACGAAGGGCCTGTCTTTGACAGTCGCCCAAAGGGAGATC
>DATLMR010000093.1:0-19494 GCA_035537555.1 Blastocatellia bacterium
CCATCACAAACTATAGTGACTCTTTTCATATGGAGGGTGCCAATTATAAGGGAACTGCCGGCTCCAAGGAAGGTCGGAGCCGACGAGAGTCGGGAGGGCTGAAAATAATAGAGGCTGGCGAGCTCGATTCAGACTCGCCAGCCTCTGTTCTTGCGGATCGACGAAGGACTCAGTTTTCGATGTCGGAGGAGCTAATACTATACCTTTGCATCAGCCTCAACACGTCCTGCCTGATTGCGTCCCATCTCCTGGAGACAGCGTCGGCGCTGCGGCTCGATGTCGTTGTCATGACTCTGTCAGTCGCCCTGGCCTGTCGGGCCAGAGCCAGGGTGGCGGCCCTCAAGCCGTCTCGTTCAAGGGACGACGAAGCCAGACGCGAATAAAGCTGCGCGGCATTTGCAAAACTGTCGAGGGCAAACAGAAGCTCGATCTCAGGCTCGTGATATTGGCCTCTTCCATCGAGCTCGACTCCGGTTCCTACTAACCGCACCCCGACATTATTCTGGTATTCGGCGAGCAGCTCTTCGGCCTGCCGTTGTAAACTTTGCCCGGCGCCTGGCTCGCCCGAGGACCTGACCGGGGTCGGCCGATTGGCCGGGGGAGCGGACGAGACCGAATCCGTCGCGCGCGAGCCAAAGGGAACGTTGATGTCTCCTCCCGCACCGTGTACTACCACCCTGCGCACATACTCGGTTCCGTCTCTAGCTATCACCTCTATGCGCCCGCGACTGAGCGCTTGCGTAACCATCCCGCCGGGAGGTATCGCGCGCGCGAAAACTTCGAGAGTATCTCCATTGACGATCTGCTCGCCGAACCAGCGCCAGCCGCCGGTATTTGCCTGAGTATTGATGAGGACCTGAATGGCTCCGTCCGCCGTTCTTGAGGCTGTCGCGGAAAGAACGTTAGCCAGGACGGCATCGTTCCCGGGCAACTTCTGCCCCGCGGGCCGGGGCTGGCCCGGCGCGCTGGCCCCACGCGGCTGGGTTGCCGCACCCGCTTTAGAAGCGCCGGTGATACCAAGGCTTGCGGCCGTGCGAGGATCAAGGTCTCCAGTAACTTGCAAATTATGCTCTTGCTGATAAGCCTTGAGGGCATTGGCTGTCCTCGGAGACATCGCGCCGTCTGCCTGACCTTCGTAATATCCTTGATTCTTCAATTCAACCTGCGCACGCCGCACCATCTCCGAAGATGAGAGAGGCAGATTTTCCTCCGCTGCCTCAGGCATCTCAGCATCCGGAGCCGAATCCGAAGGGTCCGGGTCGGCAGAAGGCTCAGGCTCTCTCGAAGAGTCGGCATCCCGTGAGGGGGCGTTTGAATCTCGGGAGAGATTCGGGTCGCGGGAATCGCGCGACGGGTAAGTGTCTCGGGAAGACGAGTCCCTTGAAGAAGAATTCCTTGAAGAAGAATTGCGCGAAGGGTAAGGATCATTGTTCACGGGATCATTACTGTAATCACGCGACCGCCGGTCTGGGAGCTGGCTTTCCATGACCTCGATTGGCTGCGTCAGGTTTATAGCGAAAGGAGTGCCGGAAGGGACCTGGGCTTCCTCGCCTTTGGCCAACAGGACTCCCGCAACCCCTGCGCCCGCGCCCAGAACGCCACCGAGGACCGCCCCTTTGCCTCCGCCCGAGATTCCACCGAGGACTGCCCCGATGGCTCCCCCGCCACCAATGAATACTGCCGGGCGCTTTTCGTTTCTGCCTGACACGCGGCTTTCATCATCAATCTTCTCTCTTATCGAAGGATCATCGGAGGTCAGGTTTCCATCAAGCTGGATGCGCGACCCGTCAGGAAAGATCAGCTCATCGAAGTCGATCGCGATTGACCCGGATTTGCTCATGCGTTTGGCGGGAGTCACCTGCGTTACCCGCCCTTCGACAATCGATCCGGCGGGTATTACCGTCGCTCCATCGATATAGACCGGGATAGCCACGGTGGAGGTAAATTTATCCCCGACGCGGGCTGTCCGCGAGCTCAAGTTCGAGTCCATTCGCATACTGATCACAGTGTTCGCCGGAACTGTCCAGCTCCGGTCGCCGCTCTGCTGTCCGCTATACCTTGGCCGAGTCTGTTGAGAGAGGGCGGCGGGCGCAACGGCGGAAAAGATCAAAAAAGCCGCGATTACGGGTACGAGCGACTTAAATCGTGTACTGACATTCATTTAACAAACCTCCAACCTTCGATATAGCTTTAGGGGTCTATCCTCAGAAGCTGAGACGTTTTTCAATGCCTCATGTGTTGTCCGCCGGTCTAATCTCGAGGCAATCTAACGGAAGCCACCGTCCCCGCCCCGAGCTTGCTCCTGATTCGCAGATCGCCTCGATGCAGCTCCGCAATCTTCCGCGCTATCGCCATACCGAGGCCGGTGCCGGTGCTCTTCGTCGTATAGAACGGCTCGAAGAGACGGCGTAAGGTCTCCGGGTCCATCCCGGAGCCGTTGTCGGAAATCTCAACCAGCACCGAGTTCTCGCTTTCCCCGCTTGTCTTTATCTTGACGGTTCCCCCAGGCTCGCAGGCTTCTATAGCATTTATTATGAGATTCAAAAAGAGCTTCCTGAGCTCGATCGCGTCGAACCTACCGACCAGACCATCAGCGGCGAGCGACTTTTCAATAGAGACATTACATTTGCTCAGGCGGTCGGCCACCATCGGGACTAACTCCTCGAGCAACTGATTCAGGTTCACCTCAGATATATTGAGTTCTTTCGGTCTCGCGAACTCCGATAATTCCGTGACGATTGCCGCCAGATGGTCGACGCTGCGCTCGATCACCTCCAGTGTCTTCTCTTCATCCTTTGACGATCCGTTAGAGCCGCTTCGTTTTAAGAGCTCGGTGGCAAATCGGATGCTGCCGAGCGGATTCTTGATCTCGTGCGCTATCTGCGCCGTCATCTGCCCGATAGCGGACAAGGCACGATTTCGACGGAGCTCCGCCTGCGCCTGCTCGCTCTCGGTAATATCCACGAACACAAGAATCAAGCCCCTATGCTCTTCGGCTATTATCAGAGGCGACGAAAAGATATCGAAGAGATGCCCTTCGGCAAGCTCGATTCGCTCGTAATAGCGACTCCCTTGCGTCTCCTTCTCCAGGGTGTCTCGGATACCTTCTATCAAGGAAGGGACTCCGTTAAATAACTCCTCGAACCGGGTGCCTTTTCCTTGCGCGACTCCGCGCCCCGTGAGGCCTCTGAAAGAATCGCTTATAGTTTGGACCTTGCCATCGCGACCGACCACGACGACGCCGGAGACGAGGCTGTCGAGAAGCGACTGAAGATAATCGCGCGATTCGGCGCTCTCCTCGTAGGCCCTGGCGTTCTGACTGAGAATCCTCTGAATCTCGTAGAAGGTCAAAATAACTATGAGCAGTCCGACCAGAAGCGCCGAGCCCGTGACGGTGAGTATCCTTCGCCTCGCGAGCCTCCCGAGGTCATCCGCCTTCATGTCGTTACCGGAACGTTCTTCAAGCGCGTAGTCTTCGAGAAGGTTCGCCGTTTCGATCATTCTATCGCGCTTTGCCGACCAGTCGGGAGCGTCGGGGTTACTCAGAGCGGACAAGTAGTCGTTATACGCGGCTTCAAACGACTTCCACTCCTCCGTATCGTCAAGCGTGCCCAAACGCAGATCGCTTATGATGGAGTCCATCTGCCTCTTGACGGTGTTGAGCTTATTCTCGGTCGGAAAGTGCAAGAGCGGATTTTGAAGGGTGGCGAGAATCATCCTCGCCTCTGTGTCCATCCTGGCGGCGGTCTCTTTGACCCTCAAGATGAGCCTGAGATGGTTCGCCTCCGTCTGATGAAGCTGGGCCACCCTTTCCCTTACCTTGTTCAGGCTGTCAAGGCTCCAGTACCCGATCGCAGCAATCAGTAAAAGAAGGACGAGAAACCCGAACAGGAGTATGTTGCGGACAATCGATTCGGCGCTCAGGGCCAACCCGAGTCTTCTCGAACCGGTCTTCCCGCGCTTTTCGCTCGTCATTGCCGCATCCCGTCGCCAGAGCCCTTAACCGACACGACCCGGTCTGTGAAGCCTTCAAAGGCATCGTCGTGGCTGATTACGAAAAGTTGATCGAAGTCCTTGATTCGCCCGATCTGCTGGGCGAGATTGCGACGCCTCTCCTCATCCATGTTCGTGGTCGGCTCGTCAAAGAATGCGATCCGCATGTCTGATAGCTCTTTCAGCAGAGCGAGCCGGACGGAGAGGGCCGCCGCCATCTGCTCGCCGCCCGAAAGGCTGGCGAATGACCGCTCGTGGCCGTCTTCTTCAAGAACGATCTCATACCCCGTATCCCACCTCAGCGAGACCATCGCGTTTCCTGTTATCTCCCGGTACAACTGGTTCGACTCGATCGAGATCGATTGCAGATGAGCCTCGGTTATGAAAGGGCCCGCCCTCTTCAACAGGTCTCGGATGAAGTCGGACACCGAGTGCAGCATCGAGAATCGCTCTTTGGTTTTTTCGAGCTCTTCCATGCGCCGCCTTGAAGCCATCAGCTTTTCGATCTCGGCGTTTAACTCTTCCAGCCGGAGAGCCGCGTTGTTTATCTCCGAATTCAGATGGGCGGACCTGTTGATCAACTCTTCAAACCGCACCTTGATCTCGATGTGTCTTTGCCGGTCATACTCCAGCCGAGAGCCTTCCAGATCGGTCTTCAGCCGCTCGAACCTGCCGATAGCTTCTTCAAGCTCGGCCGTGAGAGCATTCAATCGCCCCTCACGCGCTTCAAGCAAAGATGCGACCGGCTGATTCTCGATGTATGCGAGATATTCCTTCTCCGAGTAGGCGCGCCGCATTCGCTGTTGCGTAATCATTTCGTCGAGGTCGGAGTAGGCGGAAAGATCTTCGAGCAAGGCCTCGACCTCCTGCGCAAGGTGACGCTCGCGTTCCTCAAGGTCTTTAAGCGCCGCTCGCACAGAAGTCTCCATCTTCAACCCCTCGGAGAGAATGCGGGATCGCCCCCGAGGATCTTGTAGACTTTCGAGGCGGGTTTCGACTTCAGACATCTCGGAACGCAGTCCGGGGAGCGACGAGAGTCTCGCCTTCAATGCTTCAAAGGACTTCTTCTTCTCCGCCCCTTCAAGCTTAAGCTCGCCCAGGCGCTCGCGGAGTATGGCAAGGCTCTCGAAGCGGGATTTCGCTTCCTGAGCCTTACGGATCTCTTGCGCCAAACGGGTGAGCCGGTCACCTATAGATCGGGCCTGTTCTTCATTCACGGTAGTCGCGCCGACCTCTTTTTCCAGCCTCAGGAGTTCCTTCCGGTTAATCTCAAGGTCGTCTTTCAATCTCTTCCTCTGAATCCGCTGGGCGGAGAGCGAGGAGGCGGCCTTCAGGGCTACGCGCGCGGCAGAGAGCTTATCTTGAATCTCTTTGCGCGCGCCCTCCGCCGAGGTCAGTCTCTGCTGCTCGGACCCGAGCTGAACCTTGAAGAACTGGTCGAGGCTCTGTCCTTCTTTCATGTTCAAGCACCGTTCGGAGAGCAACGGGCAAAGCCCCCCCTTGATCGACCGAAGTATCCGGTTTTCTCTCTCAATGCTGGCTCGAAGCGAGGCGACCTCTTCCATTATCTCCTGATCGCGCGACTCGAGGCTCGGGAGCGATGAAGCGATCTCTTCCGCCTTAAGGCCCGCCTCCATCTCCCTCTCAAGAGTGTTAAGCTCTCCATTGAAGCGCGCAAGGATTTCGCGAGCCCTGGTAATGTCCTTTTTGCGCTCGGCCAATCTTTCCAAGGCGACCCGCATCTCCCGCAACCGGACTTCAAGCTCTTCCCGCTCAGCCTCGAGCGTCTCAGATTTATCGGCCAGTTCTTTTAGGCTCTCGGCTTCTTCTATGCGCCTGGAGAGCTCCGCGTAAGTCTTTCTCAGAGCCACAAGCTCATTTTCAGAGGCAGCCGCCCGCTCGGAAAGGGCGGCGAGCTCGGCGATCAGGGCTTGCAATTCCGCCCGCCTGCCTTCCATCGCCTCTTGCTGCGCCACGAGAGGTCCGAGTCTCTCGACTTCTACTCGGTCGTCCTCGATCTTCTTGAGCTTATCGCGACTGGCTCCTAGAGCCGCTTCAATTTGAAAGCTCTCTCTCTCTTTCTCAGAAACTTTCTTCCTGATCTCGTCCCGCGTGATAACGCGCGGCTCGAGCTCGGCAATCCGCGAGCTTGATTCCATATAGGCCGCAAATCCCGATTCGGACGCGGAAACGGTAGCCCTGGCCCTGCGTGACCGGTCTACTTCATCTATGATGAGGTTCTTACTCTGCTGAAGGCTTTCAATCTGCGCATGAAGAGCGATCGCATCCGACTCCAGGCGCTCGATCGCTCTCTGCAGGCCGTCCAGGCGATCCGCCTCGACGCGGGCCGCCTCCCTCTCTCTTTCGGCCGCGGCGCGCTCGTCTTTCAAAGAGGCCGCGAGAGCTTCAAACTTGAGTCGATCGCCCATCAAGAAGTCCAGATTGTTTACTTCGCCCTCGATTCGGGCAATCTCCTCTCGCAGGTCGAACTCCTTCGACTCGATCAACCTGACCAGAGAGCGGAGCTCATCGGACGATTTTTGATACTCGTCAACCCTGAGGACCTTGTCGAAGCTCACTTTTCTTTTTGACGGCAGATCGGCAAAGTCCACGGCGAAGGTCCCCTGAGGGACGCCGATGGTCGAGGTGAAGAGCGCCTTCAGGTCGGTTGTCGCCTCGACTCCAAGGTGCTGTTTGATCCACGAGCCTACCTGCTGCTTTTGCTCGACGAGCTTGAACTTGGTCACGGGATCGTAGATGTAATATCCCGTCGAGGTATCTCTATAAACGGTGTACTCTCGGCCATCAATCGCCGAAACGAAGGTGACGCGAACGGAGCCTTTCTTCGCTCCCCTGCGAAGGAAGTCCTCTTTCTTGTATGGCAACTGATCGAAAAGCGCCCAGGAGATGGCCTCGAGTATCGTGGTCTTTCCCGCCCCGTTAGGGCCGCTGATCGCGGTAATGCCCGGCCCGAACTCGAAACAGCCCGACTCGTAGCTCTTGATCTCTTCCAGTTCTACTCTGGTTATTAGCATATCTTTCTCAATAGCCTGTGGTTAAAAATGGACCTGAACCTTCAACCCACCTGAATTCTAACACGCGGCAATACCATAAAATAGCCATCTTCCCTAACCTCATTTGAGCTTCCGGGTGAGTTGCAATAAAGTCTAAGGGTGCCAGGAGGTAAATTCATGATAGAACTGAAAGCCGTCGAGTCCGGCCAGGCCAGGGAAACGGGCGTGGACCCGCGAACGAAGTATTACCTTCTCCGAGAAGAGGGGGTCACGCTCAAACCGGGTGATGAGTTTCTTGTCATGGTGGGGGAGTCGAAAGACCCCTCGCGTGAGCGGTATGGCTTCGCCGTCAGGATCAGCGAAAAGAGCGAGCCCGAAGAAGATGAGATGTTGATACAATACGGCGATGAGGTCTTCGTCGCGCAGAAACTCCCCGAGTTCATTTAAAGCGAGAATAAACTCGGCGATGGACAACCGGGGCTTGGGGTTGAATTATCCCCCTCTGACGAATACCATGCCCGACGACACGGGCTATCGTCGCTTGCCGCGTCTCAATGAGCGATCGAGGATTACTCGCATCTTTTCGACTTTGGAAATTAATCCGAAATGATCACTTTCGTCATCACTCTGTCGGTCGTCTTCCTTGCAGCGCTTGGCTTCCACGCCTACAAGCGGGTCTTGCAGATGCGTGCAAAGCGGATGGCCGATAACGAATACAATACGGCCGTCACCCTTTGGAAGTACTCGACTCTTCTCAGGACCGAACTGGATCTTGCCCTCAGGCAAAATCAGGGCGTTCTGGATTATGGCAGGATCACCGTGCCGCACAGCTCAGGCTATAAGGTATCTCTTGAACTCGAGGGCTACTCGTTCCGCGTTAAAGGGATACCTGAGCAATACAACAGGTCGGGGAGGCTCTCCTTTTATGTCGATAACAGCCTGATCGTGCGAGGCGGAGATCATGAAGGCGATTGGGCCACTCTTATGGATGAGGAGTACGCCGGCACGAACCTGGCTCCCACAAAACCCTGACCGGGTGTCCTCCGGTTCCGAGGATCCTTTTGACTCAGCTCGCCCTACAATTATAAGAAACTAGAGCTTTTTGGACTCATTTTCACATGCTTCGGCTCCCTTAAGCGCGAGAATTCAGGGAGACTGACTCACCTTCCAAATCACCACGCCCGGGTATTACCCATTCAGGTGAAAAAAGGTAATCTCTTTCACAGTTATTGCTTGACATGTAAAGCAGGCTACATATAATGCTAATGTAAAAAATGTAAATGAGTGTTTCCTCGCGTTCTTGCATTCGAGTATACACAAAGTCGCCCCGGTATCAGATAATGTAATTCTTTAAGGCTTTCAATCGGGTTATCTCGGCCAGTTGGAGGCAGTCGGATGTTCCTCACCAAAAGATGAAACGTATGGTGTGACAAAAGAGTCTCACCTTCAGTTTAAAAGGATAAAAGTCAAGGCAAGACAGCTCCAGGCTTGGTAGGTCGAAGTCTGTCTTGCCTACAACACGACCCCTACAAGGAGTGCGTCGTATGCTGATTCTACATAATCTTCCCAGCCCTGTGCAATTCCATCACAGACCGATATCGCCGCCAGGTACCTATCGCCCGAGCGCGCTCTCTCCGCCTCTGACCTGAAGATAACGACGATCTTCAGGCAAAGCTCCGGCAGGAGAGCGAGGCGTCGGGTCTACGTGGGAGCTATAGCTATTCCGGTGTCGCGTTAAATTTCAGGAGGGAGAAGGAACCTCCTCCGGGAATCGTGCGCGCATATTGAGTCGCTGCCCTTCTAAACCCGAACAATCTCTCACCTGCCAGTCCCGTCTGCTCATTTTTCGTGAGCAGGTAGCGACAAGTCTTTCTCCAACGATACAGGCGAATAAAATGACACGAGAGATTTTAGGGAGCGACCTTAGCTGGTACGTAATTCACACGAACCCCCGTCAAGAGGATCGCGCCGACAGTAATCTTAGGGCCTGGGGGGTAGAGACCTTTTCCCCCAGGATCATGGACAGGCGCTTTAACCCTTATACAGGCAAGCCCTCATTTATGGTGAAGCCTCTCTTTCAGGGCTACATCTTCGCCCGGTTTCAGGCGAGCGACTCGCTTCATAAAGTGCGGTTCACAAGAGGAGTCCAGAGCGTGATCAGCTCGGGCGGCGACCCGGTCAGGGTTGAAGACGCCATAATCGCGACGATCAGGTCGAGGATGAGCGCGGATGGATTTATCAGATTAGGGGACGCCCTCAAGCCGGGAGATGAGGTGGTCATAAAAGACGGGCCTCTGAAGGACTTCACAGCAATATTCGAGAGGGAGATGAAGGACGCCGATCGCGTAATGATATTGCTAAAGACTGTAAGCTATCAGGCGCATTACGTCATTGCGAGAGAGCTGGTGAGGAAGGCGGGAACGGGCTAGTTTCCAGGCGAGCGCCGGCCACTTGCGCCGCGTGACTTTCGGAAAGGGCCGGCATCTATTTCGGGAGATAAGGAAATAGAGGCGAGGCCCGGCGTCACCGGCCGGGCCTCGCCTCTATTTCAACCTCGAACGAGGTCGCCGCGGCAAGCCTGTCATCGAGACGGCGGCAGGCACCAGGAGAGAATTGCCATCGCGCTCGTGAGCTTATGCTGAGCCTGCCGGAACGCTACGCTATTCGGGCCGTCCAGCACTTCATCGACCACCTCGCATCCTCGAATTGCAGGAAGGTCATGCATGAAGATCGTTCCCGCTCGCTTCGAGACTTCGGCCATGAAAGCCGGAGTAACTTTATAAGGCTCGAACTTCTCTCTCCAGTTCAAATCCTTCTTTTGCACGCCCATGGTTTGCCACCGCGTGGTGTAAACAACGTCGACACCTACGGGAAGAGAGTTGAGATCGTGAGTCTGGGTAATAACGGTCCCGTTCTGTCTGGCCTGCTGGCCGACCCTGCTCATAAAATCATCAGGGAGGCCGTAGCCTTCAGGAGTCACCACCGTTAGCTGCATTCCTCGAAGCTTAGACATGGCAAGCGCAAGTGCCGAAGTTGTATTGTTGCCCTCGCCGATATATAGGACGTGAATGTCATCGAGGCGCCCCATCGCCTCTTTGATGGTCGTAAGGTCTGCTATGGATTGCGTGGGGTGCTCATCTTCGCTCATCGCATTAATGACCGACATCGCGTTCTGGTCCGCCAGCGCCTCCATCTCGGCCCGCTCGCCGTTGGATCTGAGCACGAGCGCGTCCAGAAAGCCCGAGAGTACCTTGCCCGTATCGTGGATCGATTCCCCCGTTACGATCTGGAGATCGTTTGGACCGTAGTGCATCGTCTGCGCCCCGAGCTTCATAGCGCCGACGCTGAATGCGGTGCGAGTGCGAGTCGAAGAACACCGGAAGAATATCCCGACGATCTTTCCGTCGAGAGGGCGCGCGGGGCTCCCATTCCTTGCGATATACAAAGAATCGTCTATCAAGCGCGAAAGGTCTTCCGGGTCAAGGTCGGAGATCGAAAGAAAATGCCTGGCTTTCAAGGTTTTTCTCCTCTCATCGTTATGCCGCCGCGCTCGTCAGGCTCGCCGACACGAAAGTCTTTTGGGTGCGCCGGCCTTTGGAATCTCCTGAAGTCGTCCTGGGCACATCAGAGACAGGCGGGCGTTTAACGCGGCGGGCCATCAAAGGGTTTTAAGGAAAGCTATCATGTCGCTTCGCTCTTTCTCCGAGAGCTGGAGGCCGTAAGGGTGACCTTTCACGGCCCGGGTTTTGACTCCGGCGCCTAAGAACCCGGTCGGCACGTAGTCATCCTTCAACCGCCTCGGGTCAAACCAATCCTCCAGGGTTGCAACAGAGCCGTTGTGCTCGAATGGCCCCCTGTACCAGACTCCCCTGAGAGACGGTACCTTGTAATACCCCGTGCCCCTCCGAGTGCTGAGCGCCAATCTGGGATCAGTCCCCACGTAGACATTCATGATGTGGAACTGCTTGAAGTGATCTTCGGGAGGCGTAAAACCTGAGGCCGGGGTCAATTTGTTATTGGTGTAAAGCGGCGGCGTGTGACAGGTCGCGCACCCTTCCCGCTCGAACACTCGCTTGCCCCTCGCCGCGCGCTGATCGAATTTGTTAGGGTTTGGCGGCGGCTTCAATGAATAAAGATACAGCGCGACCGCGTACAGCTGTTCGTCGCTGTAACGCTCTTCGTCCTTTGCGTCAGGCAGCTTGCCCTGGAAGGGCTCGAAGGGTATGTAGTCGCCGAATCGGGCGTAGTTATCTCCCCCCTGTGTGAGGGCCGCATATCTCATCAGGTCGGCTATCGAGCGTTGCTGCACGAGCCCGGTGTGATCCAGGTAGCGCCAGTCTTTAAGTCCGATCAGGTCTGGAATCTGAGGCGGAAAGAAGAGGCTCGATCGATGGCGCGCCATAACCCCCGGCGGAATCGCTTCGTGCGCCTCGGCAATCTCGTCGATCGACATCCGGCTCAGGCGTCCGTTAGGGTTGTCCTTCAGCCAGGGAGTGTCATAAAAGGCGAGCATCAATTGGCGGTTTCGCTCAGTATATCTCTCCTTGTTGTTTGCCTTTGGGTAGTGGTCCCGGAAGTTGAACGCCGTCGACCTGTCGAAGGGGAAATTTCCCTGCGCTCCTTTGATCACCGTGCCGTCCGGCATGACCCGGGTGTGGCAGGTCGCGCAGGCCACATTTCCTATCTCAATCTCCCCTTTTTTCCTGATCACGTAGCGGGCGAAGGGCATGACGCCGTCCCTGGTTAGGGGGACCGCCGTCTTCTTGTACCACTCGGGGTTCCTGACCTCGTTCGGCCCCATCGTGCCCTGAAAGACGGGGCCAAAGTCGAAGACACGCTCCCCGGCCTTTATCCAGTCTTCCATCGTCTTTAGCTTCGAGGGGTCGAAGACGTTTTCGGGCTCCTGCTGCTTAAGCCAATCCAAATAGCCTGGCGGTTCCTTGCCCGGCGCATAGATCGGGTAGCTTTTGTAAATCTGGACTATCTGACCGAGGCTGTAATAATAGGCCGAATCCACGTGCACAGGTGACATTCCCGCGCTCGCCAGAGGCACTTCAATGGTCCGAATTGCCTCGTCGTCCCAAAGCTTCGGCACCGGGGGAGGGCCGGCGTCGCCTTCTTTTAGCGGAAGGCCGGCGCTTATGGAGAAGGTCAGGCAAGTGAATACGAAGATGGCTAAGGAAATAACTTTCATTACGCGAATCATCTCTTTACCTCCTATCGGGTATCTGGTTTAAAGCCCTCTCGGTCGCGAAAGACCTCGACGGCAACGGGCTACAGATCGTGCCTTAGATATAATGGGCGGGCGACAGACCTATAACGAGAAGATGGCTTCCATCCCGGCGATGTCGATTTTCCGGTCCAGTAACCGCGTTTCTTCTTCGGACAGTAAGCTCTGCGCGCTCAGCCGCGCGGCAGGAAATGCGACGATACTTCGAAGCAGAAGGTCGAACCGCCGTGAGATCTGGCGTATCTCGTCTTCGTCGAAGAGGCCGGTGCTATAGTACCAGTGTCCTTTGATTCTTCCCTCGGTCTCCCAAATGTCCAACACTAGATCGTATTTGGAGGTTCCGTTGTCGATCTCCACCGAATCGAGGGTCAGGCCGGGAAGCTCCATCTTGCTTTCAGGAGTATTCTGAAGCGTAAAGACTACCTGAAAGATAGGGGCGCGGGACAGATCACGTTCAGGCTGTAGCTCCTCCACGAGCTTTTCGAACGGCAAATCCTGGTGTGCGTAGGAATCGAGCGCCCTCTCTCGAACGCGACCGAGCAAACCTTCGAACGTGGGGTCCCCGCTCAGGTCCGTTCTCATTACCAGAGTATTGACGAAGAATCCAATGAGAGATTCCACCTCGATGCGGTTCCGGTTTGCAATCGGAACGCCGATCAACAGATCATCCTTCCCGGTGTAGTGATGAAGGAGCGCGCTAAACGCCGACAGCAGGGTCATAAAAAGCGTAGCGCCATTTTCGCGGCTCAATTGAAGCAAGGCCCCGGTAAGCTCCTCGCCAATCTCTATCGGGAACTTGTCTCCTCGAAAACTCTGAACGGCAGGCCTGGGTCGGCGCGTCGAAACCTCCAACACGAGCGGCGCCCCCGCGAGGCTCTCTCGCCAATAGGCGAGCTGTCGCGCGAGCACATCTCCATCGAGCCATCGCCTCTGCCAGTGCGCGAAATCTCCATACTGTATTGGAAGCTCCTCGAGCGGAGACGGCCTGCCTTCCTTGAACGATTCGTAAAGCCGGGCGAATTCGTTCATCAAGACCCACCTCGACCAGACATCCGACACGATGTGGTGTAAGGTAACAAGCAGCAGGTGGTCGGACTCTCCCAGATTCAGAAGCGCCGCCCTGATGAGAGGTCCCCGCTCGAGGTCAAAAGGCAATCCCGCCTCAAGCCGCGCGAGCCGCAACATCTCCGCCGACCTGCCGGAATCAGAGAGCTCGCGCAGATCGACGAAGGTGAGAGCCAGCGCCGGATCGGGAGTGATGAACTGCCTCGGTTCGCCGTCTCTAACGGCAAAGGTCGTCCTGAGGGCCTCGTGGCGCCGGATTATCTCCTTAAGGCTTCTCTCGAGCACGGCGATATCGAGGCGGCCGGTGAGCCGGACCGCCGAGGCCACATTATATAGGGGGCTGCCCGGCTCAAGCTGGTCCAGGAACCATAACCTTAGCTGTGAAAATGAGAGTGGAAGCTCGCTATCCCGGGGCACCGGGACAAGCGCGGGGGCTGCTTCGATCCCCACCCCTTTTCCTCCCCCGGCAACAGTCTCGATAAGCTTTGCGGCCAGCGCTGCGATAGTCGGGTGCTCAAATAAATCTCGCAGGGGCACCGCGACGTCAAGGGCCTCGCGCAAGCGGTGCGCGACCTGCGTGGCCAATAATGAATGGCCTCCCAGATCGAAGAAATTATCTAAGACGCCTACGGCCGGTACCGCCAGGACTTCGGCCCATATACTCGCAAGCAAAGCTTCGATTCGATTGCGAGGCGCGACGTAATTATGGCCCGGCGCTGAAGGCGTGAGATCGGGATCGGGCAATGCTTTCCGGTCAACCTTGCCGCTGGGCGTGAGCGGAAACCCTGGCAGGACCGAAATCACCGACGGGATCATATAATCCGGCAATCGCTCTCTGAGGAATCGGCGCACCTCTTGCTCAAGGCCTTCCTGCTCGGATCGAGCCACGAGATACCCGAACAGGCGTCTCTCGCCCCCATCATTCTCGCGGGCCACAACCGCGCACTCCCGTACGTTGGGATGGCTTCTGAGCGCGGCCTCGATCTCCTCAAGTTCTACGCGAAAGCCTCTGATCTTGACCTGGTGGTCCCTGCGCCCGACGAACTCTATGCTTCCGCCTTCGAGGTAGCGAACGAGATCCCCGGTTTTGTAAAGCCTCGTTCCCGGCTCGTTACTGAAGAGGTCCGGAATAAATCTTTCGGCGGTAAGGTCGGGGGCGTTTACGTATCCGCGCGCGACGCCTTTTCCGCCGATATACAGCTCACCCACGACCCCGACAGGGACCGGCTCCAAAGAATCGTCGAGTACGAAGACCCGGGAGTTGGCAAGGGGGCGGCCGAGCGGGACGGTCTCCCGGCGCGAAGCGCGTTTACCGCCTTGCGTATCGAATGTCAAAACGCCCACGGTCGTTTCGGTAGGGCCGTAATGATTGATCACACGGCAGCCGGGGGCTCGCTCCATCAGGCTTTCGACCCAATCCCACCTGGATGATTCTCCTCCAAGGACCAGAGTTCCCCCGGTCATCAGAGGGCCGGAGTTATGCATGCCCTGAAGGGCGATCAGGTGGGACGGGGTAATCTTCAGATAATCCACCTGATGACGGGTGAGGTATTCACCGAGTTCGTGGCCGTTGAATGAAGTCTCGCGCGGGATTATTTGCAGCCGCCCGCCCGCGCACAGGGATGGGAAGATCACCGTATTCCCGAGGTCCGCGGCCACAGCGGAAACCAGAGCGAAGCTGCTTCCAGGCGTGATCCCGAGCCTCTCCACGATTCCCATCATATAGTTATTGACTTGCCGGTGCTCAACGCCTACGCCCTTCGGCTCTCCCGTCGAGCCCGAAGTGAAGATCACATACGCGAGGCATTCGGGAGAAACCGTCCGGCCGAGATTCTCTCCGCTTTCAAGGGCCAGCGCCTCTTGCTCTTCGTCCAGATAGATGGTCCGCGCCGCGATCGACCCGGTTTTCAATTGCAGGCTCCTGTGGGTCAATAGAATCGTGGCGGCCGACCGGTCCAGTATGTAAGCGATCCGGTCGCCCGGGTTCATAGGATCGAGCGGTACGTACGCCCCGCCCGCCTTCAATATGCCCAGCACTCCGATCAAGAGATCGAGAGATCTGTCCACACAGATAGCCACGCGCACTTCCGGCCCCACTCCCATACGCCTCAGGTAATTGGCCAGCCCATTTGCTCTGCGGTTCAACTGGCCGAAGGTGAGCGTTTCATCGTTAAAGACGAGAGCGGCGGTATCGGGAGTCCTCGCGACCTGTTCTTCAAATAGCTGGTGTATGCAGAGGTCCGGAGGGAACTCACGCCCGGACTGGTTCCATTCGACCAGAAGCTCGCGCCGCTCCGACTCCGCGAGGAGCGGAATCATCGAGATCGGGCAGTCCGGATTCGAGAGCCCTCCCCGGAGAATGTTAAGAAAGTGCGCGACCATTCGCTTTATAGCCACTCTCTCGAACAGGTCCGCGCTAAAGACCAGCGATCCATCCAGTCCCTGATCCGTCTCGTCTACGTAGAGCGTCAAATCGAACTTGGAGGCTCCCGTCTCGGTCGCCTCGATGGAACAGTTAAGGCCGGGCATCTGAATTCGCTGATGGAGGCCGCTTTGAAATGCGAAGAGCGCCTGGAATATCGGCGTTCGCGCGAGGTTTCTGTCGGGCTGAAGCTCTTCGACCAGCCTTTCGAAAGGCACGTCCTGGCAACCGAATGCGTCCCACGTCACCTTCTTGATCCTCTGCGCCAGTTGCCGGAAAGTCGGATCGCCTGAAAGATCGGTCCGCAGGGCCAGGGTGTTTACGAAGAGACCAATAAGCGGCTCGGTCTCAAGACGGGTGCGGCCCGCTACGGGAGTCCCGACTATGAGGTCGGTCTGCGCAGTGTAGCGGCGCAGGAGAGTCTTGAAGGCCGCGAGCAGGGTCATAAAGACAGTCACTCCCTCGCGCCGGCTGAATGACCTTACCCCTGAAAGCAAATCGCCCGGGAATGAAAAGGTCTCTGCCGCGCCCTTGTGCGTGCGAGCCGCGAGCCCCGGCCTGGCAATGGGCAGGTCCAGTACCGGTAGAGAGCCGGACAATTGCTTGCGCCAGTAGGTTAGCTGCCTATCGAGTACCTCACCACGCAACCACTCTCTCTGCCAGTGTGCGAAGTCAGAGTACTGGATCGAAAGCTCGGGAAGTGGAGAAACCTTGCCCCTGCAATATGCATCGTAGATCGTCACCAGCTCGGTGAAGAATATGGCCCTCGACCAGCCGTCGCTTATGATGTGATGCATGGTGAAAAGACCGAGGTTCTCTTCCGCCCTTATTCGAATCAGAGTCGAGCGCATCAAAGGCCCGGCCGCGAGGTCGAACGGGCGGCTCGCCTCTTCACTGGCGAGCCGGGAAGCATGTTTGCGCCGCTCGACAGCAGGCAGGCCCGTCAGATCAACCGACGCGAGGGGAACAGGCCTGAACGGAGCAATCACCTGCCGCGGGAGTCCGCCAATCACCGGGAAGGTAGTGCGCAGGACTTCATGCCTTCTCACGACTTCGTTCAAAGCCCGTTCAAGGGCCGCTACGTCGAGGCGTCCGGCAATCCTCACGGTGGTCGGAATATTATAGGAAGGATTACCCTGCCCCAGCTGATCGAGGAACCAGAGCCTCTGCTGAGAAAAAGAGAGCGGCATCTCTCCGGCCCTCTCAACAGATTCAATAGCCGAGGTCTGGCCCCTGCTCATCATCTTCATTGGCTTGATCTTCTCCGAAGCAAAATTAAAGTATGAACTCTCGCTGCCCGAATAGCCGGTCCGACTCGATGCCGCGGCCCCTGCAATGCTCAATCAGTTTGTTCGATTCCGTGATCGGGCGCGATTTTTCAGAGTAGGAGATGGAGGTCACGTAGGTTAGCCACGGCTCCTGGCCCATCGCGTAGATGTAGACCTGGCCCGGATTGAGCGCATCTACTATGCGCCTGCTCTTTTCGTAATTCGAGCCGTCCAGCCTCCGGGATTGGTCCATGCTCCTCGGCAGGGGGCGGGTCATCAACGGGGCGTACACCCAGCTCAAAGGCGCGCCGTCGCATTCCATGCCCAGAAACATCATATCGACAGGCGGGATCAACTCCCGGACGTGCTCATACAACTTCGGGTCTATATTGTTCGAATCGGCCATGCAGAGGAGTGATCTCCCTTTCACCGCGATCAGGTAAGCGGTCTTCGACCGTATGTTCAAATCTCCATGCTCGCCGAGAAACGGTATGGCGGTAATGCCGCCACGTTCTATTTCGATATTTTCCATCTCGTCGATCTCGGTGACGTTCTTGAATCCGATTCTCTTGAGCATCAATTTGAGCGACGGGTCCGCCAGGCTCCCTCCATTATTCTTAGGCACGATTACGTTCCGTATTTTGTGCCTGAGCTGGATCAGCGTTTCGAGCATGCAGTGGTCCTGGTGATTGTGCGTGATAAGCACGTGATCTATCCTGTCGGGCAGGTCCGCGAAAGTGTACCTGGGCACGGGGCTGTCGTACTTGTAACTGATTACCGGGTCTGTCAGAACGCTGACGCCCTCCGACTCGACGAGCAGGCAAGCGTGCCCGAAGTAACGGACTCTTACTCCCGGCCCTTCGAAGCGCGAGCAGGCTTGTTGACGATCGCTCGTGAAGAGAGACGCGAAGAGGTCGTCGTCCGTCTCTTCGATCCCGAGCACATCCTTTATGTAACCGTAAGGACGAGGGGAACACTTCATGCGAAAAAGCTCATCCAGGCCTTCGTCCGAAAAGCTCGCGTTTACAAGCACCGTTTCGTTATCACGCAGCCTGGGCGTGCTGAAGACGAACGGGCGGTGGTCGCCCGTAATGGGAGATAGAGCTATGCGCTGGCTCGACTCGTTGTAGAAACGGCTCCGGTACAACAGCCCTTCCAGGAACCTGACCGACGCGTGATTCTCAGTGTCATAGACGAGCTCGACGAATCCTTTCAAAGCGTCGGGAACTTTGTCGTAAAGCGGTTCGAGAGAAAACCCGGTCGCCTCACTCGCAAGCAATTCGTTCAAGCTCTTTACTGCCTCGGCGAGCTCGAGCACGTGCGCCCGGTCCTTCTCTGTTCTTTCCACCAGCGCCCTGATCTCTCCGACCCTGCTCTCCGCATAGTTTATGAATGGCCCGCCCGCCATCGCCGGGTTCTTGAGGGCCGAAACGTGGACCTGGGGAGCCGCGATGAACGAGCGCGCGATCTTCAAGTGAGAATGGGCTACGTGCATGGCGGCCGTGGCAGGAGATATCAGGTGCGACCACGCGTACCACTGGTCGCATAACGGCTCGGCCCGCACGTTCTGCTTCAGGAATACTTGTTTCGGCTCAGCAGTCATAAATCCCTCCGCGCGATAGGAAGGTATATCGCCATCGAGTCATCCCCGGGTAAGAGGCTCAGTCCGATCTTGAGGCCGCCCGTCATCCGAGGTCCGCGGCCCTCGATTGCGCGTGCGCCCCTTCGTCGAGTGCGCGCCCTATCGCCTGCGAGAAGGCCGCCACCGTGGGCGTTTCTATCATCTCCATTAGCGGGACCTCCACCTCAAATACCGACCGGACGCGAGAAATAACCTTTGTTACCATCAATGAGTGGCCGCCGAGATCGAAGAAGTTCTCGTTGATCCCGATTTGATCCATGCCGAGGACATCGGCCCAGATGCCCGCGACTATCTCTTCTACGGCAGTCCGGGGGGCCTCGTAGGGCATCCTTTCAGCCTGTCCGTTCCATTCCGTAACAGGTAGCGCACGCCGGTCCACCTTACCGCTCGAAGTAAGAGGAAGCGCGTCGAGCACCGCAAATACTCGCGGCACCATGTAATCCGGTAGTTCATGTTTGAGGTAGGCTCGAAGCTCCTCGAAAGACGGCCCTCTCTCGCCTGCGGGAACGATATAGGCCGCGAGGTACTTGTCGCCGTCAGCGGCCGTGCGAGCCACAGCCACGGCGTCTCTGACATCAGGGTGGCGGCTCAATACGGATTCGATCTCTCCCAGCTCGATGCGGAAGCCGCGAATCTTAACCTGATGATCGAGCCTTCCCAGATACTCTATCTCCCCTCCCTCCACGTACCTCGCTTCGTCTCCCGTCGCGTACATCCTGCTGCCTGCCTCTCCGAACGGGTCCGGTATGAAGCTCTCGGCCGTCTTCTCCTCCCCTCCCAGATACCCTCTCCCTACCGGCAACCCTCCTATGTGCAGCTCCCCGCTCACTCCCGTCGGCACCATTCGCTTGTTCTTGTCC
>DATLMR010000094.1:0-10075 GCA_035537555.1 Blastocatellia bacterium
GGTCAACGGCGACCTTGTTGGTCTCTTCACGAACGTTTTCGGAGGGGATCTCTACCCTGATCTGTTTCTTGCACTGTTCTTGATCGGTCACGGTTATATTCATATCGGTTCACTGGTTAAGACTATTCATTCCTTCTGCGCGGTAAACTCGCGATAAATTCCACAATAAATTCATGGTGCGAAAGGGGGGACTCGAACCCCCACACCTTACGGTACCAGATCCTAAGTCTGGCGCGTCTGCCGATTCCGCCACTTTCGCGCCCAACAGGGACAAGTAAAATAATCGAAAACCGACCACACTTGCAACCACGGCGCAGTTTAGTGCGATATGGATATTCGCCGCTCCTGGCTCTACTTGACAACACACGGGCGCAAAACTAAGATGGGCACGCTGCAAGTGAAAAATCCCGAATCTATGCAGGTGAAGACGATGACAGATATGCCAGCCCTAATGCTGCAGGTACATAGCCAGGCGCCTGCAACCGGGTTCCTGCCCCCTTCTTTCGCGGCTCCGCCTATCTATGGCTACATCCCCATAATCATATTCGGATTGATCGCCATAATTCTGCCGCTCGTGCTCCTGGGCGCGTCCCGGCTCGTTCAGCGGCGCGTCTTCGAGCGCGAAAAGCTGATGCCCTACGAATGCGGCATCGATCCCATAGGCGTTGCCCGCGACAGATTCTCTGTCCGCTTCTACATAGTGGCGATGCTCTTTCTGGTCTTCGACGTGGAGACCATATTCCTCTTCCCCTGGGCCGTCATTTATGACCGCCTGGCGTTTTTCGGACTCATCGAAATGCTATTGTTTATCGGAATACTTGTCGTCGGCTACTACTATGCCTGGCGCAAGGGCGCTCTTGAATGGGCCTGATGTTTCGATTTTGACTACAGGATTAGTATGGCGAAAGAGAGACAGGAGATAGTCGAATCGTCGAGCGGGATCATTACCTCGACCGTCGACTTCGTTTTCAACTGGGCGCGGGCTTCCGCCCTGTGGCCGATGACGTTCGGGCTCGCCTGCTGCGCCATCGAGATGATGGCGACCGGCGCCTCCAGGTTCGACATGGACCGCTTCGGCGCGGGCGTCTTTCGCCCGAGCCCGCGCCAGTCGGACTTGATGATCGTCGCCGGGACTCCCACGCTCAAGATGGCTCCCGTCATCAAGCGGGTCTGGGACCAGATGCCCGAGCCCAAATGGTGCATCGCGATGGGCGCGTGCGCGTCGACCGGGGGGCCGTTTCCCACGTACTCGACCTTGCAGGGAGTCGATCGCATAGTCCCGGTCGATGTCTATATTCCGGGCTGCCCTCCGCGCCCCGAAGCGCTCCTTTACGGCCTTATGCGGCTTCAGGACAAGATCATGCAGGAGCACCCGACTCGCTTCATATTCGGTCGCGGCAGCGTCTCTCAGGAAGACGTCGAGGGTGCGCCGGAAAACAACGTCGCGTAATACTCGAATCTCGAAACCGTGAGAAGCGCAGGGAAGTCTCTCCCTGCGCTTCTCTTTTTTATCCCCGCATCGCCCATGTCTTTGCAAAGCACCGAACTGGAGCTGAAGCTCATCTCGCGTATAGAGCGCGAAGGGCCTGTTACATTCCGCGACTTTATGTGGAGCGCGCTCTACGATCCCGAGCTCGGCTACTATAACACCGAGCGCCTCAAGATCGGGCGCGACGGAGATTTCTACACTTCGAGCAACGTCCACCCGGCCTTCGGAGCTATGCTCGCCCGCGCCTTCGTCGGCCTCTCGCAAGAAGCGGAAAAGCAGGCCGAGACATCGGGCGCGGCCCCGATCCTAAATCGGCCGCTGGTCATAGTTGAAGCGGGCGCCGGGACGGGACAGCTCGCCTGCGACATCCTGACCGGCCTTCGCGAAGAGTTTCCTGCCGCTTTCGAGCGCCTCCATTACGTCATCGCTGAAACGAGCGCGCCTATGCGGGCGAGACAGCGAGAGAAACTCGGCGCGTTTGAAGATCGGGTAAGGTGGGCCGCCGTCGAGGAGCTTGAGCGCGAGCCGCTCGACTTCGCCCTCGTCTTTTCAAACGAGCTCGTGGACGCGATGCCCGTCCACCGGGTCCGGCTCGGGGACGGGAGACTCGAAGAGCAGTACGTGACCGCCGCCGATCGATCGGGCCGCCTGGCCCTCGCGCTCGCCTGGGGCGGGCCTTCGACAAAGGCGCTCGAAGATTATCTCAACCGCTGCGGCGTGAAGCTGAGAGAGAGTCAGATCGCGGAGATCAACCTGGACGCGACCGCGTGGCTCTCCCGTATCACCGGGACATTCCACCAGGGGTTTCTCGTCACGATCGATTACGGAGACCTGGCGGGCCACCTCTACGCGCCGGATCGCGCGGGCGGCACGCTCCGCTCCTTCTACAGGCACAGGCTCATAGAGTCGCCCCTGGAGCGCGTCGGAGAGCAGGACATCACGGCCAGTGTCAATTTCTCGGCGTTGATCGAGTACGGGCGCGACTTCGGGCTCCAACAGCTCAGCTACGAGCGGCAGGCGAGCTTTCTCTTGCGCATGGGCCTTATCGAGAGAATAGCCGCGATGGAGCGGGCGGGCGCAGGCCTCGCCTTGAGAGACATACTCGCCATCAAGAATCTCTTCGTCCCGGGAGGCGTGAGCGATAATTTCCGCGTGCTCGTTCAGCGCCGGGATCGGGAATGATGGCTTTGACGGCCGGAAGAATTACATCAGGATTACATGAAGCGGGTTTCGCATGATTCGCGAGCGCGCGCAGGCTCGGCCTTTGACCTGGCGCTAGTCGCTCTTTTCCCCAGGCCCCTGGCCCCTGGCTCCCGGTCCCTCGAACAGGTGCGCCCGCTCCGCGCGGTTGCGCACGTAGAGTCTGGTCAGCCTCTTGAGGCGGTTTCCCATCTCGGCCGTGATCACGTCCGCCTTGTATCGCCACCTCCAGTTGCCCTCGGTGCTTGCCGGCAGGTTCATTCGCGCCGAAGAGTCGAGCCCGAGCACGTCCTGGAGCGGGACTATCGCGATTTCGGCGACGGATGCGAAAGCGGCCCTTATGAAGTCCCACTGAATCTCCGCGCCGTCGGAATTCAGGTATTCAAGGCAGAAGGCCCTCTCGCGCTCGATCTGGGCCGCGTCGCGCGTGGAGCCCTCGCCCGCCTGGCTCTTGAACCAGCCGACGCTCGTGTCGTTGTCGTGCGTGCCTGTGTAGACGACCGTGTTTGGAATATAGTTATGCGGCAGGTCGCTGTTCGAATCGCTCCGAAAGGCGAACTGTAAGATGCGCATTCCGGGAAATCCGAAATCGTCTCGCAAGGACTCAACGTCGGGAGTGATGACCCCGAGGTCTTCGGCGATGATGGGCAGCTCTCCAAGCTCGCTCTTCAGGGTGGTGAAGAGCTCGCGCCCGGGGACCTCGACCCACCGCCCGCGCTCGGCGGTCTTGTCCTGCGAGGGAACCTCCCACGCGGCCGCGAAGCCCCGAAAGTGGTCCACGCGAACCATATCGACCTGCTTGAGAGTCGCGCGCAGACGGTCGATCCACCATTCATAACCCGTCGCGCGCATCCTGTCCCAATCGTAGATCGGATTGCCCCATAGCTGCCCCGTCGCGCTGAAGTAGTCGGGCGGAACGCCCGCGACCGCCAGAGGGTTTCCGCTCTCGTCCAGCTTGAATAGCTCCGGATGAGTCCACACGTCGGAAGAGTCATACGCGACGAAGATCGGTATGTCTCCGATGATCTTCACGCGCCGCTCGTTACAGTACTGCTTCAGGTCGAGCCACTGTTTGAAAAAGAGGTACTGGTAGAACTTTTGCGCCTCGATCCTGTCATGGAGGGCGGCGCGGGCCTGCGCGACCGCGCCCGTCTCGCGGCGGACGAGCTCAGGCTCCCACGTGTTCCACGCGCGGCCGCCGTGCTCGTCCTTGAGCGCGCGGAAGAGCGCGTAGGAATCGAGCCATTCTCCGGCCTCCTGCTCGAAGGCGAGGAAATCGGACCGCCGCCCCGTATCGGTCGTCTGGTTGAAATTATCGAATGCCTTTTCGAGCAGAGAATACTTGAAGTCGATCACGCGGCCGTAATCGACGCGCCCTGTCGGAAAGCGAGGAACGCCCTTTATATCGTCTCTCGTGAGAAAGCCCTCGTCTACGAGGCGCCGGGGGCTGATCAAGAGCGGATTGCCCGCGAAGGCGGAGAAGCTCTGATAAGGCGAGTCGCCGTAGCCCGTGGGGCCGAGCGGCAGAACCTGCCAGAGGGTCTGGCCGCTCGCCACCAGGAAGTCGATAAAGCGATAAGCCGGATCGCCCAGGTCTCCGATGCCGTAACGCCCAGGCAGAGATGTAGGATGCAATAGAATGCCGCTCGATCTGGAGAGAGCCACTATGACCTCGCTAAAACCCAATGTGATTTATGCGGACGAGGTGGCGATTATATACAGAACCGGGGCGGGGCGGCAATTTTGAATTACCCGACCTTGGAGCGGACGCCTGAGGCCTTCCGGGCTCGGGCCTCAAGGGTCCGGACCGTCTCGCGGGGGCTGGCAACTGAATCTCCGCGGTGCTATCTTGATGAGCCGATGGGAGAGATAGACTGGTTTCCGCTGATACTGTCGATACGAATAGCGCTGATAGCCACCGCGCTCGTAGTCTTGATCGGCGTGGCGCTCGGCTGGCTGCTCGCCCGCAGGAGTTTCTGGGGGAGGGAACTGCTCGACGCCGTGGTGACTCTGCCTCTGGTCCTGCCTCCCACCGTGCTCGGATATTACCTCCTGGTGCTTCTCGGGCGGGCGAGCCCGGTCGGCAGGGCCATAGAATCGATCACCGGAGGGAGGCTGGTCTTCACCTGGCGCGCGGCCGTCATAGCGGCGACCATCGGGGCTCTCCCTCTTATGGTGAAGACCTCCCGCTCCGCAATCGCGGCGGTAGACACCAATCTCGAAGATGCGGCCAGAACTCTCGGTCTATCGGAGTGGCGGGTGTTCCGGCGGGTGACTCTGCCTCTGGCCTCGCGCGGCGTCACGGCCGCCGCGATGCTGGCTTTCGCGCGCGCGCTTGGAGACTTCGGCGCGACTCTCATGGTCGCGGGGAACATCCCGGGGCGCACGCAGACCGCGGCCATAGCGATCTACGACGCCACGCAGTCGGGCCGCGACGATTACGCGGCGGTGATGGTAATCATACTGTCGATCGCGGCCCTCTCCATTGTTTATGCCACCAACAGGCTGGCCCGCCCCGACAGATGAAGCAAGGGCCGGAAAGATTCGCAAAACGCTTTTTGAAGACGGCCGCGAGGGCTTCGACCCGGATGTCGAATTTGAAGCGCCGGCGGGCGTGACAATAGTGTTCGGCCCTTCCGGCCTCCCAGATCATCTATCCTCGCTTCGCTCGCCGGTCTTGAAGGTCGCGATGTAGGGCAGGTTGCGGTAACGCTGCTGGTAATCCATCCCGTATCCGACTACGAAGGTGTCGGGCACGTCGAACCCCCTGTAGTCCACGGGCAGGTCGATTATGCGGCGGGCGGATTTGTCGAGCAGGGCGCACAGACTGACGCTGGCCGGGTTGCGCTGTTTGAGCACCCGCATAAGGTAGCTCGCCGTAAGCCCCGTGTCGATTATGTCTTCGACCAGCAGTACGTCCCGGTCCGTGATGCTCTCCTCGATATCCTTCGTTATGCGCACGACACCCGAGCCGGTCTGGCCCGCGTAACTTGAGATCGACATGAAGTCTATGTTGACCGTGATGGTCAGCGCCCTCATAAGATCGGCGGCGAATATGAAAGACCCTTTAAGCATCGCCACTATGATCAAATCCTTCTCGCCATATGACTCCGATATCTCTGCCCCTAGCTCTGAAACCCGCTGCTGGAGCCTGTCCTGGGTGATGAGGGTCTTTAGAGGCCTTGTTTCGTCAGGCAAAAAACTTTTCATAAATTTTTTCTTTCGAGAATGCGTTTTTTTGTTGACACGGCTTTTTAATATGGTAATATCACCCTCGCCTCAGTTGGAAACGACTGAAGCAGATCCCGAGAGGTTTTAGTTGAAATCTTCTGGTTCATGACATTGAAGGTAGCTCGCAAGGGCAGCCGGAGATGAGAATGAAACTTCGATGTGGTGGCTGGGACTCGAAAGAGTTTCAGACGCAGAGGTCCTTTGGACTTCGGCGTATTGAGTTCCGCAAGGAACTCTGACAATAACATCGGAGGCCGGAAGGTGGAGCTGAGATCACTCGGGATTCTTATTTTGTGCCTCCCCTTTTTCTCTTCGCTCATATCGAAGCCCTTCGGCGAGTCCCGCGAAATCTTAGAAGAGCGACTCTTCTACTCCTTCTTCCCGGCCTCCGGTTCTTGCCAGGCCCCGCTTCCGGCGAACTTTTCGATCAGCTTGCGATAGTCCGAGGCGTACAGGATCTTTATATTCACTTCCGGGTAGAGCTCGCGCAGCAGGCGGACCTTGCGGTTCTTCTTGGTCACGAGCGACTGTTTCTGAGTAGTCAGCTCAATATAAAGGTCGTGTTCCGGCAGGTAGAAGTCCGGCGTGAAGCTCTTTATGATGCTTCCGCCGTCGTCCCATTCGATAGCGAAGGTTCGAGGCTCATAGAGCCAGGTTATGTGATAGAAATCGAGAATGCGCGCGAACTCCTCTTCCGAAGGGTGCGCGAAATTGACGCTCGGCTGATGCCCTCCAGACATATCTTGGCTTTCCGATTCTTCCTCGAAATTCTTTTCCAGCGTGGCGAGGGCGCGCTTTAGCTCAGGCAGCAGGGCTGCGGGAATTTCGATGGTCTGATCCATAGGAGAAGAGGTGGCCGCGGGGCTCTGCTCTCTTATTATGATGAACTGGTTGCCGTGTCGTTCCACAACCCGGATTGTAACTTCGGCTGTCGTGCTTACACTGAAGCGGCTCACCTCGTCTTGCCGCTCTTCCGAGTAATCTACAGTCATATCAACCTTTTTGCTCGAACCGAACCCCTGGTCCTGCGCGCGAAGCCGGTCACTCGATTTGAGCCGCTTCGGCCTCAAAGTCTCGGCTGAACCGTCTTTTATTCTACCCCGTAATTCTTCGATGAAACCAGCCCGGGTTTCACCAGTATCCGCGGGGGAGCGGATATCGATCTTCAAAAAAAAGAAACCCCTGCTTTGCTGCCCTTGTCGAGGAAGCAAAACAGGGGTTTGACCGCGGCAAGTTTAACCCAAATACCGTGTTGATTACAAACCTTTAGTTCGCGAAGCCGCTCTGTCGCGCAAGGACCGGCGAGGTCCTGGGGGGTAGGGAGCCTCTCTGGATGGGTCGCGCGCTCAGTATGAGCTCCGCTCTCCCGCCGGGACTTCTTCGCTTTTGGGAAGACGGTTTCCCAAAAGCGAACATATCTCGTATTCTAAGCTTGGCGGCGCGCCGCCCTGGAACCCGGTAAGCCTCATTGATCCGGTCGCTTAGCTTTTAGGTCGACCGTATTACGATTGAAAATTCCGAATTACCGTATGGCATAGAGCTTTCCTAATAGAATCCAGCCCAAAACGCGATTCGGATACCGGGTTTCAGGGCGGAGTCGGGGCCAATTCAAAATCGGCAGAGGAGGTTTTATGGAAACGCTTGTGCAGGACCTTCGGTACGGTGCGCGGATGCTTTTGCAAAAGCCCGCTTTCACACTCGTGGTGGTGGTGGCGCTGGCCGTAGGGATCGGGGCGAATTCGGCCATCTTTAGCGTCGTAAACGCGGTCCTACTGCGCCCGCTCCCTTATGCCGACCCCGAGAGGCTCGTGATGATCTGGATGGACAACTCCCGGATCAACGTAGCCGAAGACTGGCACTCGTTTCCCAACTACACCGATTACCGCGACCAGAACGAGGTGCTCGAATCCATAGCGGCCTTCAACAATCGAAGCTTCAACATCACAGGGTCGGGCGAGCCGGAGCGCGTCGAAGGCGCGTGGATGACCGGCAGCCTTCTGCCTATGCTTGGAGTAAGCCCGGCGCTCGGACGGAACTTCTCACCCGAAGAAGAGCAGCCGGGGAAAGATCAGATAGTCATAATCGGCCACGGATTATGGCAGCGGAGGTTCGGCGGCGATCCGAATATCCTGGGGCAGTCGATCATGTTGAACGGCAGCCCCCGAACCGTGATCGGCGTGATGCCGCAGGGTTTCGCTTTTCCGACGAAGGCTTCGGAGATGTGGGTGCCAATCGCTCTGACTCAGCAACAGATGGCGAACCGGAACGCCATCTCGTATCAGGTGATCGGCAAGATCAAGCCGGGCGTCACCTTCGAGCAGGCGAAGGCCAATCTCGAAATGGTCAACAGGTGGATTCTAAATCAGAATCCGAACCAGGAAGGATACGGCGTCAACCCCGTGCTTTATCACGATCAGGTGGTGGGGTCGGTCCGCCCGGCCCTGCTTGCCCTGCTGGGAGCGGTCGCCTTCGTGCTGTTGATCGCCTGCGCGAACGTCGCGAACCTTCTGCTTTCCCGGGCGGCCGCCCGCTCGAGAGAGATCGCAATCCGCACCGCGCTCGGCGCGGGACGCGCCCGGATCATACGCCAGTTGCTCACGGAGAGCCTGCTTCTCGCCCTGATCGGCGGCGGGGTCGGGCTGCTGATCGCCTACTGGGGGCTCGACCTGCTCCTCGCCATAAGCCCGTCCGATCTGCCGCGACTCGACCAGATCACGATTGACCGCCGCGTGCTCGGGTTCACGCTTGGAGTATCTCTACTGACGGGGCTGATCTTCGGGCTTGTTCCCGCCTTGCAGGCCTCCAGGCCCGACCTCACGGAATCTCTTAAAGAGGGAGGCCGCGGGTCGTCGGGCGGGATCCAGGGCAAGCGAATTCGCAGCGGGCTCGTCGTGTTTGAGGTGGCGACCGCGCTCGTGCTTCTGATATGCGCGGGGCTCATGATAAAGAGCTTCATGAACCTTCAGGAAGTGAGGCTGGGCTTTAATCCCGACAGGCTGTTGACGGTCAGGTTGCAGCTGTCCGGCACGAAGTACCGCGAAGATGCGACGGCCACCGCCTTTTATCAACAGCTTCTGGAACGGGTCGGAGCTATGCCGGGAGTCGAATCGGCCAGCGCGATATCGACGCTCTTTTTGAGCAAGACGCCGAACTCTACGAACTTCACGATCGAAGGCCGAGCGCCGTTTGCGCCCAGCGAGCAAGTCGAAGTGCCCGTCGATATCGTCACCCCGGGCTTCTTCAAAGCGATCGGAGTCCCGCTCGTCGGCGGGCGTGAGTTCACCCCGCAAGACGCCGCCGGCACACCCGATGTCGTCATAATCAACGAGACGATGGCCAAGCGGTTCTGGCAGGGCGAAGACCCCGTGGGCAAGCGATTCATGTACGGCACTCCCGGAAACGGCGACCCGCAGTGGATGACGATCGTCGGCGTAGTAGGCGACGTTCGCCGGACGGGCTTCGACGCCGAGGTGCGGCCGGAGACTTTTCTGCCTCACGGGCAGGCCCCCGCCAGAGGGATGATGTTGATGGTCAGGTCCACATCAGATCCCACGAACCTGACGGGCGCGGTGCGCGAGGCGGTCCGCTCGATTGACGGAGACCTGCCCGTCTTCACCGTCAAGCCGATGGACGCGCTCTTAGGCGACATGATGGCGCAACGCCGGTTGAATATGCTGCTGTTTGCCATACTCGCGGGAGTCGCTTTGATCCTGTCGGCGGTCGGCATCTACGGAGTGATCGCGTACTCGGTGACTCAGCGAACGCACGAGATCGGCATTCGCATGGCGCTCGGAGCGCAGCGAAGGGACATAGTCAAGATGGTCGTCGGGCAGGGCATGGCGCTCGCCGCTGGAGGCGTAGGGATGGGCATACTCGCATCGGTCCTCCTGACGCGATTGATGACCGCCCTGCTTTACGGCGTAAGCGCGACCGATCTCGTCACCTTCGTCGCGATCTCCGTGCTGCTGACTCTGGTCGCCGTGGTGGCAAGCTTCATCCCGGCCCGCAGGGCAACGAGGGTAGATCCCATGATCGCGCTCCGCTATGAATAGCGGAGGACTGATGACCGAGCGCGGAGCCGCGCGAATGCCGCCTCTTCGCGGAGCCTTCCGGCAGGGCTGTAACAAAGTAGGTTGACAACTAAAAATAAGGACC
>DATLMR010000095.1:0-2206 GCA_035537555.1 Blastocatellia bacterium
CCATCCTCTCGTGCGCGAGGCCGTGGTGATTGCGCGTGATGATTCCGGTGGCGGGCTCCACCTCGTCGGCTACGTCGCGTCAGGGCAGGATGGAAATCCCGACTCGAAGGCGCTGAGAGATTTCCTGAAGGAAAGGCTCCCGGATTACATGGTGCCCTCCCGGATAATCGCGCTCGCCGAGCTCCCATCGACTCCGAGCGGAAAGATAGACCGGCGGGCGCTTTCAAACCTTGCCGCCCCCGGCGCGGAAGACGAGAGAGCGATCACGCTCCCGCGCAACCCCGTAGAAGAGATCTTGCTGGGTATCTGGCGAGAGGTCCTCGGCCTTCATAATATCGGCATTGAGGATAACTTCTTCGAGCTCGGAGGCCATTCGCTGCTTGCGATGCGGCTCATTTCGAAGGTGAGAGAGGCGTTTCGTACCGAGATACGCCTGCGCAGCCTCTTTGATTCTCCGACGATCGAGGCGCTGGCGAGAGAAATTTCGGAAGCGGGAAGGATGGGCATTTCCGCGTCAGCCGATCCCATCAGGCGTCAACCGAGAGACTCCAGCCCTCCGCTCTCCTACGCGCAGCAGCGGATGTGGTTCCTCGACAGGCTGGCTCACGGGAATGCGACTTACATCATCCCGACAGCGATACGAATCGAGGGAAGGCTCGACATCGGAGCCTTCGCCCTGAGCCTGAGAGAAGTTGTCGCGAGGCACGAATCGTTGCGGACTACCTTCGCGGTGTCGGACGACCAGCCCGTGCAAATAATCAACGAAGTCCCCGACCCGGTCTTGCCGGTGATCGATTTGAGCGGCCTCGAATCGAGCCTGCTTGAGGCCGAAGTGTCGCGGCAGGTGAAGAGAGACGCGAGGGAGCCTTTCGATCTGGATGGAGGGTACCTATTCCGGGCAAGACTGCTGATACTCGGGGGGGAAGACTCTCTAGTACTCCTCGCTCTACACCATATCGTGAGCGACGGCTGGAGCATGGGAGTTCTGATGGGTGAGGTCTCGGCTCTTTACCAGGCTCACATGCAGGGAGAGCCTTTCACCCTCCCCGACCTGCCTATCCAGTATGCCGACTACGCGATGTGGCAGAGGGAATGGCTTGCCGGAGACTCTCTCGCGGAAGGATTGTCATACTGGAAGCGGCAGCTCTCTGACGCGCCCGCGTTGCTCGAACTCCCGACGGACCGGCCTCGCCCGGCCATCCAGAGCCTGCGCGGAGGAAGCGAGTCCGTAGTGATTCAAAGAGATGTCTCTAAGGCCGTGAAAGAGATGAGCAGAGAAGAGGGCGTCACGCTATTTATGGCCTTACTCGCCGCCTATCAGGTGATGCTGTTCAAGTATACCTCGCAGCCCGTAATCGCCGTGGGAACCCCGGTCGCGGGCCGCACCAGGGCTGAAACCGAGAATCTCATAGGCCTGTTCGTCAACACGCTCGTCCTTAAGACCGACCTTTCAGGCAATCCCACTTTCAGGCAGCTTCTAAAGCAGGTCAGGGATGTAGTGCTTGAGGGCTACGCGCACCAGGAGGTGCCTTTCGAGAGACTGGTCGAAGAGATTCACCCGGATAGAAGCCTGAGTGTCTCGCCTCTATTCCAGGTCATGATCGTCGTCGAAAACGCGGAGCGGCCCGAATCGGAATTGCAGGGCCTGAGCATGAGCATGCTCGGGTCCGAGACAGAGTCCTCGAAGTTCGACCTGACGCTTATGGTGAGGGACTCCGGCGAAGAGTTGATTGCGGCAATCGAATATAGCAGCGATATTTTCGACGCCGAGACAATCGCGCGAATGCTTGCGCACTTCTCGCAAATCCTGGAAGAGGTCTCGGCCGCTCCTGACCTGCGATTGAACAAGGTGCGGATGCTTTCCGAAAGCGAACGCCACAAGCTGCTCAAGGAGTGGAGCCAAACGGAGAGGATCGCGTTGCCTGACGCCTGCGCGCACGAGCTGGTCGAGGCACAGGTGAGCAAAACTCCTAAGAACATCGCCGTCGCGGACGAGACGATTCGCCTCACCTACGAAGAGCTGAACGATAGGGCCGAACGGCTCTCCGCCTTGCTTCGCTCGCTCGGCATCGGCCCCGAATCCCGCGTAGCCGTCTGCCTTCCCAGGTCTTGCTCCCTCGTCGTCTCTCTGCTCGCCGTCCTCAAGTCCGGCGCAGCCTATCTCCCCCTCGATCCTCATTACCCTCTCGCCCGCCTCCTCTTTATG
>DATLMR010000096.1:0-9360 GCA_035537555.1 Blastocatellia bacterium
GAGGATGGGCTATCGATAGATCAGATAGTGCTCTCACCGTCCACGTATTTGAATTCGTCTCCGGGGGCTTTGAAGAATGATACCGTCATTCTTCAAAGGTAGGCCGGCGGTTTGTGATTGAATGAAAAGAAAAAGCCCCTCGCCATTTTGAACCGAAATGGCGAGGGGCTTTTTAACCGACCGGATTATCTCACGTCGAAGATAACCACCATCTGATTATGATCGGACGGTCTGACGCCCCAATCGTCCGGTGTTCCCAGAGCGATCGAGACATTCCTGTTACTCAAGTCGCGGCTATCCGGCACCTGCGCGGAGCTGATGGTTAGACTTGACGAGCCCCTTGAGAGGAACACGTAGTCTATTCGGCCCCTGCGGGTTCTTGTATGCATGCCCACGGGATTATCGGCATAGGCCGTGGCAGCGGATCGGCTCATCGCTTCGGCCCAACTGTCGTAATAGCTGGAAGCCATGTTCACTACCTCGCTCAGGTCCGGTCCCGCATTGAAATCGCCTACGACTATCCGCGACTCGGCGAAGCCTGACATGAAATCCTTCAGCTCGTTGACCTCGGTATATCGAGCCGAAGACGAGTACGCATCGAGGTGAGTCGCGAAGAAGTTGATGGTCCGTCCGTTTACGTTGATCGTGGCCTGCGCGACCGAGCGAGAGTAGCTTAAGTACCGGAAGCTCGTGCTCAGGAGCGGGTACTTGGAGACGATCAGGTTCCCTTCGTAGTCGGTGGGAGTTTTCCCGATCCACGTCCAGTACCACGTCCTACCGGTCCTCTGATTCAGCGTGTTCACGAGTTGAACGACGCGATCGTCGCTGCCGCCGTAGCGCGGAATCTCACATACGCCGGCGATGTCCGGGTTGAGGTTGGCTATGTATGTGGCCGTGCGGTCTATGTTGTAGACAGAGTCGGTGCCCTGCCCGAACGCGACGTTCCAGCTCATCACCTTTAACTGCGTGCTGACCGCAGGAGGAGCGGGAGCGTTGACCGTTATCACGACCGATGCGGTCGCGGTCGCGCCCGCGTTATCCGTGACCGTGAGCCGCGCCGTGAAAGTCCCTGCCGACATATAAATGTTCGTCGGGTACGGCTGCGTTGAAGTATGCCCTTCTCCGAAGGTCCAGCTGTAAGATGCTATGGTCCCGTCGGCATCGGTGGCGTTTGAAGTGAAGTTGACCGGGTACGGAGAAAGGCCGCTCGTCCCCGAAGCAGAAATAGTTACCTGCGGAGGTATATTCGCAGGCGGCGGAGGCGGGGGCGGAGGAGTAGGTGACCCGCCTCCTATCGAGCTCGGAAGGATCGTGTTGTCGTTGGTCATCGAGCCCGGAGCGGAATTGAAGTAATTTTGAGAAGAGAGGACGATCTGGTCTATGCAGTAGCCGTCTTCGCGTGTCTGCACGCGAAGGGTCTGAACGCCGCTCGACGCGAAATAGATCGCAGGCCCCATGACGCCCACGCCCCATCCGTTATCCTGCCATCCCCATCCGTTCAATCCGCAGCCCGAGCACTGCTCCAGATTTATGTCGGTTGCCGACGTGGTGCCTATTCGATAGACGGGCGAGCCCGTCGCCGTGACGCTGCCCGAGAATTGAGCGTAGATGGAGTCGTTGCCCCAGTAATCGTTCAGAGCTTTGCCTCGAATCCATAGCCGGTAAGCGCGGCCCGCTTCTGCGTTGAAGTTCACCTCGAAATAGTTCGTGGGACTCGGGGCCGGCGTGGATACTTTTGCCGCTCCCGTATCGGGACTGCGCACTACGGTCTGGCCCGCGGCGTTGCCGTCGAATGCGCGCGCCCAGTTGCCGAAGATATTCGAGTATGGAATATCGCTCGCCCAGATGACTACATCTGACGCTGCCGGGGGAGGAGGAGGCGGCGGCGGCGGAGAAGCGACCGGCTTGGGAATAAAGGTATGGTCATTCTTCAACGCGCCCGGAGGAATTATCAGATAATTCAGCGGAGAGAGGACGATCTGGTCTATGCAGAAGCCGTCTTCGCGACCCTGAATCCGAATGGTCTGAACGCCGCTCGACGCGAACCAGACAAGCGGCCCGAGCGCGCCCGTTCCCCACCCGTTGTCCTGCCAGCCCCAGGCACTGAGCCCGCAGCCCGAGCAATCTTCCAGATTTATGTCGGCTCCAGACGTGGTGCCTATTCTATAGACGGGCGAGCCCGTCACGTTGACGCTGCCCGAGAATTGAGCGTAGATGGAGTCGTTGCCCCAGTAATCGCTCTGCGCTTTGCCTCGAACCCACAATCGGTAGGGCACACCCGCTACCGCGTTGAAGGTCATTTCAAAGTAGCTCGTCGGACTCGCAAGCGCCGCCGGAAGCTTGGGCGCGCCGGCATCGGGATTGGAGAGCCGGAACCCGCCGACGGCCTCCGGGTCTGATGTAACGTTCCAGTTCCCGACCCTCACAGGCGCTTCGGACGCGTATAAGACGACGTCGGTGGTCTGTGCAGAAGCGACGCCCAACGATAACCAGGCGAGCGCAAAAAAAATAGTCAAAGCTCTAAATCTGAAAGTCCTTAGCACTCTTTCCATACCTCTCCCTGTCGGAGATCCAGGCGATCTCCTACACAAATATAATTTCTTACCTGATGACTCTATTCAGTGAGCAACCTTCTTCAGAGCAAAATAAAGCCATTCCGAAAGGAAGGCGTTCTTCCTGTCGGTCTTTCTCCGCTGAGATTTTGCGAGGGGGCCGGACTCTTCGACCTCATGGAAAATCAAACCAACGCAATTCCCATGGACCGTCAAGTATCCGATGCAAAGCGGATAAGTAGCTTTAGATCAATAGCACTCGTTCGGTGCCATTAGTACTTCAGGGCATGAGAGAAACCAAATTTGTGAGGAGTCACTACCATCAACCTACAAAACCTACTTGTAAAATAGCAGCAGGAGCTTGTCTACATAGTTATTTTTGCTTGCTGCTTTTTTATCCCCGAAAAAACAAGGTCGATTTATATCACGCGACCGGAAGGGCGTCAATAATTCATTTTACACCGCAACATTTTTGAAACATTCTGTAAGCTGTTCGATCAAAAGGCGCTTGTTTCGGGCCTCCTGATGGGTCTAACTTTTTTCGCCCATAAGACTGCTTTTTCGCTTAACCGCAGGCTCGCTCCCTTTCCGAGTTGCGATTTTGTAGATACCACCGCGTTAAGTGTATTTATAAAGTGAGAGAGCGGCTTCGTGTACCTGCGCGGACTCATTATGAGCCCAACATATAGAGCGAATCCGAAAGATTGCGGTTAGTAAATCGGCATCATATTTAGTTGAATCGGTCATGCGTAATTTAATTCTCAAAGTTGCCCCGCACGAGAGATTGGCGCGACCTTCTTATCATCGAGAAGGAAGACGCGAATGAAGTTAGATATAATAATTCCTACTTTTAACCGCCACGAAATGCTTAACCGCACGCTCGACAGCCTGCTTGCGGCCCGGGTGCCGCAGGGCTTGAGCGTTCGCGTCACGGTGGTAGACAACAACTCGAAGGACAGGACGCGAGATACCGTCGAGAGCCGAATGCTAGATTTCGGAGGGAGGCTCGATTACCTGTTCGAGCCCAGCCAGGGCAGGTCTCACGCATTGAATGCCGGGATCAAAGCCACCGGGGGCGACCTCGTAGGCATGATCGATGACGATGAAGAGATCGATCCCGGATGGTATGCTCGCGCCGCCTCTGCCTTCGCCGAGGAGCAGGTGGATTTCATAGGAGGCCCGTACCTCCCGAAGTGGGGCGCTCCGCGGCCCGCCTGGCTTCCCAGGAAATACGCGGGCGTGATCGGATGGGTCGACGGGGGCGACCGCGTGGTTGCGTACGGAGAGGGGTACCCGGGCATTCTCATGGGTGGCAACGCCGTCATCGCGCGCGCGATGCTCAAACGGGTCGGCCTCTATTCCACCTCGCTCGGGCGCACGGACAAGCGCCTGCTTGCGGGAGAAGACGAGGACATGTACCACAGGCTGCTGGACGCGGGCGCGCGCGGCCTCTACCTGCCGGACCTGATCATTTATCACTATATTCCCCCCGAAAGATTGACCAAGCATTACTTCCGGCGCTGGTGCTTCTGGCGAGGCGTCTCGTCAGCCGCGATGGATACATGGCGCCCCGCCTCCGTGGCCTACCTCGCGGGCGTGCCGCGCTATCTTTATGGAGAGGCGGCCCGCGGCCTGCTCAGGACGGTGAAATTCGCCGTGGGCCCGGTCAAAGACCCGGAGTCCGGTTTTTCATCCGAGCTTGCCTTCTGGGACTTCGCCGGCTTCTTTTACGGCAAATATTTTTACCGGCACGGATGAGCCGGACCTGTCCCGGGAGTACGTCGAACTGATCGTCGAGCTATCAGGGGCAAGTGGGAGTCGAATATACATGGGCGAAAATCCGGATGTCTCGATCATTGTCAGCACCTACAATCGGGGTGAAGTTCTGCGCGGAGCGCTTGAGAGAATGCTCGCGCAGGAGGCGGAAGGGATCGATTACGAGATCATCGCGGTCGACAACAACTCGCCCGACAATACGCGTAGCGTCATCGAATCCATGATCGAACGCGGCCACGAAAATCTCAGGTACGTCTTCGAGCCGAGGCAGGGAGTCTCATACGGTCGCAACACCGGAATGAGCAACGCCCGCGCGCCCATCTTCGCTTTTACGGACGACGACGTGCGCGTGTCGCCGGATTGGGTCGCGACGATCAAGCGCACGTTCGACGCGAGGCCGGAGATCGATTTTCTGGGCGGCAAAGTCCTCCCCATGCACGGTGTCTCGATGCCCGCGTGGCTGACCCGCAAACAGTGGGCTCCCCTGGCCATAGTCGATTATGGCGAGGCCCCGTTCTACGTCGATTCGGGCAATATGCTCTGCCTGGTGGGCGCAAACCTCGCCTTTCGCCGCAAAGCCGTCGAGACCTTAGGCCCGTTCGCGGCCGACGTGCAGCGCGTCAAGGGCGGGATCGGCTCGCTTGAGGATGTCGAGTTGCAGGTGCGCTCGTGGAAGGCAGGCGGCAAAGGACTCTACGTGCCGGAGCTCATCACCTTCGCCGAAGTTCCCGAAGAGAGGCTCGTCAAGCGGTACCATAGGAGATGGCATACCGGCCACGGCCACTTCTACGCCATAATGCGGCTCGAAGAGTTCGAGCGGTCGGGCAGGCGGCCCCTGTTCGAGGTCCCCGCGCACCTTTACAAGCAGGCCTTGCGCGATGCCTGCGCGTGGGCCGTGCAGGTCTGCATGGGCCGGGGGACGAAAGCCTTCGAGCTCGAGACGAGGCTGCGGTTCTTCAGCGGTTTTTTTCGGAAGCGCCGAAAGGACTTCCTCGCCGGACGGAGTAAGAGCAGCGCTCGCGAGCTTCTGGAATTCGCCCGCTCGCTCACGCATCGAAAGAACAGCCCGCGAGCCCGCGCCGCGGGCTAGAGCCTTTGCCCGCGCCAGTCCCCCGGCCCCACCCTCTTGCTTTCTTCCTCATCTCTTCCGCAATTCGGTATCATCTTAAGGTTCCTTAAGGAACCAGAAATTCTCATCCGCGGTCTCCTGAAAAAGATTGAAAGAATTTGGCATATTCGGCGGGCCTCGACTGTCTAAATACGCGTGTGAATAAAGTGGATGAGGCTTCCGGCCTCAACGAAACCAGAGCCGATGAAGAACTGGTGGCCCTAGCGGTCGCCGGCCAGGCGGAAGTGTTTGCTCATATTTATAATCGCTACTACTCTCGCACCTATCGTCTCGCCTACGGCATGACCGGAAAGCGTGAGGCGGCGGAAGACCTCGCGCAGGAGATCTTCATGAGAGCATTCCAGAAACTCGGCCTCTTCAAAGGGGAGTCGAGCTTCTCGACCTGGTTCTACCGGCTCAGCTTGAATCACTGCCTCAATCATTGTCGGTCGGAGCGAAGGAGAGATCGAACCGACTCCTGGCAGATGGATCGTCTGCCCGTGCCCGGCTCTATGAAACAGATGGAGAAAAAGGTTCTTCAAAGCGAGGTGCAGGATCAAATCCATCGCGCTCTCTTCAGTCTCAAGCCGAAGCTCAGGCTGGTCATCATACTGAGAGACATCGAGGGGCTCAGCTATGGAGAGATAGCCGAGCGGATCGACTGTTCTACCGGCACTCTGGCCGCGCAATTGAAGCGGGCGAGAAAGCTGCTGTCGCGAAAGCTGGAGCATCTCAAGGGAACATTTTAGACATGCCCTATAGACGCTTAAGGGAGTTCTTCGATCTCTGCCTCAACTGGCGGCTCCGGCGGTTGATTACGCCTTACATCGACGCCGAGCTGGATGCCGTTTCGCGCGCGCGCGTACAGGCTCACCTTGAAGGGTGCGCGCATTGCCGCGAAGAGTATGCGAGGCTGCTCTTTGCTTCTCGGATCGCTTCTCATCTCCTGCTGCCGGACGAGCCGCCTGCCGGGATGCCTGCCTGGTCTCTTGCGAAACAGCCCGCCGGTGACCTGCCGCGACAGAGATCGCCGCGACATGCGGCGTTCAAAGTACTGCCGCTCGCCGCCGCTCTGCTCGTTATCGTGGCCGGCGCGTTGGTGTGGTACGGCGCGCGCACTTCAACTCCTTCGGATGAGTCGTGGGAAGTGATCCGTTTGTCGGGCGCGCCCGTGATCGGTTCCGACCGGATGGGCAAGACCGCCCGGCTCAACGTAGGCGAGTGGATCGAGACGGACGATAAATCCAGGGCCATGCTCGGCCTCGGCTTGATGGGGCAGGTTGAGATCGATCCGAACACGCGCATCGGGCTCGTGAAGGCCCGGTCGAGCGAGCTGAGGCTGACAATGACGCGCGGGCGCGTCTCCGCGATGATAACGGCGCGGCCGGGGATCTTCTTCGTAGAAACCCCGTCAGGAATGGCGGCGGACCTCGGCTGCGCGTACACGCTTGAAGTAGATGACTCGGGGCAGACCTTCGTGTACGTGACTGCGGGCGCGGTCGCGCTCACGCATGACGGGCGAGAATCTATGGTGCCCGCGGGCGCGGCGTGTCGAGCAAGGCCCGGGACCGGGCCGGGGACGCCATATTTGATGGGCGCGTCGAAGCCGCTACAGGACGCGCTCGCGGAGCTCGACTTCGAAGGGGGCGGAGCGAAGGCCCTGCGGACGGTATTGACCGAGGCGAACGCCTCCGACGCGATCACGCTCTGGAACCTGCTGAAGAGGGTCGAGGGGGCCGACCGCGGGCGCGTCTACGACAGGCTCGCGCAGTTCGTCCCTCCTCCCGAAGGCGCGACGAGAGACGCTCTGCTCCGGCTCGACTCGCTGATGCTCGACCGGTGGCTACAGGCGCTCGAACAGAAGAGAGTCAATCCGTTTTCCGATCTTCCCCTTGCTCCGGGCTCTATAAGAATGACCGGCAATATGGAGGTTGATCGCGCCTGGCACCGGGCGACCCTGCTGCCCGACGGGAGGGTTTTAGTCACGGGCGGCCTGGACAGTTACGGAAACGCTCTTGCGCGCGCGGAGCTCTATGACCCGGCGACGGGCCAGTTCACGCGCGCCGGAGATATGAATGCCGCGCGCGCCGTTCACACGGCGACGCTGCTGCCGAATGGAAAAGTATTGATAGCCGCCGGCCTCTACAGCAACAAGAACGAAGAGAGCCTGGCAACCGCGGAGCTCTATGATCCGGAGACGAATAGCTTCACCCCGACAGGCGATTTGAATAACGCGCGCGGAGGCCAGGAGGCCACTCTGCTGCCCGACGGGAGGGTGCTCATTACGGGCGGAGTGGGCCCGGACCGGGACGTGCCCATGCTTCCGAGCGCGGAGATTTACGATCCCGCCACGGAGACCTTTACGCCGACCGGCAGCTTGAACGAGCCGAGGGTCGACCACACGGCAACGCTGCTCGGCGACGGCAGGGTGCTGATCGCGGGCGGCTTCGGCTCTCGCGGCTCCGACACGGGCGTCACTTCAGGCGCGGAGCTATATGATCCGGCCAAAGGCGCATTCGCTTCAGCGGGCGAAATGATATTTCATCGCGCGAAGCATTCGGCCGTGCTGCTCGCAGACGGCAAGGTCCTTATCTCAGGAGGCATCGCGTATAAAGAGACCGCGGGGCGCAAGCGCCCCACTACGGCCGAGCTTTACGATCCCTCTACGGGAGCGTTCGTCAGGACCGGAGACATGATCCTGGACCGGTTCAAGGTCGGGAGCGCGGCGGCTCTGCTTAAGAACGGGAAAGTGCTGATTGCCGGAGGCAGCTGGGGGTTCGAAGTATATGACCCGTCCTCGGGCAGCTTCAGCATGAAGACGGGCAGCCTTAACCTGACGCGATACTACTCGACGGCGACGCTGCTGCCGAACGGCGAGGTGGTCATCATCGGCGGCTATAGCGGCATCACGCCCGGTGATTTCTTTCACGCCAGCGCGGGCGCGTGGATCTATCAGCCCGAGTGATGCAAAGCCCGCGAAGAATACTCCCGTGCAAAAGACTCCCAACGCCATCGCGGGAGCGATGGCCGAGACTCGTGTGAAGGATATAAAAGATGAGCGATTCTACATTCAAGAGCAGGGTTAAAGTCAGCGGAATACTCGCGTGCATGATCGCGCTGCTGCTTGCTGCAAGCCATGGCCTGACGCGGCGCGTGGCGGCCAAGACGCCCTCTACCCCTGTTGCCGCGCGGCCTCTTCAGCTCGATGCCGAGCAGGTCATACTTTATCGGGGAGATGCGCGTCGCACGGGAACTTACAATGAAGCGGGCATACGCCGGATGACGGGGCTCAGGTGGGAGGCCCCCGTCGGAGATATAATTCACGGCCCGCCCGTGTTTGCCGGGGGAGCGATTTACCTGATATCGCGCGAAGGGCGTCTGGCGGCGATCGACAGCTCGACCGGCAACCGCCTCTGGGCTTTCAGGCCAAACCCCGACAGCCCCGTCTTCTCTCCGGTTGCCGTAGCCAACGGCCTGGTATACGTCGGCCAGGATAAACGAGTCTACGCTCTGAACGCTCAGACGGGGAAAAAAGTATGGAAGTTCAAGACTAAGAATTTGAGCCTGTCGGCCCCGCTCGTCGTCGGCTCGACGCTCTATGTCGGCTGCTTCGACGACTTCTTTTACGCCCTCGATGCAAATACCGGGAGGCTGAAATGGAAGATCAGGGTCGGAGATTCGGACACGCCCGCCGTCTTTGAAGGGAACACGGTTTTTTTCGTCTCCGGCGACTTTACGATAAACCGGAGCTATCTGTATGCGGTGGACGGCGAGACGGGGCAGCAGAAATGGAGGATCGAAAGGCCGGTCTCCACCGGGTGGGAGCCGGGGCTGACGGTAGCCGACGGCCTGCTCTATATCGGCACGGGAGACGGCCGCTTCCACGCTCTAGACACTCTGACGGGCGCGGAAGTATGGAGCTAT
>DATLMR010000097.1:0-9937 GCA_035537555.1 Blastocatellia bacterium
CTCCTGACGCCGCGCGGGCTGCTGTCTGGCCAGGGCACTCAGTGTCCGCCCCGGTCCTACTTCGAGCAAGACGGCCGCCGTGCCCGCCAGGAGCTCGCGCAGCCCCTGATCGAAACGAACTGTTTGAATCATGTGCCCGGCCCAATACTCGGGCGAGGTCGCCTGCTCCGGTGTTATCCACGCGCCGGTTACATTCGAGACGAACGGTATTGCCGGAGGGTTGAGCGCGATTCCCTTTAGCAGCCCGGCGAACGGCTCTGTCGCAGGCTTCATCATCTGCGAGTGGAACGCGTGAGAGGTCTTCAACCGGCGGCAGACCTGGCCCTTTCCCTCCAGCTCGGCCGTCAGCTCTTCGATCTCTTCTTCGGGGCCGGAGACGACACACACGGAGGGCGCATTGATCGCGGCGATAGAGAGCCGTTCGCCTAACAGGGGCTTCACATCCTGCTCCGAAAGAGATACGGCCAGCATCGCACCCGGAGGCATCGTCTGCATCAGGCGTCCTCTTTCGGCAACGAGCATGAGCGCGGCGTCGAGCGAAAAGGTGCCCGCCAGGCATGCCGCCACGTACTCTCCTATGCTGTGGCCGATCATGGCTCGGGGCTGCAATCCCCACCTCATCCATAACCTCGCCAATGCGTATTCGGTCGCGAACAGGGCGGGCTGGGTCAGAAAAGTCTGCTCAAGCTCGCGGCCCGCCCGCTCCGAGACACCTCCGGGCGGGTAGAGCGCGTCTCTCAGGTCGAGACCGAGGTGCGGTAAAAATCCGTCCGCGCAAAGGTCGAGCTCTTGTCGGAAGACCGGCTCCGCCCGGTATAAATCCAGGGCCATGTTCACTCGCTGTGTTCCCTGGCCGGGAAACATGAACACGACCGACGGCTCCGACGAGTCTCCCTTTCCCGTGAAGACGCGCTTTGTATCGAGGCTTTCAAGCGCGGCCACCGCGTCCTCTCGGTCGCGGCAGATCACCGTCCTCCTTTTCTCGAAGACCCTTCTCCCGACCTGAAGCGTGAAAGCGACATCGGAGAGATTCAGATCGGGGTTCTCTTTCAAATGGCTTGCGAGGTTCTCAGTCGCCGTGTCGAGCGCGGAGTCGGTCCTGGCGGAAAGCACCAGCAGGTTCCAGGCGTGAGGCTCGCTCGACGGCCCCGGAGCGGGCGCTTCTTCCACGATCACGTGGGCATTGGTTCCGCCCATGCCGAAGGAACTGACACCTGCCCTGCGCGGGGTCCCGTTTGCCTTCCACTCGGCCAGGCCGGTGTTGACGTAGAATGGCCCTTTTTCAAAGTCGATCACGGGGTTAGGCCGCTCAAAGTGGAGGCTCGGCGGAAGCATCCGGTTCTTGAGCGATAGGATGGTCTTGATCAAGCCCGCGACTCCGGCCGCCGCGTCGAGGTGGCCGATGTTGGTCTTTACGGACCCGATGGCGCAGAAGCCTTTTTCGCGGGTCCTGGCGCGGAAGGCCCGAGTCAGGGCCGCGACTTCTATGGGATCGCCGAGCGGGGTCGCGGTCCCGTGCGCTTCGACGTAGCTGATGCTTTCGGGGCTCACGCCCGCGACGGCCTGAGCCATCGCGATGACCTCTGCCTGCCCCTCCACGCTGGGAGCAGTGAATCCTGCCTTAAACGCGCCGTCGTTATTTATGGCCGAGCCCCTGATGACGGCGTGAATGTTATCTCCGTCGGCGACCGCCTCCGCCAGTCGCTTCAGCACCACGACCCCGACCCCGCTCCCGCCGAGGGTCCCTTGCGCCCGCGCGTCGAACGTCCGGCAATGGCCGTCGGGTGAATTGATCCCGCCTTCCTGATAGAGATACCCGGCCTTGTTTATGCCGCTCGCCGAGACTCCCCCGGCGATGGCAAGGTCACATTGATAATCGAGCAGACTTTGCACCGATTGATGGACCGCGACGAGCGATGTCGAGCAGGCGGTCTGGACGGTGACGCAGGGGCCTTTGAGGTTCAGCTTATAAGATGTGCGCGTGACGAGGTAATCTTTGTCATTGCCGAGCACGACTTGCAACGCTCCAACCGAGCTCAACAGATCCGGGTTGGAGAAGAGGTTGAAGATATAGCTGTTGGTATGCATACCCGCGTAGAGCCCGATGAGGCCTTCATAGGTTTCGCTGTCATAGCCCGAGTCTTCGAGGGCTTCCCACACGCATTCCATAAAGAGGCGGTGCTGAGGATCAAGTATCTCTGCTTCTCTAGGGTTGAAGCCGAAAAAATGGGCGTCGAACAGGTCCGCGTCGGCCAGCATTGGCCGCGCCTTCACGTAGTTGGGATTGGCCAGAAGGTCCGGATGGACCCCTGACGCTCCGAGCTCCTCATCGGTGAAGAACGAGACGGATTCGATGCCGTCTCGCAGGTTCCGCCAGAACTCCTTCAGGTTCCTCGCGCCGGGAAAGCGGCCCGACATGCCGATGACGGCAATCGCCCCTTCGGCGTTATTTGATTCGCGCTCAGTCATTGCTGCTTCTCCTGGCCCTGACCGCTCTTCCTTGTCGTTCCCTTACGGCCCTCTGTCTCACGGCCCGGTCCTGTGCCGGATCGAATGAAGGCTGCTCGTTTTGATGCCGGGTCAGGTGCTTTGCCAGAGAGCCAACCGTCGGGAACTGGAACAGGTCGACCATCGACAGGGACTGTATCGCGGGGTCGTCAACGAATGATTCTCTGAGCCTGCTGAAGACGACGAACATGACGAGAGAGCTGCCCCCGAGGTCGAAGAAGTTGTCGTTGAGGCCAACCTCTTCCACGTGGAGGGCCTGTCGCCAGACGCCCGCGATGGCCTGTTCAAGCTGCGTGTGCGGGGCCTCGAAGGGAGACTTCGGCTCGCGCGGCCTGCGCGCGGGCGCAGGCAGGGCGAGGCGGTCTATCTTTCCGTTATGCGTCAGAGGCATCTTGGCCATCTTCACTATCGCCGTGGGCACCATATAGTCAGGCACCATTCCCTTGAGCCCATCTCTGACCTCTTCCTCTTCGACGCCCTCTTCCGTCACCACGTAGCCCACAAGCTCCCTCTCTCCCCTTTCGCTCTCTCTCACCTCTACGGCGACCTCCCTCACCCCTTTAACCTTTCCCAGCTCGGCCTCCACCTCTCCCGGCTCAACCCTGAACCCCTTCACCTTCACCTGCCGGTCATTTCTTCCCAGGTACTCGATCCGCCCGCCCTCCATATACCTTCCCATATCGCCGGTCCTGTACATTCTCGCTCCGGCCTCTGCCGCGAAGGGGTCGGGCAGGAACCTCTCGGCGGTCTGCTCCGCTCTGCCCAGGTACCCTCTACCTACCCCCTCTCCGGCGACATATATCTCGCCCGTCACCCCGACCGCGACTCCCTCCTGCTTACGGTCAAGAATGTACATCCTGGCGTTTTCGATAGGCCTTCCGATCGGCACGCTTCCTTTCAGCCTCTCTCCTTGTTCGACCTCGTAGACGCAGCATCCGACGACCGTCTCCGTCGGGCCGTATTCGTTTATCACCCTCACCTTTTCGCTCGCCCATCCTTTCAGGCTCTCGGCCATCAGGGCTTCCCCTCCCACGACAACCACGGCCTCCTGGCCCGGCTCCAACATTCCCGCGCCGGTCCTCGCCATCACCTCGAGGTGCGCGGGCGTGAGCTTCAATAGCTTCTTCGGCGCGGGTCGCTTCAATGCCTCGGCCAGCCCCTGCAAGCCTTCCCCCTCGCGTACCAGCACTACCTTTCCGCCCCACGCCAGAGGCCCGTGAAGGCTCGTGATCGACAGATCGAAGCCGACCGGCGAATGGAGCACCGACTCGACCCCTTCGCCTATGCCATAGGCCCTTGAGCACCACGAGAGATAATTGACCAGCCCCCGGTGAGGGATCATTACTCCTTTCGGGTTTCCGGTAGAGCCGGACGTGTAGATGACATAGGCAAGGTTTTCCGGCTGCGCCGAGCTGTCAGGCTTTAAAACGCTGAGAGAGCCAATCTCGTCGCGAAGCGAGTCGAGGCAGACCGCGCTTGCATCGAGCGGCCCGAAGTTATCGAGGAGGCCGCTTCGGGTAATCAGCGCGCGAACGCCCGAGTCCTTCACCATATAGTCCAGTCTCGGGCCGGGGTTAGACGCGTCGAGGGGTAAGTATGCGCCTCCCGCTTTCAGGACTCCGAGTAGAGAAACGACGAGATCGAACGAGCGATCGAGACAGATCCCGACGATGACTTCGGGGCCGACCCCGAGGCTCAATAAATGTCTCGCGAGCTGATTGGCCCGCTCGTCCAGTTCACGGTAGGTGAGGGCCGCCCCTTGAAACTCCAGGGCGATGGCATCCGGGGCGCGCCGGGCCTGTTGCTCGAAGAGATTGTGAGCGCAGAGCTCTCCGGGGAAGTCTGCCCGCGTTTTGTTCCATTCGGCGATTTCGCCGCTTTCCTGGTGGCTGAGAAGGTTCAGCTCGATGATACCAGCCGAGGGGTTCCTGACGACGCTTCGCAGCAGGGTCTCGTACTGTCCCGCCAATCTTCGGGCGCTCTCCGTCGAGATAAAAGCCGGGTCGAAATGAAATTCGGCGGTCAGCGATGTCCGGTTTCTTACGCACGAGAGCCTCACCTTGCTCCGGTCCGCGCAGGAATACCGGCCGTAAATCGAGAATCTCAAATTCCCGATGCCTGATCCAAGGTCTTCCAGCTCCCTCTCTTTATAATCGAAGAGGAAGGGAAAGAAGGGCATTCCTTCGGCCGCGCTGTGAAGATCGCCGAGGTGCTCCCAGGCAAAGCTCTCCTGCCAGAGCTCGGCGGCGCGGGCCGCTCGATCCACCATTTTCAGCGCGTCAAGGAATTCTTGCCGGTCGTCGAGGCGGCATGTTACCGGAAGATATTTAGAGAAAAACCCGACCGCCTCGCCCAGCCCTTCGAACCTGCGCCCCTCGTAGCGAGCGCCGACTATGAGGTCGGCGGCGCCGGTAATACGCCAGAGCAGCGTGTGCCATCCGGCGAGCAGCACGGTCGCAATCGACGCTTCGGAGCCGGCGGCGAGCGCGGATATTCCGGCGACTATTTCCGGCTCGATCGCTTTCGAGAAGAGACGGGGCTCAAATCCCGCTTGCGGTTCGAGCGCCTTCTCGAACGGGAGCTTCAGGCGGGCCAGGTCGCGCCATTCCAAACCGCGCCAGTAGTCCCTGCCCGCGCGCGTCTCGTCGGCTTCCAATAGCTGGTTCTGCCATTCGGAATAATCCGCATACTGTAAAGGCTCCGGGAGCGAAGTGATACTCTCCGGGTCGCCGTAGAAACGTAACGCCTCTTTGATAAGATTCTCCAGCCCGATCTCGTCCGACGTGATCGCGTGCGCGGTTATCGCCAGGACATTCAGCTCGGGTGACAGCTTGATTATAGCGGCCCTGAGGGTGTCGCCCGTCTGAAGGTCCATAGGCAGGCGCAGGGCTTCTTCAAGAAACCGGTCGACGCGCGCGCTCTGCTCTTGTCCGGGCAGATCCGATAGGTTGAGAGAGCTCTGAGCGAGGCCGGTTGCCGTGATTGTCTGGACCGGAATGGTGACGCCGAATGGGCAAGGGTACGATGTGCGCAAGACCTCGTGCCTGTTCACCACGGCCCGCAAGGCGGCAGTCAAACGCTCTTCGTCTACCGGCCCTTCGATCAGGACGGCGATCTGAGAGCGATAAGGAGCGCGCATATCAAGCTCCCTCAGCTTCCAGAGCCGTTTCTGTTGGGGTGACAGCCGGTACCCTACGGCGATCTCTTCCTGCATCAATCTACCTCCGGGGTCTAACGTCTACTCGTCGAGCGAGAAGGGCTCGGCCATTCCCACCAATATTTTTCGCGGGCCGGAATAAGGCGCCCGCCCATGCGCGACCAGCATGTTGTCGAGCATCAGAACGTCGCCTTCCTGCCAGTCGAAGCGGACGGTCTCGGCCTTGTAAGCCTCGCGCACATGATCGAGGACCTGCGGCTCTATCGGCGACCCATCCCCGTAGAAGGTGTTGTTCGGGTAATTCTCCTCCGCCAGCTCCTTCAGCACTATTTCTCGGACGCCGGGCTCAAGTGTCGTGACGTGAAAGAAGGCCGCGTGATTGAACCAGACCCATTCGCCCGTGACGGGATGCCTGAGGGCAGCCTGCCTTACCTGGCGAGTCCGCAGACGGCCGCCTTCCATCCACTCGACGGCGATTCCGGCCTCACGGCAGTATCGCTCGACGAGAGCCCGGTCGCCGGTTTGAAACACGGTCTGCCAGGAGAGGCCCAATCCCTCGGTGAAGTTCCTGACGTACAGGACCTTTTTAGCAAGGAAGCGGTCTCTTATTTCAGGGTCGATGCGCCCGAACACCTTCCGCGAATCCGCTATCAACGTCTCCCCTCCACTCACCGGGGCCGTCGAACAGTAGAAGAAGATCTTCATCGGCCATGTATGCTGGTAAGAGTTTTCATTGTGAAGGAAGATCGTCCCTTCGGGCGGATAGTCAGTTGACGTGTAGATATTGTCGTTTACTTTCGTGCGCGGAGATGATCGCTCACGGTACTCCAGGAGCTCGGGCGAGACGTTGGCTATGAAATCCTGAAAGCCCTCGACCGTATCGAGGCCGAATCCGCGAAAGAGCAATCCTCCGTGCTTTGCCAGGCTCGATTGTATGAACGACCTGTTTACGCCCGCCCAGTGTGCCAGTTTCATGCCGTCGAGCGCGGGTCGGACCAGCAGAGGGAGCGGCTGACCGGGCCGCAGGAGTTCCGTAGAGACCTGTCCTTCCTGTGACAGGCTCACGGCCCTGCGCCGAAACGTCGCGGGGCCTTCGATGATGGCCGGGCCGGTATCGGGCGGTAGGTGCTTCATAGTCCGCCCTCCGCGTTTCCCTGCGCCTCTTGAACTCCCATTCGTTTTACCCGTTTCAGCTTTTGAAGGAGGGCGTTCTGGTACTCATCCATGTTAGGGGCGGGGACGGGAGCCTGCCGCTCCCGGTCGGCCTCCGCGAGGATCGCGGCGAGGGCGCTCACCCTCTGGGCGGGGTCGGCCACGGCGGCGCGCAGCACCCGGCCAAAGTCATCCAGTACCCTCGCGACATCCCCGGCCGCGTAGATGTCGGTGTTGTATTCCAGCGAGCAGACGAGGTCCGATCCCGCGTCGAACATGTTGAGCAGGAGGTCGAATTTCGCGGTCTCATTCTCGACCGTCACCGACTCAAGGGAGAGATCATCGAGCAGCACCTCCGTTACCGGAGCATTTTGCAGAACGAGCTTAATCTGAAAGAGGGGGGTCCTGCTCAGGTCTCGCTCGGGCCTGAGAGACTCGACCAGTTTTTCAAAGGGAAGGTCCTGGTGCGCGTACGCCCCAAGAGCCACCTCTCTCACGCGGCCAAGCAGTTCTTCGAACGTGGGATCGCCTGATAGGTCAGCCCGCAGCACAAGCTGATTGATGAAGAAGCCGATCAAGGTTTCGGTCTCCGCCCGGTTGCGGTTCGCGACATCCGTTCCGACGATGATGTCGGTCTTTCCGGTGTAGTGATGCAGCAGGACGTCGAAGGCAGCGAGCAGGGTCATAAACAGGGTCGCGCCTCGCTGCCTGCTCAATATCCTGAGCTGCTCGGCAAGGGGGGCGGGATAGATGTGGTTCAGGTGCGCTCCCCTGTAGGTTTGAACCGATGGGCGTTGCCTGCCCGCGGGGATATCTGATCGAAATGAGGCCTGGTAGAGTTGTGCGCGCCAGTAGGACAACAGCTCGTCCAGGGTGTCCGCATCGAGCAAGCGCCTCTGCCATTGCGCGAAATCCGCGTACTGGATAGGCAGCTCTTCGAGGGGGGAATGCCCTCCCCTCGCGAACGATTCGTACAGCATCGCGACTTCACGGGTGAAGATGCTCATCGACCACCCATCGCTTGCTATGTGATGGATCGTCGCCAGGATCATATGCACATCTTCTTTGAGCTTGAGCAGGCTGGTTCTGATCGGCAAGTCTCTGGACAGGTTGAAGGGCAATGCCGCTTCTTCGGCAGCGAGCCTCTGGGCTTCATCGCGGCGCTCGGGCTCTGCCCGGCTCGACAGGTCCAGAACGCGCAACCGCGAATAGACGAACGGGTTGATAATCTGCGCGGGATGGCCGTCTATCGTAGTAAAGGTCGTCCGCAACACTTCATGGCGCCTCACGATCTCGTTCAAGGCCTGTTCGAGGGCCTTCACATTCAGGCTCCCGGTCAGGACTACGGCGGCAGTGATGTTGTACGCGGGGCTCGACGGCGCGAGCTGGTGAAGGAGCCAGAGCCTTTGCTGCGCGAACGAGAGCTTGAGATGACCGTCGCGCGGGGCGGGCTCTACGGGGTGCGCCTGAAGCCCGAAGCTCCTCTTCATTGCCGCCTCGACCTGAGCGGAAAAAGAGGCAACTGTCGGAGATTCGAAGAGGACGCGCATCGGCAGCTCCAGCTTGAACGCCTCGCGAACCCGCGAGATAACCTGTGTTGCGAGTAGCGAGTGACCTCCGAGATCGAAAAAGTTATCGTGCGCGCTCGTCACCTCGACGCTCAGCAGGTCGCTCCAGATGCTCGCCATCATCTCCTCGATTGCGCTCGCGGGAGGAACGGCCTGCCGGTCGATCCGGGCCTGCGCGCGGCTCGGCAGAGGGAGGGCCTGGCGATCCAGCTTCCCATTCGATAACAACGGCAGCTTCTCCATCATCACGAACGCCTTCGGCACCATGTAATCCGGCACCCTCTCCTTGAGATACGCTCTCAGCTCCCCTTCCCTCATCGCCTCGCTACCCTCTACTACTATGTAGGCCGCAAGGTACTTATCTCCTCCCTCTTCCTGCCGCGCTATCACTACCGCCTCTTGTATCCCTTCCACCTCATTGAGCACCTCTTCTATCTCTCCCAGCTCTATTCGGTACCCTCTCACCTTCACCTGCTGGTCTATTCTCCCTATGAACTCGAGGTTGCCGTCATTCCTGTACCTGACCAGATCTCCCGTCCTGTAGAGCCTTCCTCCCTCATGTCGTCCGAAGCAATCGGGTATGAACCTCTCCGCCGTCAGGTCTGCCCGGCCCTTGTAGCCTCGGGCAAGCCCGGCTCCCCCTATATACAACTCCCCTTCGACTCCTATGGGCACAGGCTCAAGACAATGGCCGAGCACGTAAGCGGTAGCGTTAGATACTGGCCTGCCGATAGGCACGACAGATTCTTTATGCTCGGGGTCGAAAAGGTAGCTCGTCGAGTTCACGCTTGCCTCCGTCGGCCCGTAGACGTTGAATAGTTCTACCCCATCGAGGGCGAGGAGGCCGTCTCTAAGACCCGGAACGAGGGCTTCTCCACCACTGTAGATCCGTCGAAGGCTCTTGCAGTCGATGAAGGAGGGCTCGTCAAGCACCGCCTTCAGCATCGACGGCACTCCCTGAAAGATCGTGATCCCTTCTTCCTTGATCGTCTTCACCAGATACCCACTGTCTTTATGCCCTCCCGGCTCCGCCATCACCAGCTGCGCTCCTGACGTCAAGGCCGCGAACACCTCCCATACCGACGCGTCGAAGCTCATCGGAGTCTTCTGCAACACCCGGTCCTTCTCGCTCAGCGCGTAGTCGGCTTCCATCCATCCCATCAGGTTACATATCCCCTGATGCGGCACCATCACTCCCTTTGGCCTTCCCGTAGATCCGGACGTGTAGAGGAGATATGCTAGATTCTGCTCCGACATCTCTACGTCAGGGTTCCGCTCGCTTTCAGCTTCGAGCAGGCTCTCCAGGTCCGGCAGGCAGATGACCTCAGAGACTTTGCCAGAGAAGAGCCCGGAGAGCCTGGCCTCCGTGATAGCCAGGGAAGCAAGGCTGTCGGCGAGCATGAACTCAAGGCGGTTAGAGGGGTAAGAAGGGTCCAGAGGGAGGTAGGCGGCCCCGGATTTGAGAATGGCCAACAGAGCGACGATGAGGTCTATGGACCTGTCGAGTGAGAGGGCGACAACGGTTTCAGGGCCGACGCCTGATTTGATCAGG
>DATLMR010000098.1:0-25934 GCA_035537555.1 Blastocatellia bacterium
GCTGAGCTGTTTGAGCGAATCCGACACCTGCTTCGATATAGAGACATACTCTATTGCGCCTCTCCCCGAGTCGCCCGTGGGCCTGGCGAAATCGTGCGGCAGCAGGACCGTATCGGGCATGCCCTCAAGCTGATCCCTCCAGTAACCGAGGTGGCGTTCGAGCGCCGTTCCCTGCATCGATTCGCGCTCCCATTGCGCGTAGTCGAAATACTGGATGGGCGGGTCGGCGAGCGGCGAGGGCCTTCCGGCCGAGAGGCTTTCATAAAGCGAAGCGAGTTCATGGATCAGAATGCCTATGGACCACCCGTCCGAAACTATGTGATGCATAGTCAGCAGCAGGACGTGCGAATTCTCTCCGAGGCGCAGCAGAGTGCTACGAAGCAGCGGGCCTCGCCTGAGGTCGAAGGGGCGGCCCGCTTCGGCCCGGGAGAGGCGCTGAGCTTCGGCCTCTCGCTCCGGCCCGGAAAGATCGGCCAGGTCTACGAGGGCCAGGCAGTGCCCTTCCGGCGGGTCGATAATCTGTATGGGGCGACCTTGAACGGTGGCGAATCTGGTACGCAAGACTTCGTGCCGCCTCACAATCTCGTTCAGTGTTTGCTCCAGGGCTGAGAAGTTTAACCGGCCCGTAAGTCTGACCGAAGCGGCGACACTGTAGATGGGCGAATCAGGCTCCAGCTCTTGCAGGAACCAGAGGCGCTCCTGCGCATAGGAAAGGGGCAGCTCGCCTTCGCGCTGAACAGGCTTTATACGAGTGTCTTCAATACGACGCTGAGCGCCTCGGAGCTTTTCGATACCACGGGCGAGGCCCGCGATCGTAGGCGCTTCGAACAGGGCCCGCAGCGGCAGGTCCGCCTGAAACGTCTCACGCACTCGCGAAGTGACCTGAGTCAACAGCAGCGAATGGCCGCCAAGCTCGAAGAAGTTATCATTGACTCCTACCTGATCGACGCCCAGAATCTCGGTCCAGATGCCGACCAGAACGTGCTCGGTCGGAGTCATCGCGGATGCGTATGAGGTCTCTTGCTCGGGCCGCGACATTTGCGGGGTCGGCAGAGCGCTCCTATCCACCTTCCCGTTGGGCGTCATCGGCATCGAGTCGAGGAAGCTGAAAAAGGAAGGGATCATGAAACCCGGAAGCCGCTCTGAAAGGAAGCCTCTGAGCGCGGACGTATTCAACCCCGCCCCCTCGCCTTGAACTACATAACCGACGAGCCGCTTATCTTCTCCCGGCCCCCCGTGTGCGACAACCGCCGCCTCAATCACATCGGGGTGAACCGCCAGGGCTTCTTCAATCTCTCCCAGCTCGATCCTGAACCCTCTGATCTTGACCTGATGATCGATCCGGCCAAGGTATTCAAGCCTCCCGTCATCTCTGTACCTGCAAAGATCGCCCGTCTTGTATAGCCTCGCGCCGGGTTGCCGGGCGAATGGGTCGGGAATAAATTTCTCGGCCGTCTGTGCCGGGCGATTCAAATATCCGCGCGCCAGCCCTTTGCCCCCAATATGAAGCTCGCCCGCCGCTCCTACAGGCAAAGGCATCAGGTTGCGGTCGAGTATATAGAGACGGGTCCCGGTTATGGGGCGGCCTATCAGGACCGCGCGCCCTTCGCCGCGTTCGACCCTTTCAAAAGTGGTGTAGGTTGTATCCTCAGTCGGCCCGTAGAGGTTATAGACCTCCTCGACCGTGCCGAGACGAAAAATCTCTTCCACAAGGCTTCGCTGCAACGGCTCTCCGGCCAGATTCACGGTTCGCACGGTTGAGGGAATCTCACCGAGCCTGAGCAGCTCCCTGGCCGCTGACGGGACCGTGTTGATGAGGGTCGGCCGCTCGTCGCTCCCGTACCGGTCGAGGTCCATTGCATTTTGCGCGACGACGACCTTGCCCCCGACAGTCAGGGGCGCGAATATCTCGAAGACCGAGAGGTCGAAACAGATCGAAGTGGATGCCAGGACCGAATCGAGCTGCCCGCCCGCGAACAGGTTCCCTGCCCATCTCAAAAGCGCGGAGGCGCCGCCATGCTCGATCGCCGTTCCCTTGGGCCTGCCCGTAGAGCCTGACGTGTAGATGATATAAGCGAGGTTGTCGCCTTCTACTCGGGCTCTGGCCTGAGGTAATTCGATCTTCTCGAGAGAGGCTCGCAGGTCCGGGAGATCGAGGTCGATGAGAGGCAGGCTCAGGTCGGAAAGCAGAGCGGCCCCGGCCGAGTCTGAAAGGACGAGCGAGGCGGCCGAGTCTTCAAGCATGAAGAGGAGGCGGGCGAGAGGGTAATGAGGATCGAGGGGGAGATAGGCTGCGCCGGACTTGAGGACGGCGAGCAGAGAGACGACGAGAGAAGAAGACCTGGGGAGGCAGACGGCGACGCGGGATTCGGGGCCGATGCCGAGCGAGCGAAGCAAGGCGGAGAGCCGTTCGGCCCTATCGTTCAGCTCTTCGTAGGTGAGGCGAATCGTCTCGTCCGCGACGGCGATGTTCTTAGGAGTCTTGCTCGCCTGCGCTTCTATCAAATGATGTATGCAGGCGTTGTCCCCGTAATCCAGGCCGGTATCGTTCCATTCCACGAGCTGTTGTCGAAGCTCAGGACCGCCGAGCATCTGCATTCGGGCGACGCTCTTCGAGGGCTCGCGCACGATCTCCCGCAAAAGATTCTTGTAGTGCCCGGCCATGCGCTCGATGGTCGGAGATTCAAAGATGTCTTTGTTGTATTGAAGCGAGCCGAAGATCGTTTCACCTGCTTCGGCCATCATTAATGTAAGGTCGAACTGAACGACGCGCTGTTTTATTTCGACGGATTCAACCGCGAAGACGCCCAGGTCCGCGCTTAAGCCTTTCTCTCCCAAAGCGAGCGATGCGAGCTGTTCCACGCCGGAAATATGGGCTTTCTGAAACGCAAACATCACCTGGAAGAGCGGCGACCTGCTCAGGTCTCTTTCCGGTTGGAGCCGCTCGACCAGCAGGGGGAACGGGTATGCCTGGTGGTCTAACGCGGAAGACACTGTCGCGCGGACCTGGCGAAGAATGTCGGCGAATCCCGGGCTACCGGAAAGGTCTGCTCGGATAACAACGGGATTGGCGAAATAGCCCGTGACGTTTGCGAATTCGGCCTTGCCTCTGCCCGAGGTCGGAGTGCCGACTACAAGGTCCTCCTGCCCGGTATATCGGTGAAGGAGACTTATGAACGCCGCGAGCAAGGTCATATAGAGGGTCGCGCCGTTAGCCTGCGCGAGTTCCTTAAGGGCGCGGCTCAGCTCCGCATCGAGCATCAGCGGCACAGACGCGCCGTTGTAGGTTTGCACTGGGGGCCGGGGCCTGTCAGCCGGGAGGTTCAAGACGGGGAGTTTCCCCGACAACTGCTCCCGCCAAAAGTCCCATAGCCTCTTGCCTTCCGGGCCTTCCAACATCTCCCTCTCGCTCTGCGCGAAGTCGGCGTAACTCGCGAGGAGAGGTGCAAGAGCCGCCTCCCTGCCTTCTTGTTCGGCGAGGTACAGTGCGCCAAGCTCATGCATCAAGACGGTCAACGACCTGAAGTCAGAGACGATGTGATGGACGACGACCAGCAGCGTATGATCTCGCTCGGAACGAGAGAAGAGGTACGCGCGCATCAACGGTCCTCGGCGCAGGTCGAATGGGCGCAGGGACTCTTCCGAGAGCCTCGCTTCGAGCTGATCCTCGCCCCATGAGGACGCGTCCTCGATCTGAAAAAAGACCTCGGCCCGCTCGTGTACACTCTGAGCCGGCTCGCCCCGCGAGCTGGAGAAAGTGGTTCTCAATGATGCATGGCGAGCGACCACCGCTTCAAACGCACGGCGCATCGCCTGGGTGTCGAGCAACTGGAGTATGCGGACGGCACCGAACAGATTGTATCCGGCGCTTTCGGGCGCGAGACTGTTCAGGAACCAGAGGGCGCGCTGGCCGTAGGAGAGCTTTCCTGCCGCTTCCCTGTCTTGAGGAGAAGGCTCGGGCTCAGCGTCGGCCTTGCCGGTGCGAACCGGGAGGGAGTCGATCCGCCTCGCGAGCGACGAGATGCTTGAGCCATCCAGCAAGCTTCCGAGAGGGACCTCGACTCGGAATTCGGTCTCAATGGCGTGCCCGATCTCCATAGCCATCAATGAGTCGAGCCCGTAGGCAGATAACGGTTGCTCGGCATCGAGCCTGGCGCGTTCAAGCCCGATACTGTTTGAGACAAGAGAGATCAATCTCTCTTCGACGCGGCTTGAGGCGCGGGCCGGTCTCTTCCGTGCGGGCGATACATGAGTTCTAGCTTGCTCTGCTCGCCATTCGGTCCTGAGGTCGAGTTCGCCCGCAATGAAGGCCTCTCTACACGCGCCGCGCTGAATCTTCCCGCTCGAAGTCTTGAAGATTGTCCCCGCTTTTACCTGCGCCACGGCAAAGGGCTGCAACTCGTGCTCATTTGCAACCGCTTTTATTATGCTTTCAGAGACATCGCCCGCATCAGCCTTGTTTCGCTCGTCGGTTTCGCAGACTATCACCAGCCTTTCTTCGGCATCGACCTCGACAGAGAATGCGGCGGTGCAGCCGGGCCTGATGGCTGAGTGGCTGCGCTCGACTGTCGCCTCTATGTCTTGCGGATAATGGTTCGCCCCCCGAATGATTATGAGATCTTTGATTCTCCCCGTTATGAACAGCTCCCCGTTAGAGAGAAAGCCCAAGTCGCCCGTCCTCAAGAATGGCCCCTCGCCCGTGTCCGAGGTGAAGGCGTGGAAGGCCTCCCCGGTCTGCACGGCGCGCCCCCAGTACCCCTTTGCGACGCTCGGACCGGAGACCCAGACCTCACCGACTTCGCCTTCGCGAGATAGGGTTAAGTGATTCGTGTTGACGATCGCGACCTTCTGCCCGCCCAGAGGCCTGCCGCATGAGACGAATGAGACGGCATCCTCGTGCGCTTCAGAACAGTCCGTGACACTGTGCTTTTCGAGAGACTCAGCGCGAACGCTCTTGACCGAAGGCGGATCGTCTTTCGCGCAGCCCGATACGATCAGAGTCGCTTCCGCGAGACCGTAACAGGGATAGAAAGTCTCCCGGCGGAAGCCGCACTCAGAGAAGGCCGCGACGAATCTCTCGATAGTATTCGCCCGCACGGGCTCGGCCCCGTTGAACGCGACCGTCCATCGGCTGAGATCGAGCTTCTCGCGCTCTTCGCGAGTGACCTTTCGAGCGCAAAGATCATAAGCAAAGTTCGGCCCCCCGCTGGTCGTGGCCCGGTATTTGGAGATTGCCTCAAGCCACCGCGCGGGCCGCTGCAAGAAAGCAACCGGGGACATTGAGACCACGGGAAGACCCGCGTAGAGCGGCTGCAACACGCCGGCCATAAATCCCATGTCATGGAAGGTCGGGAGCCAGGATACGTACTTATCCTCAGGTGAGTGCTCGACTCCGTCGTGCACAAGGCTCGCGTTGTGTAACAGATTGCCATGAGTCAGCATCACGCCTTTCGGGCTGCCCGTGGAGCCCGACGTGTACTGAAGGAACGCCAGGGAGTCGCCGTCAACCACCGGCTCCCGCCAGCTATCGGAGAGGTCTGCGGCAATATCATCGGTCGAGATCCAATGAAGGCTGTTCAGGTCGGTATGCTTAGCCGCGAGCCCTGTAGCCATGGACAATACGGCGCGGGTGGTGAGGGCGACGGCCGCGCGCGCGTCGGCTGTAATCGAAATCAGCCTGGGCAGCGAACGGGCAAGCCTTCCCGGGTCGGGCGGGTAGACGGGAACCGCTATGACTCCCGCATAGAGGCAGCCGAAGAAAGCGGGCATGAACTCAAGTCCCGGTGGGTAGACCAGCAGGACGCGGTCTGCCGGGGCCGCGACCGTTTGAAGCCTCGCCGCGATTGCCCGAGCCTCGCGTTCAAGGTCCTCGTAGGTGAGCGTATGCTCGCGCTTCTCCCCATCGGCCAGAAAAGTGAAGGCCGGAACCCCGGGCCGATCGCTCGCCCTCCATCGCAGAACCTCGATCAACGTGGACGGCTCAAGCCGGGAGCCGGGCAGACTTTTTCTTATGGTTACGCTTGCCATTATCGAGACCTGACCGCTCATAGACCTCTGCTCGCCTTGCGAGTGAGTCCTTTAAGACAAGGGGGCCGGGACGAGACTGGATGTCCCGGGCCGCGAGCGAAGCGGTCGTCTTATGGATTAAGAATACTTTTGATTGTACAGCGAGGACGGGGGCGCTAATTCGCGGAGAAGTCCCGGGCCGGAGCGCAGGATCAATCCTGCCGGTCGTTCCCAGGCCTCCTGCTGGTGGACATGACTCTATGCCTGTGGTTCGTCCGCACTCTGGTTTGCTTTCTCACCTGTCGTCGCGGCCTGCGCCTTACTGTAATCGGGCACCTCAAACCGGAGCCTGGCCTTGCAGAACTCCTGCCATTCCGGAGAAACGTCGTCGAATACTATGTCTTCATCGATGAATATGCCTTTGGTTACGACCATGTTCTCTTGCAGGTAGAGATGATCGTCGTCGCCCAGAGCCCTCTCCACCTCTACCTCCGCGCCGTCGATCTCTTGTTTCTCTTTCGTCAGGATGCGCAGGTCCGAGGGCCATCCGTTGAAATCTTTGAACCGGTGAATCTGGTATGCCTTGCAGTACCTCCCCATTCTTGCCATCGCTTATTCTCCTTTCGATCCCCGTTCCCGGCGTGATTCGAGGATTATTCCCCTGCGCCAGATCTCTTTGCGATTGCGGTGCGCGACTGTCGCGCTCGCCCTGGGTGCCGTGTCCCCTTCTACCGCGCGCTTCTTCGCAGAGTTATTACGCCGTTGCCCGTGTGAAGTGTTAGGACCGGCCCGCCGCGCCCGACTTTCCAGTTACGAACCCGGTCTGCGGATGAATCGGATGGCGTTGCCAGTCCATCGTTAATCACCGATTGCGCGTGTGTCCTGACGGTCGCGTCGAAAGCTCCGGGGAACGCGGCCAGGATCGGGCCTTCGCCCGTGAATGCGTTCAAGGCCGCGAACTCGCCCTCTAAGCTGATGCCGCCGTGGCCGGTCCGAACGTCCACGTTATCCATAGCGCCTTCGATCTTGATTCCGCCGTCGGCCGTCGTTGCGCGCACGCGAGAATTGCGGGGCACGTAGACATCAAGGTTCGCCGCCGCGCGGACGCTCACGCTCGACGCCCGGCGGCGACCGTGGGATAGATCGAACTCCGCGGAGATGCGAACCTCTCCTCCGCTCTGCTCGCCTTTAACTTTGATGCCGCGCAGGAACTCTTCGTCCCCGCCCCTCTTCTCGGAGCTGAACATCACCTCGGTCTTCTCCCACGTGTGAACCGTAATCGATCCGTCGAAGGTCTCGATTACGACCGACGGGAGGCCCGATACCGAAAAAGTTCCGGTCTCTACCGCCACCGACGGGAGGCTTCTCTGCTCTCTCTCTTCTCCGCGCTCATGGTTGGAGTAGTGCGCCCCGGAGGATGCCGTGGATTCGCTTGAGGCGAGGCCCTTCGCAGCCATCGGACCCGTTTCTAGGCGGCGGGCCTGCGACTCCAGGCGCTCTATCTCCGTTTGCGGCGTGCGAGGCAACAGGTCGGTAACCGTCGAGGCCCCGCGCCCGTCGGACGCGTGTAGTATCTGAATATTGCCGTTCAGGGTCATCAGCTCTATTCGCGCTCCGCCTTCGCCCAGCAGCCCCGCGAGGTCGCCGCCTTTCGAGACGCCCTCGTGAAGCCCGCGCGGTCGGACCGGCAGGCCCAGATTATTGCTGATTCCGCCGTAACCCGCCTCAGCCTTGATCTCGGCGCGGGCGTCTGAGGGGATAGTCAGTAAGATGTTCCCGTTGACCGACTCCATCACGACGGGGCCGGAAGGGTTGACGGACTCGAAGGCCGCATCGACCTGGCCGTTGAGCGTGGAGAGCCTGACTCCACTGGCGAGGCCACGAGCCGTCAAGCGGCCGTTGGTGCAACGGGCGACGATCTCTCCGGAGACGCCCTCGATTTCAAGAGGGCTATTGACCACCTCGATATCGGCGAGACGAGCCGAGCGCGGAACCGTTATCGTGTACTCGACAGTCGCGGGATTATCGAAATCGCGGCCCTGGCTTTGAATCCACATCGGAGTTCCGGATGAGTAAACAGTCTCGATCCTTACAGCTCCCGGGCCGCCGGTCACCTGTATGTCAACTTCCCCAAGGCGTTGGCGGGAGGAGGCCAGCTTAACCGCCTTCACGTCTACCTCATCGCGGTCCCAGGCCATGATTCGGACGGCCCCGGTAATGTTCTTCAAGCTGATCTGTCCGTCTCCGGCTAGGGTCAACACGCGATGGAACTCTTCTCTGACATCGCCGGCGCGGCGAGACACGTTGCCTCCCACGGCCGATAGAATGGCCCCGATCGCTACTCTCTGGATCGAATCATAATAGATCACGGAGACCCCTCCGGCAATTGCGATGGCAATCACTAATAAGCCAGGCTTGGACATGGCATTCCCTCCTCGGCAGAAAGAGATTTCGTGAGGCCGACAACGGTTTTATAGAGGATTACTCGAAGCGCAAGGCGATCACGGGATCGACCTGGGTTGCCCTGCGCGCCGGTACGAAGCACGCGAAGACAGCGACCAAGACCAGCACGACCGGAGTGAGTATGAAGACCAGGGGGTCCGTGGCGCTGATGCCGTATAAGAGGCTCGTCAAGTAGGCGCTCAACGCGTAAGATGCGGCAAGACCGATGAAAGCTCCGACCAGAGTCAACGCCAGCCCCTTTCGAAATATGAGCTTGAGCACATCGACGGCGCGAGCCCCCATCGCCATCCGTATGCCTATCTCGTGGGTCCTCTGGGTCACCGAATAGGACATCACGCCGTAGATGCCGACCGACGCGAGCACGAGGGCCACGCCCGCGAAGATCGAAAGCAAGAGCATCAACAGGCGCGAGTCGCCCAGGGAGTCGGAGACTATCTTCCGCATGCTCTTGACTTCATAAACCGGAACGAGGCTTTCGACTTCGTGGATCTCTCTCGTGACCGCGGCCGTCAACTGGTTGTCCTTAGACGAGGAGCGCACGACGAAACTCATAGCAGCCATGGGGGTCTGGATGAAACTTGTATACACCTCGGGCCTTACCACGCTATTCATCTTGGAATGCCAGACGTGCCCTACCACTCCGACGACCGTGAGCCATTGATCTCTCACCATGGGGAGGGTCAGCTTGAGCCGTTTGCCTAGCGGGTCTTCGTTGGGCCAGTACTGGTCGGCCAGCGACCGGTCGATCACGACGGCGAGCGGAGTGCCCGGCCTGTCGAATTTCGTGAAGTCCCGGCCCTGGATCAACGGAATGTTAAGCGATTCGAAGAAGCCGGGGCTGACCGCCCTCCAGTCCGCCTCGGGGCTGCTCTCGCCGGGCGTGAAATGAGAACTGTCGGGTATAAACGAGCAGCTCAGCGAAGACCCGGCAAGCGGAAGGTAAAAACTCGCGCCGGCCGATTCCACCCCGGGAATCTCTCTTATCCGATCGAGGCATTGCTCGAAGAAGGACGCCTGTTTAGCCGGGTCCCGATACGTCGAGTTCTGAGGCACGTAGGTCCGCATCGTCATCGCATTTCCCGGCTCGAAGCCCGGGTCCGCGTTGCGAAGGACCCAGAAGCTCTTGATCATCAAGCCCGCGCCGGTCAGCAAAACGATCGTCACCGCCACCTCGGCGATCACCAGGGAGTTAGGAAGCAGGTGCCTCACGCCGCCACCCGAGGATGACCGGCCGCCTTCCTTAAGCACGTCGTTCAGGTCGTGTTTTGATGCCTGCAAAGCGGGCACCGTCCCGAAGATTATCCCGGTCAGCAATGAGACTCCGAAGGTGAAGGCGAGCACGGTGCCGTCGAGGCCAATCTCATGAAGGCGCGGGATGGTCTCTTTGGGGCTCACGGCCACCAGAAGATGTATGCCCCAGTAAGCGAGAATCAAACCGGCCGCGCCCCCCGCGAGGGCGAGCAGCACGCTTTCAGTCAGGAACTCGCGAATCAGGCGCGCCCGGCTCGCCCCGAGCGCGGCGCGAATCGCCACCCCTTTCTGGAGCGCGTAAGAGCGCGCGAGCAACAGGTTCGCCACGTTCATGCAGGCGATCAACAGGACGAATCCCACGACCGCTAGCACGAGTAAGAGCATCGGCCTGATCTTGCCGACTGTGGATTCAAGCAGCGGGACCACAGTGATTCGGAAGCCCCCGCTCTCGGGATAGAAATCAGGGTTCTGTGCCTGGAGATTATTGGCGATCCGGTCCATATCGCCCTGTGCCTGTTCCAGCGACACTCCCGGCTTGAGGCGGGCGATCACGTTCAGGCTGCGCACTCCGCGACGCGTGGGGGCCAGCATTTGAGGTGAGAATCCTACAGGCACCCACATGGCCGCGTTCTCTGGATACTGGAAGCCGCGAGGCATCACGCCCACGATCGTGACGACAAGCCCGTCAATGGTCATCTTCTGCCCCAGCACCCCTTTGTCCGAGTTGAATCGTCGCTCCCACAGAGCGTGGCTCAGGATAGCCACGTTATCGTTCCCGGCCTGATCTTCTTCGGGAGCGAAATGGCGACCGAGAAACGGGTCGACTCCAAGAAGCGGAAAGAAGTTGTAAGAGACGGATGCGGCTTCGACCCTTTCAGGCTCGCCCGGGTCGGTTATGGTAAAGGTGGCCGCGAATATTGCGGCTATGTGCTCGAAGGATTGGTTCTCATTCTTATAATCGTGGTACTCGGGGATCGATACCGCGATCTCGGTCAATCCTCTTTGGAGGAAATTATCCCAGACTCGCACGATGGTGCCGTGGTCTTTGTATGGCAGAGAGCGAAGCAGTACTCCATTGATCACACTGAAGATCGCCGTGTTTGCCCCTATCCCGAGCGCGAGGGCGATGACCGCTATAGCTGTGAAGCCGGGCGCTTTCGACAATCTCCGCAAGCTGAGTCTTATGTCTTGCATCAATGTTTCCATACCGTCACCTCTCTTTATCTTTTGCTTTGCAACGACGTGAGGACGCCGACGTGTTGCACCTGGGATTTGGCCACGTTATAGGCTGCTATTCGGTCGTTGTCAAGGCGCGCGGCCTCAGGCGGCTCAGGCCTTCGCGAGTTCCTGAGCGAGCGCGCCGAGCAGTAAAGGCTCCACCGCGTGCAGGAAGAAATGGTCGCCGGGCATCATTCGCAATGAAAAGTCGGAGGTAGTCTGCGCGCGCCAGGCCGCGAGGTGTTCGCGGGTCACATCCTGATCCTGCAAACCTCCAAAGGCGCTGATGGGGCATTCCAGAGGGGGCTCGTCCGTATACTCGTAATTTCCTATGGCCTCGAAGTCGGCGCGTAATAGAGGGAGCATCAACTGCATGAGCTCTTCATGCTCCAGCACCTCATTCGGAGTCCCGTTGAGACGGCGCAGCTCTTCGACGAATTTCTCATCGGGCAATTTATATATCTCGTCCGTCTTATCGATCACCTGCGGCGCTCTTCGGCCGGAAACGAACAGGTGAAGAGGGCTCTTGCCCGCCTCCCGGCGAAGAATACGCGCGAGCTCGAAACCTATGATCGCGCCCATACTGTGACCGAAGAAGGCGAAGGGCATATCCATATAAGGCATAAGCGCCGCGGCTGTCGCTTCCACCAGGGGCGCGAGGCGGGTAAAGGCGCTCTCCCGCATCCTGCTCCCGCGCCCCGGGTACTGGACCGCCCAGACTTCGACGGAAGGGGGCAAGCCGAGAGGCCACTTCCGAAAGCCCGCGGCCGTTCCCCCGGCATAAGGAAAACAGAACAAGCGCATAGAGGCCGCGGCGTTCGGCTTTGGAATCACTACCCATGGAGTAGTCTGCCTGCTCACCATAATGTACCCGCTCGGGCGAGGCCGCTTTGATGTGCGCTCAGGGAGAATTCAAGCCCTCTTCACCGGAGGGGCCGGTCTCCCCGCATACACGCTCGAAGCCGCGCGCCAGGGTCAGTTGACCTTGGCAGCCTCTTCCATCTTCTTTCTCAGGCTGAGAGGCCGCATATCGGTCCATACTTCTTTAATGTAAGCGAGGCATTCGGCCTTCGTCCCGCTCTTGCCGGCGTCGTTCCATCCCAGGGCATTCTCGCGGTCCGCGGGCCAGATGGAATACTGCTCTTCGTGATTCACTACAACTGTGTAGATCGTATTGTCTTCTCTCTCGTCTCTGCTCATATGCTCTCCTTCTGAATCGTTGCTCGAATTGATTTACGTGAGCGATCCGGAGGACGCCAGCCCGGGTTTCTCGGCGCATCCTCGCGCCCGATCGTCGTCTAATGTAAGGCTAATCGCCAGATATCGCAAGCCCTCATATGGGGACCGGGACCGGGCTCGATCGATCCCGAATCGACCGGCCTTATTGAAGGCTGAAGGACTTTGTTATCAGAGTCGAATCGCTAAAAGTGAAGGGCGCGGGCATCAGGTATCCCGGCCTCGGCTTTACCGGATTGCCGCCAAGCTCGGGTAAGCCATATGAGCGATCCATCACTATAAGCTTGAGCGGCTGTGAGGCCTTTGCCTGGAAGTTGAGCTCGATCCCCTTCTCGTCCGGCGCGTAATAAATAATGCTCCATTGCGAATCCGGCCCGCCCTGAGGAGCATTTCGAGCGGGGCTAACCTGTTTTCCGTTGACGGAGGCCGAGACGATCTCAGAAGCGCCCTCGATTGAGACCAGGAGAACTTCCGCCTTCCGTGGTGAGCTGATGCGAGTCCTGTAGGTCCAGAGGTCCCCTTCATTCTTCTTCTCCACCACGTCGAGGCTAGGGGGTGGCGCCTGTATAGGTGGGGCGCCGGCCTTCAGGAAGTTCCCGCGAACCAGGGGAGCAAAATCCGCTACGGGGCCTCTTTGTACGTCCCCGGTGAAGAATTGAGAGGTCCACTCGTCGGGCCTCGCGTCCGTGCTCGCCCAGGTAGATGTTCCGGCGTCGGCATTGGCCGCGTAGAAGACATGATCGGGTTGCGGGCTGTCGGCGCTCGAACCGGAAGTCAGACTGCCGGCCACGAGGAGTACGGCGGCGGCCGCGAGAGCCGCTGAAGGAAGCGCCCATTTATACGGCTTAAGAATCAAGCTCAGAAGCGGCGAGAGCAGAGCGAGCAGCAAAGCCACGAGAGCCATAACGGCCGCGGGCGAGCTTACCGTCAGGGCAACGAGAATCTGGTAGAAGTCCGGGACCAGAAGGATCACCGGGGGGAGCGCGCATAAAACCAGCAGCGCCACCCGCGAGCCGGTAATCCGACCGGGGTCTTCAGTAAAGATCAGGACCCCGAGGCCAACCAGTCCAAAGACCAGAGGCCACATGAACAGGTAAGAGACTCCCGGCAGGAAGATGCTCGTTGCGACTGTCAAGAGGAGCCAGCATAAGAGGCCCCCTCCGCCCAGGTTGAGCATGCTGATCCTGCGGCTCAAAAGGACGTAAAGAGCCGAGCAGAGGGCTACGGTCAAAAAAACGAGCGCGAGCATGTAAAGCTTGCTGTTGTAGGTGTCGCCGAACGGGATGGCCAGGTATTGCCCGTGTAGGGTTACGACCAGGCTCCACGTCGCGGCCGCTATCAAGGCCGCGACAGCCGCGACCACCAGCCACAAGAGAAACCCCAGGAGCACGCCGCCGAACGAGAGAGCCTTTTTCTTGATCCCGAAAAAGAGGAGGCCTGCAAAGGCGAGAACGGCCGCGAGCGTCAAAGGAATTACCGCCTGCCCCGGATAATGAAACGTGTGTAATCCCAGAATGCTGAAGTAGACTGCATCCGGTTGTCTCCGGTCCTCAAGGTTCAGCTCGCCAAAATGTCGCGCCATAGCCAGGGCATTCGCTCCCTGGTGCTGGAGCGTCGCCTCGCCGACAGTGCTGAGACTGTCCGCCCACGTGTGGTAGTGGACGGACCCGCCGATATAAGCAAAGTTCAACCCGGGCAGCCCTGCCTGCCTGAAGACAGTGAAGTCCGTGTCGCTTGGCAGGAGCTTATAAAGGTCGTACGTGAGGGAGCTCGCGACGGGGTGTACGGCCGCCCCGGCATACTGGTCAATCAGCCAGCCATTCTGGTCGCTGGTCTCGAACATAACCGAAGGGCCGCCGTTGCCGCGAGCCTCCAGGTTGACGACAAGGCCGACATCCTTGACCCACACGTGGTCGTCAACGAAAGCTCGGGCGCCCAGAAGGCCCGGCTCCTCTCCGTCGGTGAAGAGTAGAACTACGTCGTTGAGGAGCGGCGGCGCGGCCTTCAAAGCCCGCGCGGTCTCGAGCATCGCGGCGACGGCGGACCCGTCGTCATTCGCCCCCGGGCCGGTCGGCACCGAATCATAATGGCCCGCGATCATGACGGCCCTGGTATTCGCTCTCCCCGGCAACCTCGCCAGGATGTTGTGTACGGTCGCCGCCGGGTAGGGAGTTCCCATCCGGGTGTTGATCGAGGTCGCCTTTTGAACTTCCGGAGCGAGCCCCAGACTCGTCAGCTCCTTCAGGATATAATCGCGCACTTCGGCGTGGCGAACAGAACCCATCGGCCGGGGGCTTCGGGCTATCTCCCGGAGATGCGCCATGGCGCTCGCTGAAGAGAACTCGCCCGGCGGGGCCGAGCCGGCGGCAGGCTGCGGAGGGTTGTACAGGTAAATGCTGGCACAGGCCACGAAGGCAAGCGAAAGAAATACCGCGAGCGCTTCGAGCGGCCATCTGTTCTTCGGCGTCACGGATACGCGCTGGTCCAATACGGTCTTTGCTTTCATCTCTTCTCCAGTTCGGATTCGAATGTCGGCTCGCGGCGTCAGTAGTCCGGGATTGGCTATCGCCCGCGAACAGGTTTCGGCCCGCGCCTATGAACGACAGGTCGGATTAGATCCGTTTTTGCCTCACGTATTCAAATGAGGCGAGATAGGTAACGCAATGGCTACGGCATGTACAATGACACGCCGATTCGAATTCCTGGATTCGACCAGCTTGAGCTCGCTATCACCTGAGCACCCCGGGTGGGATTAAGCTTCATGGAAAAGAATTTTGAGTATGACGCGCCCTGGAGCCCGCAAAACCTGATGAGGGCTACCACTTAAAATATTAAATTCTAGTGTTGAGGATAAAGGGCAGGCTACTGCATGTCGCGCCAGCGATATTAACTATCGAGTTATCGCCTGGTGCCAAGGAATCGAGCGAGAGGATCAACAGCGGTACCGGGTCTCGAGAAAGAATTTGTCTCCGGAACCAGAGCCACCGATGTCGAGGTGGCGCAGCCTTTGCTCTTCCGATACTAACTGCTTTTTTGAGAGACCCCCTGGCTAAAAACCGGGCTTCGACCGTCTTCCGGCGCCAAAGGCTCGCGTATTATATTCAGAAGGCTTCCCAGATGCAAGCTGAAAGTTAGATTACATTTCACGGCGCCTGACTATAGACCCCCCGCCTTCATGTGGCCCTGCTTGACAGACAAGAAGCTCCGTAATATAAGATACTGCCGCCTGACTAGGGGAGATCGACGTGAACCGACGGGCCTGGTTATGCGGAGAAGAGATCAGCCTGCCCCGATCGCCTCTGGCTGACAGACAGTTCCTACGGATCTATCAAACCTTTTGGAGGAGCGAGCCATGAATAGAAGATTGACCGTGGCAATCCGCGTCACGTTTGCGTGTGCGATTATCGCCGGCGCGGTCTTCGCGCAGAAGAAGAGCGACAGCGAGGTATCGTACCTTAAAGCCCGCCAGGTGCTTGAGGATGCGATACAGGCGAGTGGGGGCCTGGATGAGCTGAAGGCGATCAACGATATATCGCGCGTGATGGAAGGCGTCAGGACCGACGAAGGGCAGGGCCTGCGGCCGGTGCCCCACCGCGCGGATTACTTTCAAAACGGGAACCCGCAGGTGACGAATCGCCCGAAGATCGTCAGCGTGAGGGACCTTAAAAAGTCGAGGCTTTCAGAAAGCCTCGAAGACACGATCGTAGGGGGGCAGCCCATTGTATTCAGGACCGTGATGACCCAGGACTCCTTCTTCACGGCCTACGACGATCTAAAAGCCTACCGGGTGATTCCTCCGTCGGCCATCGGCCCTTCGAGAACAGGGCTGTACAGGCGCTATCCGGAGACCCTGCTCCTCGCCGTCCGGAATCGGCCCGAGTCGATTCGCTGGGGCGGTGAATCCCAGTACGAGAATCGGAAGCAGAACGTCGTCACCTTCGCCGATAGCGACGGCGTTCTGCTGATGCTCTTCTTTGACGCCGAGACGAAGCTGCTCACCAAGGTAGAGAGCCTGGTTGACAGCCCCGTGCTCGGAGACATCGCCAACGAATCCGTCTACACCGACTATCGCCCGGTCAATAAGCTCATTCTGCCATTCAGGTACATCGAGAAGTCGGGAGGCGTTATGCTCCAGGACCTGCGCGCTTCCTCGATCAGCATAAACACCAACCCTCCTGACTCGCTCTTCGAGGTGCCGGAAGGGTTCTCGAAGTACGAGCGCATGTCGGGGCCTCCGGCCGTGACGAAGCTTGGAGAGGATGTCTACGCGGTCCTCGGCGCGTACAACAGCGTCTTCGTAGTATTCAACGATTACGTTCTCGTCATCGAAGCCGGCCACAGCAGCGGGTACGCGAGCGATGTAATCGCAAAGGTGAAGCAGACGGCCCCCGGCAAGCCTATCCGCTATCTCGTGAGCACCCACTTTCATTATGACCACCTGAGCGGGGTCCGCAGCTACGTCCACGAGGGCGCGTCGATAATAACTACTCCGACCGCGAAGGACGTAATCGAAAAGCTCATAGTCCAATCGCCCCACGTGATGCGGCCCGATTCGCTTGCCCGAAACAGCCGCGCTCCGATGGTAGAAACGTTCAGCAAGAAGCGCGTCTTCGATGACGGAGTACACAAGGTCGAGCTGTATGATATTTCGCCTAACCCGCATTGCGCCGAGATGATCGTCGCCTACCTTCCGAATGAGAAGATATTGTTTGAGGCCGACATGCTCGACATAGAGATTCCCGGCCGCATTGGAACCGGGGGCGAAGACACAGCCGACCTCGCCGACAAGATTCAGAGCCTCGGACTTGGAGTCGATAAGATCGTGCCCGCGCACGGACGCATCGGAACGCTCGACGATCTCAAACAAGCCGTCGAGCGCCGCAAGGCCAGGAAGCAGAACTGAGTTACGGGTCGGGGTGTGCCCGGCACGCGCTCGTGCGATAAAGCTCTTTACCTTTTCGCCCCGTCAAGATTTAATGGTGGAGTGGATTTGAGCTTTCATCCGTAATCTTGAAGGAGGCGAACGGCGGCCGATCATTATCCGTGCCCGCCCTGAAATCTTATGCGACGCGTGCTGCTCATTATATCTCTGACAATCACTCTCTCCGTATCCCTCAATTGCGCGGGTAATCCCGAGAAGGAAGGGGGCGCCCAATCGTCGCAATCCGGCGACCCGTCTTCAAGCGCCGGAGCGCCCCGGGCCAAACCGGGCCCCAAGATCATGGAAGCCGCCGCGAGCGGCGACGCGGCGACGGTCACGAGCCTGCTCGCGAGCGGCACGGACGTAAATACCAGGAGCGAATTCGGAGTGACACCGCTTATGGCCGCTTCGGCGAAGGGCCATATCGAGATCGTAAAGGCGTTGCTCGCGCAGGGCGCCGATGTCTCGCTCAAGGATAAGATGGGAATCACCGCGCGTACCTACGCGGAGAATTCGGGTCATAAGGAGATCGTGGAGGTCCTCGCCTCGGCGGGGGCGAGTGAATAATCTACGAAGAGCGCCCCGTAAGGTTGATCAGGTTGATAATGCTGCCCGCGAGTTCAGGTCTGCCCCCAGAGCTCTTTTCGAGGCGGTCGCGAAAGTATGAAGCTGAGGGCTGTTGAAAATAAGGCGCGCCTGGCGGCGGCGCTGTTCGTCGTGGCGCTCTTCCTGGTAATCGGCCTGAGTCTCGCCCTGTACTCGCAATCCCGCCAGGAGCTTGCCGCCCACCGCCTAAAGAATGGAAGGATCGAGGCCGCTCTGCTCGCGGCAAGACTACCCGGCCGGGCGGACGACGCGGCGCTTGCGCACGCGTTGCGGGCCAATGACATCTCGGGCGCGGCAGCCATCTATTCACCGGGCGGCGAGATGATCGCCCGCGCATCGACGCTCGACCATAGCAGGGAGCCTTTCGATTCCTTACTTCGAGGGCGGGCAGAGAGGCCCTCTGTCGCTTCGGAAGCCGGGCCGTCTCCGGGCTCGGCCATCGCGTGGAGCAGCGGGAACTTCGACGTAGTCGAGGTCTCCATCGAAGGCGGGAGGTCTCTTGTTCTGGCCATTCCCGCCACCGCCACGACCCCGTCCCTGATCGTATACCTCTTCAGCTATCAGATTATCGCCCTCATCTTCGGGCTCGGGCTGGCTATATTCCTGATCCGGCTGATGCTCAGGCCCTATCGCCGAATCGTCGAGGCCGCGCACGGCAGCCCGGTCCGCCCCTCTACCGCGAGGAGCGAGAGCGAATTCGTCGTGGAGACTTTTCAGGCGCTGATCGACCAGCTACAGGATAACGAACGGGAGCTCGCGCGCCTGCATGACCTGGAAAGAAAGCGGGCGGAGAAGTCCGAAAGATTCAACGAAAGGCTGATCGCCAATATTCCGAGCGGCCTCGTGGCGATTAACGCGACCGGACTCGTAACATCGGCGAACGTGCTGGCTCAGGAAATTTTCGGCGCGCTGGAGCCGAGCGGGCAAGCCGCGACGGTAACGGCGAACAGCAACGAGCTGCACACGCTCGCGATAGATTACCGCGCCTTCTTCACCGACTCGCCCAGGCTGATCGAGCTCGTCGGAGAGTGCCTTTCGCGGGGCTCGGCCTTCAGACGCGAACAGGTCGAAGTGGCCCGCACGGACGGAACGACGCGGCACCTCGGGTTGAGCATCTCTCCCGTAATCGACTTTGTTCACAATGTCGAAGGGGCGCTTTGCCTGATGACCGATATAACGGAGGTGCTCGACCTGCGAGAGAGGATGAAGCTTCAGGAAGGGCTCGCGAACCTGGGCGAAATGGCCGCGGGGCTCGCCCACGAATTCAAGAACTCGCTCGCGACGATCCACGGCTACATTCAGCTAATCGATACCGAAGGGAAGAACCCCCTCTCGCCTGCCGAGAGGCACCGGACGCTCGACGCGATGCTCTCGGAGATCAGGCTGCTTGCGAGCCTCATCACTGATTTTCTGAACTTCGCGCGCCCGCAACAGTTGATTCTATCCGAGGTCAGCCTTCGCTCGATCATCGACGATTGCGTCGAGGAAGTGCGCCCGAGCCTGGCCGCAAGCGGCATCAGGGTCGTGGTCCGGGGGAGGTTCGCGGAGCTCGCGGGGGACGAATCCATGCTCAGGCGCGCCTTCGTCAACCTCTTGCGAAACGGCGCGGAGGCCATCGACGAGGGTTCCGCCGAGAGGTTGATCGAAGTGACGGGCAGCATAGACATCGGCACCGGCCGTTACGCGCACGTAACTATTCGCGATACCGGAAGCGGTATTTCTCCTAAGGATCTCCCCAGAATCTTCATCCCTTTCTATACGACGAAATCTCGGGGCTACGGGATCGGCCTCGCAATCGTCCAGAAGATACTCGTCGTCCACGGGGGAGATGTCTTCGTCGAGCACAGCGACGAAGCGGGAACGACCTTTCATTGCAGGCTCCCTCTTTTTCAAGCCCCTTCTGTGAAAGAAAAGTACCAGGCCGTGAACTAAAGTTACGGACGCCCATTCTTGCGAATCAGCCAAGTTGATTGAAACGGCCCTTTTCATGCGGGACGGGCCGGGTAAATCTACCGTAACCGTTTGGCAGCATATTTGCCTCGTCCATCTTGCCAATATCAAACATCCCTTTTTGGAGGTCAGAGTGGACAAAACCTTAAGGGCGATGACGCATAGGCGGCCTGAAGCAGGCATCGGACTGATGGAATTCATCTTCAGCTTCTCGGTTGTGCTGATCCTCGGATCCATAACGGTCCACCTGTTCAACAGGGCCTACGAATATTATGAGTTGCGGAGGGCGACGAGTATCGTCGCGGGCAGGCTGGAGACGGCCCGTAGCCTGGCCAAAGAAGAGGGCGAGCGCACAGGCGTGATCTTCGACTTCGCGTTGAACAGGCTTGGGGTAGACCGAAATCACAACGGGAAGCTCGAAAGCATCGAGGCCGAGGAGCTACCCCATACCGTGAGATTGTCGAGCGATGCTACAGTCACGTTTTCAACCAGCGGAAGCCTGGAAGATCACGGCAAGCTGCCTCAAATCGTGGTCAGCAATTCCAGGGTATCTTACGCGGTTCGCGTATCGGCTCTCGGAGCCATCGAGATCGATTAGTCTGTCGCAAGACTGCATTGGTGGAGCGCACTGACGGCTCTGCCGCAGGGCGGGTCTTAGTGGGATTCTGAGGCAAGTTCATCCCCAGGACCCGCCCGCTTTTTTTTCAACTCCTCGCTCGGTTCGCCATCGTTTCCTTCGACCGAAGCCCGCTGGTAGAATTAATCCCGTCGACTGAATCCGAATTGAACGCAAAGGACAAAGATGAGAGATGTCGAACCAGATCACCCGGCTCGATCGATCGAAAGGCGCGAGGATTATTATCCACGCCGTATGCCCGCGGCACCCGGAGTCGCGCGCGAGCCGATAGACAAGAACCTCGACAGGCTGAGCTACATCCTCGATCGGTCCATCCGCGTGCCCGGGACCGATCTTCGATTCGGAGTCGATCCCATCATCAGCTTTCTATTCCCGTTCGCCGGGGACACGATTGGGGCATTGCTCTCCGCCTACATCGTTTTAGTCTCCGTGAGGTACGGGCTGCCCAAGGGCGTCATAGCCAGGATGGTCTTCAATGTCGGGGCGGACTTCGCCATCGGGAGCATACCGTTCGTGGGCGATCTCTTCGACTTCGCGTGGAAATCGAACGACAAGAATATGAAGCTGCTCGAAAAGCATGCCCGCGGCAAGGGCGGCTCTTTCTGGAGCGACTGGGCCTGGGTGGCAATCCTGCTCGGTATAGTAATACTGGCGATATTCGGATTGTTCGCGGTGATAATCTACGCCGTCGGAAACATAGACCTCGGCGCGCCGTTCGGCCGCGCATCGCGGTGAAGCGCGCGGGGCCGGGGTCAAGACAGGCTCGCTATTTCTCAAGAGTGATGAAAGCGACCTCTGGCCTGCACAGGAAGCGGACGTTCAGGAGCGACGTGCCGATCCCCCGGCTCACATAGAGCCGCGAGCCGTTCCGCTCGAACCATCCTTCGACAAAGTTCCCGGAATGGGGCGGCAGCCACACCGCTCCGATTATGGGAAGCTGCACCTGCCCGCCGTGAGTGTGCCCCGCGAGCGCGAGATCGCAACGGCCCGCCGCCTGGTTGAAGAAGCCCGGGGAGTGGAACAGGGCAATTTTATACTCGTCTTCCGGTACGTCCGCGAGCGCGCCGTCAAGGTCGGGCGAGCCCCCGAATGCATCGTCGAGCCCTACCAGCCAGAAGTCCTCTCGCGGCTTCTTGCTCTCGTTGACCAGGAAGTTGACGCCGGCCGAGCTGTAGAAGTCGCGCTCGTCGGGAATCGGATGCCAGTTCTCGTGATTTCCGCGAATCACCCAGACGCCGAGAGGCGCTCGCAGCTCTCGCAAAACTACGCGGAAGCCCTCGTACCCATTGGTCGTGCTGACCGAATCCCCCGTTATAACGATCAGGTCAGGCTTCTCGCGATCGAGAATCTCCAGTAATTCTTTCTCGCGGCGGTTCAGGCCGGAGGTGTGTAGATCGGACAGGTGCGCTATCTTGAGCGGCGCGGTGACGGGCGCTTGGATTCGATAATGCGTATCTTCGATCCAGTAGGGCTCGACAAAGAAGGCATACAGGGTCAACGGGAGCCCGGCGAGAACAATGCAGGCGATAATGTACCGCTTCTTCAGACGAGAGGACAACGCGTTATTACCTCAGTCATAATCTCACACTTCCATGACCACCGGGATTATCATCGGCCTTCGGCCGGTCGCCTTCTGAATGAACCGCTTCAGGGCCAGCCGTATCTTCTCCTTGACCACGGCGTTATCGATCTTCTCTTCGTGCGTCGCCCCGCTTACGGTATCGATCACGATCTGCTTCAGCTCCGCCAGCAGGTCGGCGCTGTCATCCTCGTGAATGAACCCGCGCGTGACGATTTCGAGGTCCGGTTCCAGGTTGCCCGAGGTCAGGTTTACGGCCACGATGGGTACGACCACGCCGTCGTAGGAGAGGTGTTTCCTGTCGCGCACCACGATGTCTTCCACTTCTCCGAACGTGCCGTCGATGAAGGTACGGCCGATGAACTCCTTGGCGCTGATCTCCGCGCCATGCTCGTCGAGCTCGAGCACGTCCCCGTTTTCGATAATTACGATGTTGGCGGGCCTGACAATCCCGAGCGTCTCGGCCCATTCCTTGTGCCTGTAAAGCTGCCGGTAGTCTCCGTGGATGGGGATAAGGAATTTCGGCCGTAGCGCCTCGATCAACAGCTTCAGGTCCTCCTGGCTGCCGTGCCCCGAGACGTGAATTCTCGCGAGCGAGCTGTCTATTACCTTCGCGCCCCGCTTATAGCAATGCGAAATCAAACGGGTGATGGCGGGCTCGTTCCCGGGGATGTTGCGAGCCGACAGCACCACCTTGTCGCCGGGTCCGACCGAAAGGCTCTTGTGCTGGTCGGTAGCCATTCGCGTCATCGCCGACATGGGATCGCCCTGGCATCCGGCCACGAGGAGGACCAGCTGATCGTCGGGAGTCTGCCGCGCCTGCGCGGGGGAGATGAAGATGTCGTCCGGCACGTCGAGCTGGCGGAGGCTGTCGGCGGTCTCCACGTTGCGGACCATGCTGCGTCCGAGGAGCGCGACCTTTCGGCCGAACTCCTGCGCGTAATCTAGAACTATCTGAATCCTGTGGACGGACGACGTGAAGCAGCTCACGATGATGCGCCCGTCGGAGGTCTCGAAAATATCCTCGAAAGCGGGCTCGACGGCCCTCTCCGATAATGTCCTGCCCGGGCGCTCCGCGTTGGTAGAATCGGCCAGCAGGGCCAGGACTCCCCGGTCGCCATACTCGGTCAGGCGTTCGAGGTCTATCGACGGGCCGACGACTGGCGTGTCATCGACCTTGAAATCGCCCGAGTGAACCACGACGCCCACGGGCGTCGTCACGGCGACGGCCGCGCAGGAAGTCAGGCTGTGCGATACGTGGATCCATTCGACCTCGAACTGCTCAAAAGCGACCCGTTCGCGCGGCTCGACCGCGTGCAGCTCGGCGAAGTCTTGAATGCCATGCTCCTGCACCTTGTTTTCAAGGAGCGCCAGAGTGAAGTGGGTGCCGTAGACGGGCACGTTGATCTCTTTCAGCAGGAACGGGACCGCCCCGATATGGTCTTCGTGCCCGTGAGTTAAGATTATAGCGACGATCTCTTCGCGATATTCGTCGATGAACGAGAAGTCGGGAATAACTATATCGACGCCGGGCAAATCCTCTCCCGGGAAGCCCATCCCAGCGTCGATGATGATGGCTTCACCCCCGTAACGCATCGCCATCATGTTCATCCCGAAAGCGCCAACACCGCCCAGTGGTATTATTTCCAGTCTTTCTTCGGCCATATTTTATGCTTTATCCGTATGTGGAGCCTTCAACCAGCGACCCTCGAATAGTCTCAGTCCTTGAGCCCGCGCCCGACGGCGGCGAGCGGTCGATCAACCTCTCCGAAATTATAGCAACTCGCGACGGTTGCCTGCACAGCCTTTTTCATCCTTCGACGAGCGCGCGGTAGAGAGCGCCGAATTCGGCCACCGAAAGAGTCTCCGCCCTCCTGCGCGGATCGATCCCGGCGGCATGCAACCCTTCTTCGATCGGAGCCCTGTAGCGCAAGGCCCCCGCCGCTGCTTTGAGATTGTTGGCCATCGTCTTCCTCCTCTGCGCGAAGGAAAAAGATACCAGTTTCAAGAATCCCTCCTCCGAGGCGACATCGACGAGAGGCTTGCTTCTCACGTCGAGCCTGATTATGGCCGATCGCACTTTGGGCGCCGGCCTGAAGGCCGACGGTGGGACCTCGAACAGTTTCCTGACCTCGCTATAAAACTGCACGAGCACCGAAAGGTAGCCGTATTCGCGGGTGCCCGGCTTGCTGGCGATCCTGTCGGCCACCTCGTTCTGAAGCATCAGAGTCATATCGCTGACCTCGGTCTTGAGACGAAGCAGTCTCTCGATTATCGGGGTCGAGACGTAGTACGGCAGGTTCGCCACGACACGCACTCGCTCGGGCGCGCCCGTTTCACCCTGCGCTCGCCTTAGCGACTCTCTGCCGCGCGCGATAAGCTCGGCCCAGTCCACGGTCAAAGCGTCGGCTTCGACTATCAGGTGATTTTCTCGCGCGAGCGTATTCTCCAGTTCCCGGATCAATCGCGGGTCGAGCTCGACGGCGACGACGAACCCGCTCTGCTCGACCAGCAGGGTCGTGAGCGCGCCGGTGCCGGGTCCGATTTCCAGGATAAGGTCGGATCGCAGAGGGGCGACAGATTCCACTATGCGGCGCGAGATGCGCCCGTCGGCGAGAAAATTCTGCCCGAGGCTCTTTTTTGCTTTAATCAAATCTCTTTCGCGCTTTCCGCCGCGCGCAAATATTCTGAAATCTCGGAATGCTCTCCCGCACGTTCGATGTCCCAGCCTTCCAGTCTCAAGTCTCCCATGAGCGGGCCTCGCCTGGAACCGGCTCCCGCGCTCCCCGCGCCCGGCGCAGTCAATGCGGTCACTTTATCCACGACCTCAAAATCACTCGGATCGCGCGGTGAGAGTCTACCCGGAAGGACCAGAACGCTCGTCGCCTGAAGGCGGGCCAGCCACAAAAGGAGGGCGTTCGAGCCCGGCCCGGCTGCTCCTGAAAGGCTCGACTCTTCGATTGCGGGACCGGGGCCGAAGGCATCGGCCGAAGCCTCGTCGCTTTCGACGAGCACCCTGGCCCCCGCGAGCGGCAATTCCCAGAGGGCAGCCCCGGGCAATCCCCCCGGAAGGTCCAGCCCTTCAAGAAGCACCTGATCTCCCGCGACTATCAAGGGGCGGTGCCTCTCGCGGCTCAGGCCGTTGGCGACGAAGATACGGTTCACGCCCCGGTCAGAGCCGAGAATTATCGCGTCGTATTCGGAGGCCTTCAATAGCAGCGACTCCGAGGGCTCCCATCCGCCGGAGTCTTCCGTCTCGCGGACCAGCAGAGCATGGACAAAGGGTGTCCCACTGGTAACGAACTTCAGATAGAACTCGTTGAGGCGCCTCGACTCAAGCTCGTGAAGCCCCACCTCCACGCTTATGCCCGCCTCGCGCAACTGCTCGATACCTTGCCCGTTCACGCGCAGGTCCGGGTCCGTCATGGCGATCACGGCGCGCGAGATTCCCGCTTCGATCAGAGCGCCCGTACAGGGAGGAGTGCGGCCGTGATGCGAGCAGGGCTCAAGCGTGCAATAGAGCGTCGAGCCGCGCGCCCTCTCTCCGGCTCCGGCGATCGCATATGACTCGGCGTGTCTCAGCTTGTCGTAGCGATGAAAGCCTTCGCCGATGATTTCGCCGTCCTTCACCAGGACCGCGCCGACCATCGGGTTTGGGCTAACCAGGCCCGCGCCCCGGCCCGCGAGCTCTAGAGCTCTCTTCATATATTTGAGGTCGTCTTCGCGCATAAGAAAGAGCAACGGTTTACATCAATGCTTGTAGCGAGCCTTCAGAGGCGCTTCATACCCTTCAAGGAAAAGGTTCTCAACTTTGAGCGAGGCCGAAGCCGGTATGTCGAAACCGTCATCCTCGCCGCGCAGGAGTTTCGGATACCCGGCGGCCGCGATCATGGCGGCATTGTCGGTGGTCAGCTTCGGGCTCGGGAAATATACGGGCGCGCCGAAATCCTCGGACATGACCCGGGCGCGCAGCTCTCTGTTACAGGCGACGCCTCCGGCGATAATGATCGTCCGGGGGCGATGGCGACGGACGCCTTCTTTCAATCTCGCAAGGAGAGACCGGACCA
>DATLMR010000099.1:0-4523 GCA_035537555.1 Blastocatellia bacterium
CTTGGCTTCGTAGAGGCTCTGCCCGCCCGTGAAGACCACGTCCGCCCGCTTGAGCAAATCGAGCTCTCGCTCGCGCAGGGAAGTCGGCGCCCCCTTGAAAGCCGACAGCTCGTCCATGCAATCGTAAATGACCCCGAGCGGAGTCAGGTGGCGAGTGAAGGCCAGAGCCATCGGAGTGTAATACCACAGCAGGTAATCGCGGACTTTGCACTTCGCGAAGAGGTCGTCAAGCAGGACTTTTTGGGCCGCTTGAATCTCCTCCTCGCTCAGCCCTTCGGGCAGACGCGGGATGACGACGCACACGCCGCTGTCACGCAGGCTCACGTCCAGATGCGCGTCCTGCCCGGGCGCGAACGTGGGCTCCTCGATGAAGAATACCCGGCGCTCGCGAGCGCACCTGGTGAGGAGGTGCTGCGGCCTTTGAAAGACGAAGTCCCACCGCAGGTGCGACAGGCAGATCAGGTCCGGCGCGTTATCGAAAGAGTCCTCCGGAGCTTCGTAACTTTTATTATCGAAAGCCTTATTATTTGAAACGAGTTCATTATTATCCCTCATATCTCTCCTTTAAAAGGGCGGCACTCCTGCCGGACGCTATTTTGAAGCAACTCCGTTTTATATCGGAGGCTTATGAGCCATACCGGCTCACAACTTCCCTGAGGCCGGTTGGCATTGCCACCGTTCCTCTACTGCGGAGATCAGCAAGTCGGATGAACCGTACCCTGAGCTCTTTGGACCCGACGCTTCGCTCAAAGACCTGAGTGAGCATCCCACCTATACGACTTTGTTTGCCACAAGAGATAAGTGCAAAATGCGTGCCTATCCCTCTTCCCCGCTTAACTCCTTTGATTCCTATTAGATTGAAGATCAAGGGGCTGGTTTGCGTGCTTTTTTGGCAAGTCAATGAGTCATGTTCGTACTCGGTTTCGATACACAAATCCGGATGAAAAGAATGATTGGCGTGAAGTGCGACATCTGCGCGGCCATCGTGCAACAAATATGCGGCGCGTGGCTTAACAGGCATGAACCTTTACGGGCAAGGTCAATACTGACGCGTAGTTAACAGTCGAGCACTATTATGTAAACATCCTATAGGAATGATATATAAAGAGACCCGGAATAGGGTTCCGGGTCTCTTCGCGGGCCCAGGCCCGGAGGCGGATTAAAGCCCGGAGGCGGATTTAAAGTAAGTAGCGGGCGCCCTCCAGTTCTCTGCTTTCTTCCTGGGCGGGCACGAAGGGTCCGACCATATCTTCCGTGTTCGCGATATACTGGCGCATCTGGTCGACGAGGGGAGTGGTCTGCCATCGATCGGAGCCTTCCCAGTGCTTGAGCCTGTAGAGCCCGAGCTCGATTCGGTACTCATCGACGGGGCCGCGCCCGAACCTGTAGCGCCAGTCGATCATCGTGAAGAGAGGGAACCACGTATACCCGATCACCGGCACGCCCGCTCCGCGCAACTGCCTGACCGCCGAGACGGAAGCTTCGAGCCAGTGCGACCGCACCTGATCGCTGCCGTGCGCGCTCGTCTCCGTGATCATGATCGGGACCTTGTAGCGGTGATAGTGATCTTCGATGAGCTTGGAGAATCCCTTGCCGTCCTGCTCGACGGCTCGATAGGCGAGTTTGCCCTTGCGGTCTATGTGAAGCTCCTGCGTGGACCACTGCGGGTAGAAGTTCAGCCCGATAAGATCGAGATTTATTGCGCGAGAGGCGAGCCAGGAAAAGTCGTCGGGAGTCCCTCCGTTGCGGATGAGCCATGTGTAGAGCGGGTGCTGGTGGTCTATCCTGCCGGTAATGAGGTCATAGCAGATGTAGCCGCGCCTCTGTTCTTCCGAGGCCAGGACTTCGAGATCGGACCTCGCGGCCCGGCTGAGGCCGGCGGCCTCGACGTGCACCATCACGGCCTCGGGCTGGACCGCCTTGATCGCCTCTACCGTGTTGATGATGCCTTTAGCGAGCTGGATCATGATGCGGATGTAGCCGCTGTCTCCGCGGAGGTAAGGAGGCCACAGGCCGCGCTTGCCGCACATCAGAGCGGTCACAATAGGCTCGTTGAGCGGCGTGTACCACCGCACGAGGTGTTTGTATCGCTCGGCGAAAGCCGCCGCGTAGGTTGCCACGGCGCGCGGGTATTCGACGCTCGCGAACTCTCTGCGCAGCCAGAAGGGGCAGCCGTAGTGCATGAGGTCTATTATCGGAGTGATGCCCAGCTCTTCGACCATGTAGGGGATGACCTGGTCTATCCAGCTCCAATCGAATTCGTGAGGATACGGCTGGACGCGATACCAGGGAACGCCCCATCGCAGGGTCGAGATCCCCGCGTCCCGCGCGAGCGCGAGGTCTTCGCGCCAGTGCTGGTAATGGCCCATCAGCTCGTATTCATCCAGGGAGCGATGCCCCGGCCTGATCTGCGGAACGAATGTGTCTTCAATGCCGGCAGCCCAGGTGAAATCAGAAGGCTCTGTGCTTATCTTCATGCTCACTATCCAGATTATAAGAGATGACGCGCGGATTGTCCTATGCGCTTTCGCCAATCGCCGTGACTCTCATCAGGTCGAATGAAGCGCGGGCCCGGCGCGTGCAAAGCCCGGGCCGTGACGGCCCCGGCTTTACCTCGGCCTCCCCCGGAGCCCCGGCCTCCCACTGATAGAACAATCGCGCGCCCTCTTTGCGAAATCGAAACTGTTGATGATTGAAGGGGTCGAAGCTCTGGGGCAGAGGAAGGGCGGCGCCCGGCGGGCTGCCTTCGAGGCCGAGAGACCAGCCCTCGCCCGCCCGGCTAACGATAAACAGGGGGCCGCGCCCTTCGTCATCGAGCGCGGGGTAAAATCCATAGCCGCCGCCCGTCGAGGCTGCCTCGTCGAGCCGCGCGTTCACCACCATCTCGTATGAGTCGAGCAGGGGGCCTTTCACAATTACCGCGTCCTCGATCTTCTCATCCGATTGCGCGAGGCGCTCTCCCGTAATCTCCCAGTCTCCTCGGAGCGCGCGCCAGCCGGACCTGCCCGGGTCTCCGGGCTCGCCCTCGAAGAGGTCTTCCCACCCTCCGGTGAGCGAGAAGCCGGAATAGGCCGCCGCCATCCCTTCGGTCATAAGCGCGAGCGCGTCCGCCTCGCCTTCGAATCGACCTTCCCAGAACGGCTTGCCGTCGAGCCAGAGGCGCGCGAAAGAGCCGTCTACCTCGGCTCGGAGCGCGTGATATGCCGTGGGCTGAAACGGCTGCGCGGGCTCGAGTGAGAGCTCGCGCTCGCCGATGCGGCAGGAGAGCGCCGCCACGTCCGCCGCGAGCTCGATTCGGAAGCGGACCGCCTCGTAGTCGTGATCGAAAATGCTTACGCCGTAAGAGCCGGCGCTCCCTGATTCGAGGGCGCGCAAGGAGACCTCCGCCGCGAAGGACGGCGTGAAGGAAGAGAGGCGCGCGAGGGCGCGCGAAGCGACCGATTCCTGCGCGAGCTCCTGGTCGCCCACGACCCATTTGCCGCCTTCGTAGCTCCACCGGAAGCGCGTCTCCCGGTCGGCGCGGGCCTCTTCTTCGAAGAAGTCCGAAAATGTAGGCGGGTTCGGAACCGGCTGTGGTGTCGTGCTCGGGCCGAGCACGATCATCCGCTCGCCCGCCCAGTCCTGCCGGTCTATGGCGAGCACCCGGTCGCTCCCGTCGTCGGCCCACCGGTGATAGACGCAGAAGAGCTGCCGGTTGTCGGGGCCGCGCGCGACGGAGTTATGGCCCGGCCCGATGACCAGTCCCGGTATGGTTCGCAGGATCGGCAACACGCTCTTGCCGTCGGCCACCTGAGCCCATTCTTCGGGCGATTCGATGTCGCGGGTGATGGCGTAGCTGACTCCGTAAGTCGGGTTCTTCCAGTTGCCTCCGCTGAACATCTCGTAATAGATGCCCTTGTGCTTGAGGACGAAAGGGCCTTCGACGGTGTGCCATCGCACTCCGCCTTTTTCCGCGCGATTGGGGTCGTAGACCTGCCAGTCGTATTTCGCCCGCGTGACCGGGCGGGGGCGGCCCGCGAGAGTGAATTCGTCGATCATCGAGTCGACGACGGTGCCGGTGCCGATGTGCTCGTACTCGAGAAAGTCGGTGGCGTAAAAGAGGTATCGCTTCCCGTCGTCGCCTGTGAAGACGTGCGGATCTATGGCGAACTCCTGCGTGGTCAGCACGTGGCCCGTATCGACGAAAGGCCCGGCCGGGTGCGAGGCGGCGGCGACCCTGATATGCATGCGGATTTCGTTGCCCACGCTGTAGTACATCAAGAAGCGCCCGTTTTCATAGGTCACTTCCGGAGCCCAATAACAGGTCGAGCCGTCCGCGAAAGGCGCCATCGCGCCATCCATCTCGCGCCAGTGGACGAGGTCGCGCGAGTAAAGGATTCCGAAGCAGCGCCCGTCGTGCCAGAAGCCGGTCGTGTAGCACCAGTATTCGCCGCGATGCTTGAGCACGAAAGGATCGGGGCACGGACGATTGTGAACAGGATTGAGATAGGTGGTCATAACCGGGAAATTAAAGAGATTGAAAC
>DATLMR010000100.1:0-4943 GCA_035537555.1 Blastocatellia bacterium
GAACTCATCGACAACTACAAGTTCCTGGCTTATGCCTACGCGAACAAAAACCGGTTGCCTCAGGCAATCGAAAGCCTGAGCGAATACCTGCGCCGCAACCCGAACGCAAGCGACGCGCCCAGCGAGTCGGTCCGGTTACAGCAGCTCCGCTCGAGGCTGCAAAACCAGACTCAGAATCCGCAAAGCTGAAGATATTGTGAACTTTACTGGAAAAGGAGAGCCATCATGCCCAAGTTCGTAATCGAAAGAGATATCCCGGGAGCCGGGAAGCTCACCCCGGCAGAGTTGCAGTCCGTAGCGCAAACGTCGTGTGACGTGCTTCGGAACCTGGGGCCGCAAATTCAATGGATTCACAGCTACGTCACCGACGACAAGGTTTATTGCGTCTACCTCGCGCCAAGCGAAGATTTGATCAGAGAACACGCGAAACAGGGAGGCTTCCCGGCGAACCGAATCTCAGAGGTAAAAACGATCATCGATCCGGCGACGGCCGAATGACGAGGCCCGGGCGGAAACCGCGCGGGAAACAGATCAAATAATGTGGATCAAATAAAGAGGGGACGCTCCCGGAGAGCGTCCCCTCTTAAATATCAGGAGGCCGGTTATTACTTCGAGGCCCTGCTATCGGCCCTCGGCTTCAGGGCGGTCTCTATCGCGGCCTTGAGGCCCTCTTTGGTCCTGTCCTTTACCATCACTCCGTTCACGTAAACGCTCGGGGTAGAGTTGACCCCGATCTTAAGCCCCTCCTGCAAATCTTTCTGCACCTGTGCCGCGAACTTGCCGCTATCGAGGCTCTCGTCGAATCTCTTCCGGTCGAGCCCGAGCCTGGTCGCATACTCCTTGAGCTTGACCACCCCGAGCTCTTTCTGGTTTTCGAACATCAAGGAAACGAACTCCCAGTATTTGCCCTGCTCACGCGCCGCTTCCGCGGCTTCGGCGGCCTTCAAAGCGTTCTCGTGCTGGGGCAAGGGATAGTCTCTGACGACGAGCCTCACCTTGCCGTTGTACTCCCTGACCAGCTCGTCGAGTATGGGATGCGTCTTCGCGCACATCGGGCATTGAAAATCGGTGAACTCGATTATCGTGACCTCGGCGTTCTCCGCCCCCTTCCAGGGCTGTCCTTCGGTGTCGATCTTGTACGAAGGGAGCTCGGGCTCCGGCAGGCTCACGGTGACGGCGGAGGCCTTTCTCAGCGCCGTGGCGTACTCGCCCAGGGCCTTTCTCTCTTCCTGCTGCTTCAGGTATTCCTTGATCTGGTCCTTGATCGGCCCGTACTCGCCGTTTATGCGTTCCTTGTTCTCGTCATAGAACTTCTTCGCGTCCTCATCGGAGACGGCCTTGATTTTAGGAGTCACCTCCGCTTCAAGCAGAGAGCGGGTCGTGACCTTCTTCTTCGCGGCCTCCTGCTCCAGCAACGTGTCGTTCACCTTGAGCTCGATCTGGTTCTTTCTCAGGTTATAGATCTGCTCCTGAACCTCGTATATGAGAGGCTTCAAGGAGTCTTCGACATCGCCCGAAGTGATCGGCTTGCCGTTTACGGTCGCGAGCACGCGCGCGCGCTCGGCCGGCGTGGTGGCGGGCGTGACATCCTTCACGAGCACTTTCACGTCCGACGTCGCCCTGAGCCTTTCGGCGAATTTAGCCGCCTGCTCGCGCTGGCGCTGATTGCGAAGGTAATCGACTATGTCCTTCTTGATCGAGGCGAAATCGCCCGTGATCCTCGCCTTGTTTTGATCGTAGAAGGCCTGGGCGTCGGCTTCGGTCGGCTCGACGGTCTTGTCTATGACTTCGGCGTCGATCAGCTTCGAGGCCGGAACCCCTCGCTTCGCGCCTTCGGCTTCCAGCAGCCTCGAATTGATCTGAAGGTCGAGCTCTTTTTTTCGGGCCTCGATAACCTGCTGCTGTAATTCGTCGATCTTGGGTTTCAGAGAGTCGTCAATGTCCTTTATCGTGAGGCGGACCCCATTGATCGTGGCGACCACGTCGGGCGGCGCTTTCGATTCGCATCCACAATCTTCCTTCACCTCGGGCTTCTGCGCCTGGGGCTGGGCGGTGGGCTTCGAACCGGCTCCCTGAGCCGGTTTCGTGGCGCCTTTCGGCGCCTGGCCGAGCGCCGCGCCGCTCAAGAGCGATAAAACAATCAGGGACAGGATGCTCTTCATCTATTCCTCCAATCTCTAGCTGCAAGTAGACGAATGCGGCTACTTTTGACTGTTGCGCATAAATTTCGGTCGTGACCGCTCAGTGATGATTCCCCCGGGGGGAGAGTCTATCACCGAGAGGGACATATTGCCTATTGGCGAGGTCTATCCCGACCACGTAGGAACCGACCGCGCCGACTCTGCGATTGGGACCGAAAGTCACCGGCGGCAATACTCCGGTTCTAAAGTTTTGCAGTTGTTCGAGCGAATTGACAAGGGCGGCCCGGCTCAACTCCTTGCGGCTGTTCTTTGTCGCCTCGACCAGCACCTTTGCCGCGCCGAAGGCGACGGTCTGAAAAGCGGCGTTTCGAATATTTACGCCCGCCTTCTGCATCACGGCGAGAAACTCGGAAAAATCATCCTTGCCGGGCAGGGAGGACGGGAACGAGAGGTAGGTTCTTGACGCGATTTCCGGAGGAAGGTTGAATGCCCCACGCCCGACCATCACGGCCGAGCTGAGCAACCCCGCGCCCAGCTTCGCTCTCTCCATCTCTTTCCCGAAGGCGACGAAATCATCCGCCGCGCCGAGAAAGAAGACGTAGTCGGGCTTACTCGCGGCCAGCGCGCCCATGATGGATTCCATCTGCACGCGGCCCGGCTCGAATTCCTGATCTGAGACTATCGAGATCGAATAGAGCCCGGCCTGCGCCTTTATTCCTTCGAGCGCGTCCTTATCGAATCCCGTGCTCGAATGCACTACGGCCACGCGCGAGGCGGGCCTCCCCTTGGGGCGCGTCTCTTCCGACCCCAGAAAATCGATGAGCGACCGGGCCTGGTCCGTGAAGCTCGGGAGCAAGTAGAAAACGAACCTGTTCGGCACTGAGGGGAGGCTGGGCGAGAGCGTGACCGGCCCGACGAGGGGGACCTCCGAGTCTTTGAGAAAGGAGTTGGTCGCTTCGCTTCCCCTGGGCTCGAACGTGCCGACGAGGGCAAAGACTCCGGCCCGCTCGACCAGACGCCGCGTCGCGTCGAGCGTGGCGGTGGCCTCGCCCCGCGAATCCTCAACGACGAGCCGGAGCTTGCGGCCGTAGATCCCCCCTTTGTCGTTCACTTCGTTGAAATAGGCCGCCAGAGCCGATCTTATGTCGTCTCCGATCTGCGCCAGAGGCCCGGTTAGAGGGAGGGCCGCGCCCACCTTGATCGAGTCGTCGGTGATGCCTTCGTCCCTGTCCGCCGCCTTCCCTATCTTCTTGAGATAAGCGATGAGGTCTTCCATCTGCGGCGGAGACATCTTGTAAAAAGGCATTGCCGGGTGGAGTTTTGAGCCGCTCGAATCGAGGCCGACCGAGATGGCGCGCGCGAGCGTCCGGTCCTCGTAAGGCGGCCGCTTGCGACCCGTGAGGGGTGAGGTCTGCCAGCCGGACAGCGTGGCCCAGTCGAGCGGCGGCGGCTGCAACCCGCCCTCTTTGCTCCCTTCGCCCCTCAACCCGTGGCAGTTAGCGCATGTGAAAGAGGTCGCGGGCAGCTCGAGGGCGCTCGCGCCAAGGACCGCTCTTATCTCGCCTCCCTCGCCCTCGCCTTTCTGGTAAATCTGCTTCCCGCGCTTCTCCTGTGGAGTCAATTCGTCCGTCGTCTGCGCCCCGGCCCTCGGGCTGAGAACGAGCCAGCAGAAGACCAGCGCGCCAAGCGCGGCGCGGGCGACTATCAACCTGTGCGAAGAACGATTCATGATTTCTCGGCCAGCCCCGGTACCGATCACTGTTTGGAGTCGGCGACCTTTCGGACGATGTCCGCGATCTCGGACGCTTTAGCCATCGCGAACACCTTGCTCCACTCGCCCGTCTCCACGTTCCCGACGATCAGCACGCCGCTGTGCTGGGACTTGTCGGCCACGTACCCGCCCAGTTTTTTGAGCACAAGGTCGATGTTCTCTTTCTTGCCCGTCAGGAAATACCAGCCGGGTTTTACCTTGAAACTCGAGGCGTACTTCTTGAGTACTTCGGGAGTATCGACGAGCGGATCGACGCTGATAGTGATCATGTTGATGTCGCGTCCGACACGGTCTCCGAGGTACTCCTGCACCTTCGCCAGATTAGCCGTCATCGGAGAGCAAACGCCCGTGCAGGTAGAGAAGGCAAAATTTATCAGCACGACCTTCCCTTTGAGGAGGTCGTCGAAGAAGCGGACGGGCTTGTTCTCCTGTGTGAGCAGCTCCGTGTTAGGGAAATACCTGGCGGCGCTTTCGGCCGCCTTCCCGGTGTCGCCGCCGGGGGCCGGCCTGGCGGCTTCCGCAGTCTCCCGCGCCGGGGCCTGCGCTCCGCCCGGTGCGGGGACTTCCACGCTACCCTCTGAAGCGGAGGGGCGCGCGTCCGCGGCGTCGGTTATGACCTTGACGAGCGTTTGAGGAGTGGAGAGCCCGTAGGTGCGGGTCCAGATTCCCGCGCTCTCGTTTCCCACCAGGACCATTGGAGTGTGATCGTTCTTATCGGCGATACTCGCGCCCAGGGCCAGGAGCAGGCCGTCTATATCCTGCTTGCCGCCGGTCACGAACGACCACCCTGGCCCCGCTTTGAATTTCGCCGCGAAGGCCTTCAATCTCTCCGGCACATCGGTTGCCGGGTCCACGCTGATCGAGATCAAGTGTATGTCTCTACCGACCCGCTCGCCGAGGTCCTGCTGCACTTTGCGGAATGTGGCCGTAAGCGGAGGGCATATCGTCGTGCACGTGGTGAATATGAAATTGACCGCGACGGTCTTGCCCTTCACGAGGTCCGAGAAGAAGCGGAGTTTTCTCCCGTCCTG
>DATLMR010000101.1:0-8245 GCA_035537555.1 Blastocatellia bacterium
AGAAAGACCGCGCCCATCCCGCCGCGGCCTATCTCCCGGATGATTTTGTAGTGGCCGAATACTCTCCCTTCGTAGCCCGCGCCGCCCGCGTTGAGGACCGAAGCGACCCCGTAGTCTTTCCTGTCGATCAAGGGTTCCGGCTCGTCCGAGGCTGCCAGCAGTGATTCGACCTCTTCAAGCAGGGTCCTGTCGCTTCCGCAAACTCCGCGCAAAAAAGACGCGCGCGTCTCTTTCGGCTGCTCGAGAGCCAGCGCAAAGATGTCCTTGATTTTTTGCCAGTCCCGAACGCTCATTTCAGCCCTTCGTCAGCTCGCGTTGAAACCACGCCTTGGCAAAGCTCCACTCCCGTTTCACGGTCGTCTGAGAGACGTTCAAGACGTGCGCGGTCTCTTCGAGCGAGAGGCCGCCGAAAAAACGGAGCTCTACGATCTTAGCCTGCCGCTCGTCAACCCTCTCCAGGCTCATCAACGCTTCTTCGAGCGCCAGCAGGTCGACCTCTTTCTGCTCGGGAAAGCTGAGGGCCTGATCGAAGGCAATCCTTTGCCCGAAGTCGCGCTTCTGCGCGCCTTTGGTGCGCGCGTGGTCGACCAGTACCCGCCGCATCACTTGCGCGGCCACGGCAAAGAACTGAGCGCGGTTCTGCCAGCTTACGTTCTGCCAGTCGACGAGCCTCAGGTAGGCCTCGTGGACGAGCGCCGTGGCTTGCAGAGTCTGTGCGTTACGTTCATTTTGCAGGTAGGCCGCCGCGAGCCGCCGTAAGTCGTCATAGACGAGCTCGATCAGCCTGGCAGGCGCGCCCCCGTCGCCCGCGCTCGCGGCGTTGAGCAAAACCGTTATTTCATCCGATCCCGTCATACTCGCTCCGCGCGAATTATAGAGGAAATCGGGCGATACTAAAAAAAATATTGGGAGGGTGGGCTGTTTCGCCGCCGGTTTCCGCCCTATGGGTCGAGGGAATAAAAAGATCTCACGGCGAGAAAGAGGTTTTACCATGAAACGATCGCGCTCGACTTCATTATTGTCCGCCTTATGTTGCCGCTCTCTTATCGCGCTCTACTTGCTCTACCTGGCCGCCCCGATGGGTCACGCGATGGACAGGGTGCGAGTAGAGACTCGCGTCGATGAGGCAGTCGCTCAATTCGGCGCGACGGGCCGGGGAGTTCTGGTCGCCGTCATAGACCGCGGCATCGACTGGCGGAATAATGATTTCCGCAACGACGACGGCACCACGCGCATCGAGTATATCTTCGACCTGACGGATGATAACGGGGCCGGCGCGCCGGGCAACACGTACGGCATGGGCACGATCTACACCCGGCAGCAGATGGATCAAGCCCTCCGGGGCGGTCAGGCTCCGGCAACGCGGGATGCCGTCGGGCACGGCACGACAACGGCCGGCATTATAGCGGGCAATGGCCGCAACCTGCCCGATCGCAAGTACCGTGGGATCGCTCCCGGCGCGACTATCATCTCCGTCAAGCTCGTGTCGGAAGGCGCGCCCGCGCACGACGGGGAGCCTGCCGAAGCTCCTTTCCCTTCGACGCTCGCCAGATTTCCCATCGCCGTGGATTTTATTCTGGATAAAGCTAGGGAGTTGAATATGCCCTGTGTTATGTTGGCTAACTTCGGCTCGCAGCAGGGGCCGACCGACGGCACGAGCGACATCTGTCGCAAGATTGACTCGGCGGTCGGGCCGGGGAAGCCGGGGCTGGTATTCGTGACCGGCCCGGGAGACGACGGCGGTATGCCGAACCGCGCGGGCGGAGTCGTTCAACAAGGGCGGGGCGCTGCAATTCAGATTCAAAAAGGAAGCGACGGGCCAATGCGGTTCGACATGTGGTACAGCGGCAGTGATCGCTTTGACGTGAGTGTGCAAACGCCGTCGGGGCTTAAAGGCCCGTATGCCTCGCCTGCTACGAACGACGCTAGAGTCAACATCGATGAAAGCGAATTTAACCTCGCTCATCTCGGGTCGAACAGCGATTTCTTCAACGCGGCAAATGAAAAGCGCGAGCTGCTCATAGACTTCAAGGGGCCTGCCGGTCTCTATACGGTTACACTCAACGGCGCCACCGTTTCAAACGGGCGCTTCGATGCGATTATAAACCCTTCGACGATCTTCCAGCCGTTCGCGCAGTCGAACCGATTTCTGAGCTTCGTTGCTCCCGGGAGCATCTGGGACGGCGCGACCGCGAAGCACAATATCTGCCCCGGCGACTACGTCGGACGTACGCAGTGGACGGACATCGACGGCGCGCGGCGCTCGGAGACGGATCAGGGAAGCGTGGGAGAGATATGGAGGGGGAGCAGCACGGGGCCGACCTTTGACGGCCGCCTGGGAATCGATGTCTGCGCGCCGGGCAACAGCCTGTTTACCACTTACAACCCGAAGTCTTACTTTGCTACGTTCCGCTTCAACCTGATCCAGGATGGCCAGGGATTTTACGGCAGGGCCAATGCGGTCAGCGCGGCCGCGCCCATCGTGACGGGGATCATCGCTCTGATGCTTGAGCTGAACCCGCAGCTTGACTCGGCGAACGTCAAAGAGATACTTCAGCAGACGGCGCGCTCGGATCAATTCACGGGGCAGACTCCCAATACGACCTGGGGCTACGGCAAAGTGGATGCTTTTGCGGCTTTGGAGCGCATAGCCGGCCCCGTCACCTCGGAACCGGTTATCAGCTCCGTCACCTTCGACGGTAAGAAGAAGGTGGTAATCTCCGGCAGTAAATTCGGAAGCTCCCCCCGCGTGCTCATCAACGGCTCGGACCGGACCAGCTTCGTCAGCTCCTCGTCGGAGACCAGCATACTGCTCAAGGGCAAAGCGAAGAAGCTGGGCCTCAAGTCCGGAGACAACACCGTTCAGGTGAACAACGCATCGGGCACGTCGTCCAATGCATTCATCCTCAGAATATGATCTGTAACAGGAGATAACTCATGAAAGTCGGATTAATAAAGGCACTGGTCTTTCTGGCACTGATCGGCTTCGGCTTGAGCGCGCACGCGCAGGCCGCCGACAAACCCTTGCGCGTCTCGGCGCAGCGCAAGGGCTTGTCAATCGGGGCGGCGGTCGCCGCGCAGCCGCTCAGCAACGAGCCCGCTTACCGGGATACGCTCAAGCGCGAGTTCAATATGGTCGTCGCCGAGAATGTCTTCAAGTGGGAGGTGATTCACCCGGAGAAGAACAGGTACGATTTCAGGGACGCCGATGCGCTGGTCGCCTTCGCGGAGGCGAATGGCCAGGCCGTTCGCGGCCACACGCTCGTATGGCATAGCCAGCTGCCGGGCTGGCTGACCGGAGGCAATTTCAGCCGCGACGAAGTGATCACCCTGCTGCGCGATCACATAAATACTCTGATGACGCGCTACAAGGGCCGTATCGCCGCGTGGGACGTCGTCAACGAAGCGATCGACGACCAGACGGGACTGCTCCGCACGGGCTCGTTCTGGTTTCAGAAGATCGGCCCGGACTATGTGAAGCTGGCCTTCCAGATCGCGCGCGATGCCGACCCCGAGGCGAAGCTCTACTACAACGATTACTCCAACGAAAACCTCAACTCCAAATCGAACGGCGTTTATGCGCTTCTCAGCTCTCTCAAGGGCGAAGGAGTTCCGGTAGACGGCGTCGGCTGGCAGATGCACGTCGAAAACGGGTTCCGCATCAACGAGCAGCACAACGTGAATGCGATGCGGCTGTTTGCGCTCGGGCTTGAGCTGTCGATCACGGAGCTGGACGTGCGCGCCGCGCTGCCCCTGTCCGCCGCCGACTTGCAGAATCAGGCCGAAAGCTACCGCGAGATAACCCGGTTCTGCCTGGATCATTCGGGCATAAAGGCCCTGGTGCTCTGGGGATTCACCGACAAGCATTCGTGGATACCCGGATTCTTTCCGGGTAAGGGCGATGCCCTGATCTTCGACGCGAGTTATCAACCGAAGCCCGCCTACTTCGCCATACGGGAGGTCTTGCAGGAAGGGCTCGATTTCAACCCCAGAGTCGACAGCGCGAGCAAAGACAAGAAGAAGCTGATCGTCACGGGCGAGAACTTTGACGACGGAGCGGCCATTTTAATCAACGGGAAAAAGCAGAAGAAGATGTCGAACGACCCGGCCAATCCCACGACCGTGCTGATTGCCGGCAAGGCCGGCAAGGCCGTGCGATCGGGCGACCGGATCCAGGTGCAGAACGCGGACGGGTCGCTATCGAACGAGCTCATCTTTCCCTGACCCGTTCAGGCCTTGACCCGTTTGGGCAGCAATATCTGCCGCTCGATTTCGAAGGCTTTCTGCTCGAACTTGCCTTCGAACAGATCGACGCCCGCGCGGAGCAAGGCATCGGGTCTTTCATTCTTCACGCAGACGAGGTGAAATTCGACGATGCCCGCTCGCTCGTCGTGGTCGCGCTTGCTCGACACGCGCGACGCCGCGTACAGAGTGTCGCCCGCGAGCACGGGCGCGGAGTGCCTGCCGTCGTCGTAGCCGATCTCCCATAGAGCGTTCGCCGACGTGTCGCGACTGGCGAGCGCCGCCGCCCACGCGAAGACGAGCCCTCCGCACACGACGCGCGTCCCCGCGAAACTGTGATCGCGCGAGTATACCTCGTCGACGTGAAGCGGGTGGCTGTTTCGGGATAGCAGGGTAAGCTGCATGTGCTCGCTTTCGCCTACCGTGTGGCCCGCGTCATGCAAGATGATGTCGCCGTCCTCGAAATCTTCGAAGAGTCCCGAGGGCCTGCCCCGCCACGCGGGAACGTCTATGCGCGAGGCCAGCTCCGGGGGAAGAGTACGGACGGGGGGCGCGGCAGGGGGGGCTTCCCCTCTACCGGCGTCGGGGTGGGCGCGCCCTTCCAGCTTGCCCGCCGGTATCAGCGCCCGCCTCTCGAAAGAGATCAGCGGCACGTCATCCTGATTCAGCCCCGTTATGCGCACGTGCACGATGCCGCGATCGGGCTTCGATTCGGAGGCGCGCGCGTCGAGCACCTCCGAGAAAGCTCTAAAGGTGTCGCCCGCGTAAGCGGCGTTCGGAAAGACCAGCTCCGTGTAGCCGAGATGGGCGATGGTCTGCTCCGACACGTCGTGGACGGAGAAGCTGAGCGCCAGGTTGAGCAGCACCATCGGGTGCGCCACTCTGTCGCGGAAGCCCATCTCGCGGCTGAAGCGGCGGCTCGAATAGAGAGGGTTCGGATCGAGGAAAGAGGCGGCGAAGAGCGCGAGCATCCCGTCGTCTATGGTGACTTCCCAGGGGTGATGATAGATGTCGCCCACGCGAAAGTCGGAGAGCAGCCGCCCGTACCTGGGCGAGATCAAGCGGCCCTCCTTTGATTTGCTTTCCCTTTCCATGTCCGCGCTATCCGTCCCGGCCGTCACCGGCCGCGGGAATGCTCAGATGAGCCCGATCTCCGCGGCCATCCGCTCGTTTATGCGCCCGAGCGCGTAAGCCGTTTTGAGCGTCGCGCGATTGACGCGGTCGGTGGCCCGGTCGGCCATCCTGCCTCCGATCATCGCGGCCCCGCGCCCCGAGGCTTCCGCTTCGAGGAAGAGCTTCGCCTCCTCGATGGCCCGCTCGATCTCTTCATCCGAGACCTGGAATATCTCCACGGCGAGCGCCGTCTGCTCCGGTATGCCGGTCCACTTTCCGGCGAAACCGAAGTCCCGCGCGAGCAGGCCGTCGCGGCGGAACTCTTCGATGGCCGCGCGCCGTTCTTCGTCGCTCTTGTCGCGGGTAGGGTAGTTAGTGGTCATCTCGGCGATGGCGGGAATGCCGACCGCGGCGGCCGCCTTCACGATTCGCCCGCGAGCCTGGTTGATTAGAGGGTGGTCGTGCCTGTAGGCGCTCGCCCTCAGGCCCAGGCTCGCCCAGTAATCATAAGACCCGAACACGAGCCCCACCAGGCGGCGCGATGCGCGGGCGATCTCGAAGACCCGCTCTTCGGCCGTCGCGGATTCGATCAACACCTCAAGGCGTATCGAGCCCGGCGCGAGCCCGAGCTCGGTTTCAAGCGCCAGCAGGGTCGCGTCGATCGAGCCGACCTCTTCGGCGCTCTCGACCTTGGGGTATATCAAGCCGTCGAGATTGTTTCCCGCCTGCTCGATTACGGTTGCGATGTCCTCGTGCCCCGGGTCGAGGTCGAGCCCGCGCGGGCGAAAGAACCTGAGCCTCGGCCCCCACTTAAGCTCGTTGAACGCTCGGACGATGTTGGCGCGGCCCAGAGCGAGCAGGTCGGGGCTCTCGCGCGGGATCGAATCCTCCAGGTCGAGCATCACGAGGTTGGCCGAGGATTTAGTGACCGCGCCTTCTATGTACTTCCAGACGGTCGAGGGCGTGGTCAGGTGGGCCATCTGGATCAGGTACTTCGGCTCAAGATCGATCACCTGATTGCGATTGCTTTCAATCAGGCGGTCGTTTCGCTCGCCCGCCGCCCTCCTGATCTCGAATCTCTTCTCTGAATCCATAAATAGAGTTTACGGTCTCGCCCGACGGGGACCGCTTGCCGAAGCCTACCTTCCTCGCTCGCGGTCCACGAGGACGCGGCGCAGGATCTTGCCCGAGGCGGTCTTGGGGATCTGGTCGATCACCTCAAGCCTGCGAATCTTCTTATGCGGAGCCACGCGCTCGGCCACGTATGACATGATCTCTTCGGGTGTGATCTCGCCTTTGAGCACGACGAAGGCTTTGGGGACCTCGCCCGCTTCTTCATCCGGGCTGGGAATGACGGCCGCGTCGGCGATCATCGGGTTCGTGAGCAGCACGGCCTCAAGCTCCGCGGGCGCGACCTGCATGCCCTTGTACTTGATGAGCTCCTTCACGCGATCGACGATATAGAAATACCCGCCTTCATCCGCGTAGCCGATGTCGCCCGTATGCAGCCACCCGTCGGCGTCTACGGTGATCGCCGTGGCCTCGGGATTGTTGAGATAGCCCTTCATGACCTGCGGGCCGCGAATCCAGATCTCGCCCTGCCGGTTCGGCCCTACGGCCTCTCCGGTCGCCGGGTCCACGATCAGGGACTCCGTATTCGAGATGAGATGCCCCGACGCGCCGAGCTTGATCTTCTCCGGCTCCGAGGGGCTCATGTGAGTCACGGGACTGGTCTCCGTCAGCCCGTAACCCTGCTTGACTATACATCCCAGGCGGTCCGCGCAGGCGCGCGCCACGTCCTCCCCCAGGGGAGCCGCGCCCGAGTTCAACAGCTTGAGCTTCGACAGGTCGTACTTATCGACCAGAGGGTGCTTGGCCAGAGCAAGTATGATGGGCGGCACGAGGTAGCCCCGCGTCACTCCGTATTTTTGGAGGAGGTCGAGGAACTGTTCGAGATCGAAGCGCGGCATCGAGACGATGGTCTGGCCCAGGTGAAGGCCCATGTTGAGGATCACGACCATGCCGTAAATATGAAAGAAAGGGAGCACGCCTATGAGCACCTCGTCTTCCGAGGGGACTTCGACGGTCAGGGTCTGCGAGCAATTGGCCACCAGGTTGTAGTGCGTGAGCATCACGCCTTTCGCGAGCCCCGTCGTGCCGCTCGAATAAGGCAGCGCGACCAGGTCTTCGCGCGGGTCGATCTCGACTTCCGGCACCTGCCCGTCGTTTTCGAGGAGCGCGGCGAACGGGGTGGCCCCTTCCGCCGCGCCGAAGACGAAGATCTCTTCGACTCCCGATTTCTTCACCGCTTCGAGAGCCTTGTCCAGGAACTGCGGGATGGTGACGAGAAACTTCGCGCCCGAGTCGTTGAGCTGGAAGGCCAGCTCGTCCACGGTGTAGAGCGGGTTCACGGTCGTGTTGACGCCGCCGATCAACGCCGCGCCCAGAAATGCCACGGCGTATTCCGGAACGTTCGGGCTGTAGATGGCGAGCACGTCGCCCTTCTTGAATCCGCGCCGCGTGAGGCCCGCCGCGACGTGACGCACGAGCCCGGCAATCTGCCCGTAGGTCAGCGTGCGCCCCGTAGGCCCGTCGATGATGGCCGGCTTATCGGCCAGCCGCTCGGAGTGTCGCAGAACGAATGGCGTAAGGGGAGTTATCGGAATATCCACTTCTGGATACGGGCTGCGAAAGATCATAGGGTCACCTTTGTCAAATCCGGTCCGGTTCGATGTGAAGATCCGCCGAGCGGCCGAGGGGCCGCGATTGCTTGAGCATGGAAGAGCACGGGCATTATAACGCGAGCGGTTCAGGAATACCGGATTGACCGGCGAACTGTCAAGCGCCGAGCCCGTTTCTGAGGGCGCAGCGCGAAGGGCCTGAGCGTTCG
>DATLMR010000102.1:0-4453 GCA_035537555.1 Blastocatellia bacterium
CGGCAGATCCCGCAGCGTCGCGGTCATCAGCCGCACGTCCACGCGCCGGACGTCGGAGTCGCCAATCCGCCGCAGCTCGCGGGACTCGAGCACGCGCAGGAGCTTGGGCTGCAGCTCCAGCGGCAGCTCGCCGATCTCGTCGAGGAACAGGGTGCCGCCGTTGGCCTGTACGAACAGTCCGACCTTGTCCGTCTTCGCGTCGGTGAACGCGCCGCGCACGTGGCCGAACAGCTCCGACTCGAAAGTCCCCTCGGAGAGCGCGCCGACGTTGACCGTCACCATCGGCTTCGCCGTCCGCCCCGAGAGCGCGTACACGGCCTGCGCGACCACTTCCTTGCCCGTCCCGTTCTCGCCCGTGATGAGGACGTTGGCGTCGGAGGGCGCGATGGACTCGATCAGTTGCAGCACGGGCCGCATCGAGGCAGCCGCCGCGATCAGGCGCGGCGGGCGCACGCCGCCGTCGCGCAGGGCTTGGTTCTCGGCTTCGAGCCGCTTCCCTTCCCGCAGCGCGCGTCCGAGATCGACCTGCGTGCGCAGCACCGTGAGCAGCCGCGCGTTGTCCCACGGCTTCTGGATGAAGTCTCTCGCGCCCCGCCTCATGGCCTCGACCGCGAGGTCGACGCTCCCCCATGCCGTCATCACGACTACGGGGAGCGAGTTGTCCAGGGCCTGGATCCTGGTCAGGAGATCGAGCCCTTCCTGCCCGGACGTAGTGTCGCGCGCGTAGTTGAGATCCATCAGCAGGACATCGAAATCCTCGTCTTCCATCGCCTGCATTATCGCGGCCGGTGAGTTGACGGTCTTGATCTGATAACCTTCGCCCTTCAGCAAAAGGCGAAGCGCCTCCAGCACGTCCGGCTGGTCGTCCGCGATAAGAACTTTCGGAGCGCCTGATTCATGCCTCTTCATCATGGTGTTTTATGTCGATCTATACTAGCTCCGCGACCTTGTGAAATGCCAGCGAAGGAGATTTAGACTCGGTAGACTTCATAAGGGCAGCCCCTTCGTCTGCCCGGACCGGCGACTGGGCCGATAACTGACATGCTCTACATCGTAGGCGGATTGTAAAGAATGTCTATCATCGAGCTGAGCCCGATCCGGGCAGACTAAGGCGCTGCCCCTACGACATTACTCTCGACCCCCGACGCATCACTCGTACCGCAAGGCCACGATGGGGTCCACCTTGACCGCCCGGCGCGCGGGGATGTAAGTGGCCACCAGAGCCACTCCTGTCAGGATGATCGCGGTCACGCAGAAGGTCAGGGGATCGGAGCCGCTGACGCCGAACAGCACGCTCGACATGACTCCGCCGAGGGCGAGCGACCCGGCGAGCCCTATCAGCACGCCGATCACGGTCAGCCTGAAGCCCTGGCCCACGACCATCCTCACCACGTCGCCCTCCTTCGCTCCAAGAGCCATGCGTATTCCAATCTCGTGGGTACGCTGGGCGACGGAGTATGACATCACTCCGTATATTCCGACGGACGCGAGGGCCAGGGCCACGACGGCGAAGACGGCGAGCAGCAGGCTTATCGTTCGCGAAAGGGCCAGGCGGTCCGACAGCATCCTCTCCATCGTGGTGGTCCGCGCGATCGGCTGGTCCGGATCGACGGCCCATATCTCTCTTCTCACGGCCGCGATCAGCCCGCCGGGCTCGGCGGCCGTCTTGATGACGAGCCCCATCGAGGGGAAGGGGACCTGGCTGTAGGGAACGTACATCTGCATGCGCGCGGCGTCGTCCACCTGGAAATGCTTGACCTCCTGTACGACCCCGACTATCACGCGGGGAAGCTGCGCGCCGCGGTTCGTTACGACTACCTTTCCGACCGGGTCTTCGCCCGGGAACAGCCTCTGAGCGAAGATGTCGTTGACGATTATCACGTTCTGCCCGTCGGCCCTGTCCGCGTCGCTGAAAACGCGCCCCGCCTTCAGGGGTATCTGCATCGTCGAAAAGTAATCGGGGCTCACCATGCGGATCTGCGCGAAGAGAGGCTCGCCGTCCGTAGGAGCGGGCCGCCCTTCGATAGAGAAGCCTGAAGAGGTGTTCGAGCCTGAAAACGGGAGCATATTGGCGGCCCCAACGGATTCGACTCCAGGGAGGTTCTTCACCCGCTCGATGGCCTGATCGAAGAACGCGGAGAGTTTACGCGGCTCGTTATAGCGCCTCGCGGGCAGGTTGATCGAGACCGCGAGCAGGTTCTTCGGGTTGAAGCCTATATCGACGTTTTGAAGGCGGGCGAAGCTCTTCATCATCAGGCCCGCGCCCACAAGCAGCACGAGCGCCAGAGCCACTTCGGAGACTACCAGGGCGTTACGGAGGCTCTTCTGCCGCGAGCTGCCCGTCGCCTTTCCGCCGCCTTCCTTGAGAGATTCGCTGAGATTCGGGTTCGAAGCGCTGACCGCCGGAAACAGGCCGAAGATGACCCCCGATATCAGCGACACGAGCAGCGTGAACCCGAGGACCGACATGTCGATGCCGACCTTTCCGAACTTCGGAATGTTGTTGCGCATGTCGGAGGGGATCGAAGATGTCAGAACATCGACGCCCCACATGGCCACAAGCAGGCCGAGCCCGCCCCCGAGGATCGAAAGCACGAGGCTCTCGGTCAGGAGCTGCCGGATCAGCCTCCCGCGCCCCGCGCCCAGAGCCACGCGCACGGCCAGCTCTCTTTGCCTGGCCGAGGCGCGCGCGAGCAGGAGATTGGCGACGTTGGCGCAAGCGATCAGCAGCACGAAGCCGACCGCGCCCAGGAGGATCAAAAAGCCGGGCCGCATGGGGCCGACAGCCTCATCGACCAGAGAGTTTACTCGCACGCCCCAGTCCCGATTCGCGTCCGGGTACGCTTCTTGCAGGCCCTTCGAGATCGCGTTCATCTCTGCCTGCGCGGAGCCGATAGTCACGCCGGGCTTCAGGCGGGCAATCACGTACACCCAGCGAGAGTCGCGCTGCGCCAGGTCCGCGGGCCTGAAAGCGAAGGGAGTCCAGATCTCTGCCCTTCCCAGATGGACGAATTGAAAGCCCGGTTGCAGCACTCCGACGATCGTCACTGGCTGGTCGTTCAAGGTGATCTTGCTCCCGATTGCCGCCGCCGCCCCGCCGAATCTCCTTTGCCAGAGGTCGCTCGTGATTACCGCGACCGATTCGGCCCCGGCCGTGTCGTCCTCCGGCGTCAGCAGTCGCCCGGCCGCGGCCGTGGCACCCAGCAGGCCGAAAAAATTCCCCGAGACTCGCGCGCTTGTAATCTGTTCGGGCTCTCCGGTCCCGGTCAGAGCGAAAGAGGCGTGCCTGTATGCCTCTATGCCTTCGAAGACGTCGTTCTGCTCGCGCCAATCGTTCACATCGACGGGAGAGACCTCGTGATGGTTGGCGAACTCGGAGCTCAGCTGCGGATTGGTCGCCCAGAGCTGCACGAGCCTGTCCGGGTCGGTGAAGAGCAGGGGGTTGAAGATGAGGGTATTGACGATGCTGAAGATCGCGGTATTCGCGCCGATGCCGAGTGCGAGAGTCAAGACCGCGATGAAGGTGAACCCGGGACTCTTGGCTAGAATTCTCAAGCCCGATTTGAGGTCCTGAAGCAGCCTTTCCATTTCTTACCTCCCGTCTTGTGAGCAGAGTCAGGGCGAGTGCGGCGAGTGACACGAACGACTATCCGCCAGTATTCGAACCTGGCGGATAATCTCGTACCTTCCTGGTGGTATTGCTTTCTGAAAAGAGGCCGGGCCAGCTGCAAGGAGGGTTAGACCACCTTGTAATTGCTCCCCTGGACCTCTGTTTCCTTCTTCTCGGCCTCGTCTTCGGTAACGACGCGGCCGTCGAAAAGGTGGATGGTCTTGTCGGCGTGGCGGGCGTATCTCTGGTCGTGCGTCACCATGCAGATCGTAGCCCCCGCCCTGTGCAGCTCTCTCAACAACTCCATGACCGCTTCGCCGTTGCTCGAATCCAGGTTCCCCGTAGGCTCGTCGGCCAGCAATATCGCAGGCTCACCGGCGACGGCGCGCGCGACGGCGACGCGCTGCTGCTGGCCTCCCGAAAGCTGGCTCGGCAGGTGCTTCGCCCTGTGCCCCATGCCTACCCTCTCCAGCGCGTCGATGACGTTTTTCTTCCGTTCGGCGCTCCTCATGCCTCTGTAGGTGAGGGGGAGCTCGACATTCTCATAAACGGTCAGGTCTCCGATGAGGTTGAAGCTCTGGAATATGAAGCCTACTTCGCGGTTTCTTATCCGGGCCCGCTCGGAGGGTGGGAGGTCCGCGACCGAGGTTCCGTTTAGCCAGTAATTGCCGTCGGAGGGAGAATCGAGCAATCCGAGGATGGAGAGGAGGGTAGACTTGCCGCAGCCGGAAGGGCCGGCAATGGAGACGTACTCTCCCTTGTTGATGTTCATATGGATTCCTGCCAGCGCGTGTGTCTCGACTTCGTCGGTGAAGAAGACCTTCGTGACGCCTTCGAGGCGGA
>DATLMR010000103.1:0-5935 GCA_035537555.1 Blastocatellia bacterium
AATCCTCCTGCCGTTTGACGTAATCGGCGAATTCGAGCTTGAGCGGGGGCAGCGTCGCCCGCGACGAGCCCTTATTCGCCGAGTACAGGACTCCCAGTTCTTTCATCATTTCCGCGAGAGACGAGAAGTCGCAAATAAGGTGATGAGCCGCGATCAGGAGAACGTGCTCGCGCTCCGAGCGCGTGAACAGGCTCACTCTCAGCAGAGGGCCTTTTTCAAGATCGAATGGGCGCGAGGCTTCCTCGCTCAAGATACTCTTGAGAGCTTCGTCGCTATGCCCGAACGCGTCAACCTGCCTGAATGAGGTCTCGACGTTCTCGTGCACGATCTGAACGGGCTCGCCCTCCGCGACGGCGAAGGTGGTCCTCAAGGATTGGTGCCTGTCGACCAGCGCTTGAAATGATCTTCCCAACGCGATGGGGTCCACGTCCGTTTGAATGCGCGCGGCGCTCGCGATCGTCAGCACCGGACTAGCTTCGGCCATCTCCTGCAAGACCCAGAGCGATCGCTGCCCTTCGGTAAGCGGGTATACGCTCGCCGTCTTATCGGCCGAAGTCCGCATGCCATCCTGTGATTCCCGGGCGTCGCGCGGCGGCGAGGGCATCTCCGCAAGCTCTCGGGCAAGTCCTGAGACGCTTGCGTCGTTGAAGAAGGAGCCGATCGCGACCTCTCTCCCGAGCCTTTCGTGGATGGCCTGTGAAAGCTCGACGGCCATCAGGGAATCCAGCCCGTAGAGCGTCAGAGGGCGGCCCGGATCGATGTCGCTCGGGCTCACCTGAAGCCTCAGGGCCAGCTCAGCCGTGAGCCAGGCTTTGATGGCTTCCGCCTGTCTGGTCGAGGGGCTGGAAGGCTCGCCCGGGGTCTCTAGATCGACCGGCCGGTCCTCGCGGTACTCCTCCAACGCCTCGAGCTCGGCTGCGAGGAAAGCAGCCCGGCAGGCGCGCCTTTGAATCTTGCCGCTCGAAGTCTTGGGAATGCTCCAGGGTTTTACGAGCACGACGGCATGGGGTTGAATCTCATGCTTCTCGCCGACCGCCCTCCGAATGCATTCGATGATCTCCGTCGTGCTCGCCGCCTTTCTTGAGTCGGCCTCCTGCACGATGACGAGCTTCTCTTCCCCATCTACTTCGATTGGGAACGCGGCGCCGCAGCCGGGCCTGAGCGAGGCGTGGCTTTTTTCGACGGTCTGCTCGATGTCCTGCGGGTAATGATTACGGCCCCGGATGATGAGCAGGTCTTTCAGCCTGCCGGTCACGAACAGCTCTCCGTCTTTGATGAACCCGAGGTCGCCCGTGCGAAGATAAGGGCCTCTACCCGAATCCGAGAGGAAAGCATTGAAGGTCTGGTCCGTCTCGCGGGGCCTGTTCCAGTAGCCTTGCGCGATACTCTCGCCCGCGATCCAGATCTCGCCCACGCGATCCGGTGGGCAGAGGGCCTGCGAATCGGGGTCCGCTATTACCGCGTCGTAGCCCTCTAATATCCGACCGCACCCCGCGATGGCTCGCCTCTCCAGGCTGCCCGAAGAGGATAAGGAAGCATGGTTGCGCTCAAGGCCGGCCGCCTCGAAGTCGCGGACGACCGGGAGAGAATCCCTTGAGCTGCCGGATACGATAAGCGTCGCCTCCGCGAGGCCAAAGCAAGGGAAGAAGGTCTCGCGCCGGAATCCGCATGACTCGAAGGCCGCGGTGAACCGCTCCATCGTATCGAACCGGATCGGCTCGGCGCCGTTGAACGCCGTGGTCCAGCTGGAGAGATCGAGGTTCGCGCGATCGGCGGGATCGATCTTTCGGACGCAAAGGTCGTAGGCGAAATTCGGGCCTCCACTCGTCGCGGCCTTGTAGCGAGAGATTGCGCTCAACCACCTGAGCGGCTTTTGCAAAAAGGCTTGAGGCGACATCAGGACACAACGGGCGCCTATGTAAAGAGGCTGGAGCACGTTACCGATGAGGCCCATATCGTGATAGAGAGGGAGCCATCCGACGAAGGTGGACTCGCTGTCGTGGCAGCACGCGGCCTGAATTATCCGCTCGTTGTGGAGTATGTTGCCGTGACTGACCATCACCCCCCGGGGCGTGCCCGTCGATCCCGACGTGTATTGCAGGAACGCGATCGTCCTGCCTGTTATGTCCGGCTCCATCCATTCATCCGCGAGGCCGGGCGCGAGCGAGTCGGTCGTAACCCAGCCGAGTGAGGTGAGCCTGTCGTCAAGCCCGGACGACCGGCGGATCATCGACAGGATCGATGAGGTGGTCAGTACTACGCGGGGGCCGGAATCGGCCAGGATCGCCATCAGCCTCGCGAGAGATCGCTTCAAGCGATCGGGGTCGGGGGGATAAGCCGGGACGGCTATCGTTCCCGCGTAGAGACAGCCGAAGAACGCCGCAATGTAATCGAGCCCGGGCGGGTAGAGCAACAAGGCGCGCTCGGAAGCCATGCCGAGTTCCTGCAGGTGCGCCGCGATTGCCCGCGCGCGCGCGTCGAGCTGATCGTACGTGGCGCTCTCTTCTTCGGTCTCCCCGTCCTTTAGAAAGGCATACGCCTTTAGCCCCTGCTGCGCGCCCGCCCTGAACCTCAAAAGCTCCACGAGAGTCGAAGGCGCGAAGCCGGAGGCGGAAGAGAAGCCGGTCTGCCCTTTTGTAAATGTGCTCATTTCTTCCCTGTTAAAAGCTGCGAGAGTTATTCGTTCTGCCTGTCCGGAACAAACGGTAGCGGGGTGAGTTCGGCTCACCTGCCGAGCGGCATGATCATCTCGGCCGGGGCGCTTTCCAGATCACCGGCCGGCCTGTCGAAGACGACGCGGCCATAGTCGAGCTTCACCACGCGATCGGCAACCCTGTAATAGCGGTCGTCGTGGGTGATGACTATGACGGTCTTACCTCTCGCCTTCAGCTCGGGCAGTATCTGAAGGTAGAAGACATCCTTGAACATCGGGTCCTGGTCGGCCGCCCATTCATCGAAGAGATATATCGGGCGGTCTTCGAGGTAGGCCGTCAACAAGGCCAGCCTCTTTCTCTGCCCCTGAGACAGCTGGGTCGTCGAGAGGACCCCGCCTTCAACCCTGACCTTGTGATCCAGCTGGAGCTCGGCGAGGCGTTGGCGTGCCCGCGCGTCCGTGGCGGGGCCTTCAAGCCCGAGCAGGCTCTCGAATAGATAGAAGTCCGAGAAGACCGCCGAAAAGAGCTGTCTGTAATCGTCCCTCGACGCGTCGGTGACGGGTTGCGCGTCGAGGAGCACCTCTCCCTCTTCGGGAATGTAGAGGCCCGTGATGAGCTTCGAGAGAGTGGTCTTCCCGCTCCCGTTCCCCCCGGCTATGAAGACCAGCTCTCCCGGAGAGAACGTAAGGTCTATCGGGCCGAGGGTGAAATTGTTCGATTCATCTTCGCGGTAGTAGGTATGCGTGACGCCGCGCAGCTCAAGGCGGCCCCATCCGCGCGCCTTCGCCTCATGATCGGAAGAGCCTCCATCAGCCGAGGGCGAGATAAGAGACAGGCCTATGTCTTCAATCTTCTTGACCGCCACGTCGGCCCGGCTCAATACCGGAAACATGCTCAGGATGACTTCTATCGGGGTCATCATGTATAGAAAGATGAGCGTGTAGCCGGTCAGGGTCTTGGAGTCGGTCCCGAGCGTGCGAGGCAGGCCGAAGATCAACAGCCCGATCAGGACGAAGATCAAGACCTGACCCCAGCTCCTCGCCGCGGTAAATATGGTATTGCCTGTGATGTTGAAATCCCTGAGCGAGGCGGCCGTCGGCTTTAGCTCCTGCTCCATGAAGGCGATCCGCCTGCGGCGATGGATCTTCAACTCCTTGGCCCCTTCCGTAAGCGCGCTGAAGTGTTTGAAGAGATTGTCCCATGACTCGCGCGCCACCTTGAAGTAGTGCGACGCCCTGAGGATCGGCAACTGGTAGCTCGCTATCCCCACGACCATGAAGATCAGGACTCCTATCAGCACCTTCCAGGAGAGCAAGCCGAGATAGACGAGGCAGCCCGCCACTATAGACATGTGGATGACGAGCAGGGGAACGTCCACGAGCGCCGCCGTGATCGCGGGTATGTCTTCGGTCAGAGCGGCGAGCAGGCGCGGCGGCCCTATCTTTTCGAGCAGGCGCAGGGGCGCGGATAATATCTGCGCGCTCAATCGGACCCGCAGGTCGTAAATGGCCGACGCCGTCAGGCGCGTGAGCAACGCCTCCGAGATGAACCTGCTTGCCGGGAGAAGAATGCAAAGCCCGATGAAGGTACGGATAAGCGCTCGCGTCCCTTCCCCGTTGCTGTTGAGCGCGCTGTTTATGACCGCGAGCAGGGCCGTGTTGCTGATGCCGCTTATTACTCCCGCGATGATTACCAGGGCGAAGACCGCCCGGGCGCGGCGAATATCCCTGGCACATTTGAGCAGAAAGCCGAATAGCTTGAACGAGATTATATTCATATGCGATCAGGACTCCTCAGCCTTATCCATGCAGATTCTTAACAGGTGCGCCAACCGGCCGACGTTCGGCTCGCGCAGCATCGTGTAGTGATTGCCGCTAACGAGGTGGGCCTCCATATCGCCCCCGGATAACCCTCTCCAATCGCTCGAAGGATCGGACGGCGCTTCGTTTAATCGTTCCTGGGCCTGGAATAAAATAACTCGGCCAGGGCTGCGTCTCGGGGCGTATCGATTCAAAGCTCGAACGTTGGATCTGAAGACATCGAACAGCAGGCGGATGTAGTCGGGGCCGACCTCGGGCGGGACTATCCCAAGCCCGACCGCGCGATCAAAGATGTGGTCGAGGCGCTCTTCCGCATCGAGGTGAGCTACCTCATCCCACAAGCCCACGCTTCCCTGTGGGGGCAGCCCGAGGTCCTGGGCAAAGCCCGCGAGCAGGGCGAGCTCTTGATTCGAATCGGGGATGCCGGAGGTCAGGTAGGAATCGAACAGGGCAAGCAGGGCGACCTTGTCCCCGGCCGCCGTCAACCGGCTTGCCATTTCTGACGCTATCACCCCTCCCATCGACCACCCGCTCAAAATATAAGGCCCCTCAGGCTGCACGCTCTTGATCGTTTCTATGTAAAACGCGGCCATCGCCTCGATGTCACTCAGAGGGGCCGACGCTCCGTCCACGCCCTGAGACTGGAGCCCGTAAAAAGGCTGATCGGACCCGAGCCGGCGCGCCAGCTCGACGTAGCAGAAGACATTGCCCCCGGCGGGATGAACGCAGAAGATCGGTCTTCTTGAGCCGCCCGTTTGTATCGGAACGAGAGAGGAATGAGCCCTCGCCGTCCCCTCACGCCTGATAATGCGGGCCTGGGACTCGATCGTCGGCCCCTGAAAAAGAGTCGAGACGGGAAGCTCAAGGTCGAAGGCCTGCCGTATTCGGTTTATCAGTCTGATGGCGAGCAAGGAATGGCCTCCGATCTCGAAAAAGTTGGCCCTGATTCCGACAGGTTGAACCGAGAGCAACTCTCCCCATATCCTGCTCAGCTCGAATTCCACGCCGTCTCTCGGCGCGACGAAATCCTGAGGGCCATCACCAGACCCGAACCGCGGAGCAGGCAAAGCCCTCCGGTCTATCTTGCCGTTGGCAGTCAGAGGCAACCGCTCCAGCTCTATGAGCGCGACCGGCACCATAAAGGCCGGGAGCTTATTGCGTAAAAAGGCGAGAAGAGCTTCGATCGACGCCCCGCTCTCTTCGGCCAGGACCACATAACCGACGAGCCTTGTATCACCCGGGAGGTCCTCCCTGGCTATGACTATCGCCTCCTTCACCCACTCCTGCTCCCTTATCACCTCCTCTACTTCTCCTACCTCTACCCTCATCCCTCTCACCTTTACCTGCTCGTCCACCCTCCCTACATACTCCAGCCTCCCTCGCCTGTCGTACCTCACCAGATCCCCCGTTCTGTACACCCTCTCCCCTTCTCCTCCGCTCCACTCATCCGGCACGAACCTC
>DATLMR010000104.1:0-20264 GCA_035537555.1 Blastocatellia bacterium
CGACGACAGAGAGCACGGCCGTCTGGTAGCCGCTGCCCGCCCCGATCTCGAGGACGTTCGAATCTTTATCGACCTCCAGAAGCTCCGTCATCCGCGCGACCATGTAAGGTTGCGAGATGGTCTGCATCTCTCCTATCGGCAGGGCGTGGTCCCCGTATGCCTTGCCCGAGAGGGCGTCGGGCACGAAGAGGTGGCGGGGTATGTCGGCCATCGCTTCGAGGACGCGCTCGTCCTTTATGCCCCGGCTTCTCAGCAGCTCGACCATGCGTGTGCGCGGGCCTTGAAACAGGTGTCCCCCCTGCGCGTTATGTGCTGTATCGTTGGATCTCATTTAGTCTGTGTTTCGAGGATGATGTCCCAGTCCCTTGCTCGAATCTCGTCCAGAGTCCGGTAGTCGGTCAGGTCATTGCGTAAAGGGGTAATCGAGACGAGGCCGTGGCGGACCGCTTCGTAATCGGTGCCCTCCTCCTCGTTCCAGGTAAGGGCTTCCTCGCCGATCCAGTAATACTTCCTCTGGCGGGGATCGGTCCCCTGAATTATCGTCGGCTTTATCACCTTCGTTCCCTGGCGAGTGACTCTTATGCCCATGATCGGGCCTGGAGGAACGTTGACGTTCAGAAGGGTGCCGCGCGGCAAACCGTTGTCGAGCACGCGCCGCGCCAGCTCTGCCGCGAGGCGGGCTGAGGGACCGAAGTCGAAGTCCACACGCTGCACCAGGCTGACCGCTATTCCGGGCAGGCCGTAGATGGAGGCTTCGAGGGCTCCCGCGACGGTCCCGGAGTAGGAGACGTCGTCTCCGAGATTGCCTCCCTTATTGACCCCTGAAAGCACGATATCCGGCGGCGAGTCTTTCAAGATTTCGCTCATCGCGAGCGTGATGCAATCGGTCGGGGTGCCGTCAACGGAGAAGTGAGAATCGTCTATCTGCTCTATGCGGAGAGGGCGCATGAGCGTGAGCGAATGAGATGCGGCGCTCATCTCGTGGGCGGGCGCGACGACGACGACCTCACCGACGGACCCGAGAGCTTCGGCCAGAGCCAGTATCCCGGCCGAGTGTATTCCATCATCGTTAGTAACCAGTATCTTCGGCATAAAAAGAGAAATCCCAGGACAGAGCTCGACGCCTGAAGCCCAGGACCCGTAACGGCTCAAAAGCGCCGCGAGCTATGACATTGGAGCTATCCAAGTCACGTTCAAAGGGCCTCGGGTCTTTGGTCTAATGTCCTGGGTTTGTAAATCTGGTCGGGACGACTGGATTCGAACCAGCGACCTCTTCCACCCCAAGGAAGCGCGCTACCAGGCTGCGCCACGTCCCGCTCGGATAGCTTGAAGGCTACCTCGATCAACGGTTGATGCTAACATCCGAGTTGAGCATTGTCAACAAATCCTCAAGGTCCCGTTTGATCACTCTGATAGCCAGATTTGCCTGTGGTGAAAGCGCTTGTTCAGAGGCGGAAACGAGGGGTTCGATTCTCAAGGCGCCTGACGTGAAAGCCGCGCCCGGGGTCTCTTCGGCCCCCTTTTCATCGGAATCCGGGGAGGTCGAAACCGGTTCGGGAGCGTGGGAAAACGCCGGGGCCGGCTGCTCATCCCGAGGCTCGGGGCTCTCTTCATCGGGGACGATCGCCTCTTCGACTCTCGCGGGCTCACGCGAAGGCACTCTCGCCCGGGACGCGCCGGCGCGGTTCTCTTCCATTAATTTTTTTTTGGCTCCCGCGATGGTGAACTTCTCTTCGTACAACAGATCACGTATCCGCATCACCATCTCGACGTCCCTGCGGCGATATACCCTCTGGCCCGCTCGGTTCTTCTGAGGCGCGAGCATCGGAAATTCCGTCTCCCAGTACCGGAGTACGTGAGGTTGTACTTTGATAAGCTCACATACCTCGCCGATCCTGAAGAAAAGCTTTTCTGGGATTCTCAATCCGGCTTCCATAAGCGTCTCGTGGGCTAACGCCCGGAGCTAAACCGAGCGGAGAGAGCGCGACGGTCTGAAGACCAGGGCGCGGCGGCTCTCAAGTTGGATCTCTTCGCCTGTAATCGGATTGCGCCCGCGCCTTGGTTTTCTATCGACCACTTCGAGAGAGCCGAAACCGACGATGCGGACGTTCTCGCCTTCGACCAGCCGGTCCTTTATCAGGTCAAACAACAGATCAACAAGGCGTAGCGCTTCCCGCTTTGTCAGGCCACCGTGCCGCTCGTACACCATTCGCGCGAGATCGGCCTTAGTCATGCTGAGCCTCACCTTTTGCTCCCAATAAAGAAGCCGCGGCTCAGCCTCCACGGAATTTCCTACGGCTCCCTTTTACGCGCTGTTAACTCGAACATGTCGCGCGGCATCTATGTTAAGCATTTAAGGGTTTGGTGTCAATCTATTTGCTCGCAAAAGCATTTTGCGCACAGCAACTTAGATGAGAAACGCTAGAATTCTTGCTAACCTCGGACCGCTAACTCCGCGCTTTCCAAGCCCGTCGCGTGCCCTTCAGGTGGTCTTGGCCGCCCTGGATTCTTTCTCCGACGGAGAGGCTAAAGGGTGCTCGAAGGTGACGGAGACCCTGAAGATATCCCTGAACCATCGCGCCTTCCGGTCGGCCGACCACAGCTCCAGTTCGCAATCGCCCTTGCCTGTCGCCCTGAACGAAACGGTCGTGCCTGTAACGCTCGCCTGTACCGACTCGACGTTCTGGTTGTGGGAGCGGTCAAGGCCGTCGGCAAGTTGCAGGATGGCCGAGAGTTTCAAGGCCATCGCCCTCTGGTTCCTGTCGAGCGCGTAAAAATCTTCGTGCTCGCGGCGCGCGCGGGCGTCCTGAGTCTTTTTCGGCAGCGACCCGCGATGATACCTCACCACGGTTGCCAGAACCGCTATCTCGTTCCCGGTGAAGCCGGGCATCTCGGAATTCTTGATCAGGTAGAGGCTGTGCCTGTGATGATTGTTATGCGCTATGTGATACCCCACGTCGTGGAGCAGGGCGGCATACTGCAACATCTTCCGCTCGGGCTCTCCGAAGCCGTGGAGGTCGTGCGTGTCGTCGAAGATCTGGGTCGCAAGCAGTGCCACCTTGTGCGAATGAGGCGCGTCGTAATCGTACCTTCTGGCGACCGATAGCACCGACCGGGCGCGAACGTCGAGCCTCGTGCCGTCGACGGGATAACTCACGAGCAGGTCTCTCGTAGAAGAAGGATCGGCCGCCGGGGGCACGTCCACTTCCGCGGGCCGCATCTCTTCGGCCGCGCGCTTCCTGAGATAATCGAGGACGACTCCTTCGCGCAGAGACCAGTCGCAGCTTGTGATCTCTTCCGCGCCTATTTCGGAAAGAATGGTCTCAAGCAACAGCCCTCCGGCGATGATGATGTCGGCCCTGCCTCTTTCAAGCCCGGGAACCCGGCTGCGCTCGCGGGCGGTCATCTTGGCGAGCCTGCGATTCAGGCGTTTTACCTGTTTGAGCTTGACCGTCTGACTGAAAGGCTCGAAGCCCGTGGCATCTTCGACCGTCGCGGCCGCCTCGCCCTGCACGATGGCGTTGACCATGTTGAGCACGGTGCCCGAGGTCCCGATGACGAAGTCGAACCCGCGCTCCCTGATGGCCCATATGACGTGAGTAAGGTCGGCTCGAATGTAGGTGGCCAGGCGTTCCACCTCGTCGGAGCTTATCGGATCGGTCGAGATGAATTTCTCCGAAAGCCTGACGGCGCCGAGGCGAACCGATCTCAGCAGCTCCGGCTCCGCGCCGCTCGTGATTATGAATTCCGTAGAGCCTCCGCCGATGTCGATGATGAGGGCGCGCCTGTCGTGGAAATCGGTCACCTCCGAAACGGCCAGCGCTATCAATCGCGCCTCTTCGACGCCCGGAAGCAAGGCGATCTCCAGATCGACCTCCTTTCGCACGCGGTCGATGAACTCGGTGGCGTTATCCGATTCGCGAACGGCGGCCGTCGCCGTGGCGATGATCAAATCGACTCTGTTCGCTTCGGCCATCTTCTTGAACCGAATCAGGGTCTCGATAGCGCGCTCTATCGTCGGCTTCGACAGCCTGTGGGCGCGCAGGGTGCCGGAGCCGAGGCGCACCATCTCCTTTTCGCGGTCGATGATTTCCAGGTGCTGGCCCGGCTTCGACCGAACTATCACCAGATGAATTGAGTTCGATCCGATATCGATTGCAGCAAGCTTCATATAATATTGTGCCTTTAAAACGTTTTGATAGATTCCGCCTCAGGTCGTCACCCCTTCGCGATCTTCGTCCAGGTGAAACAGATCGTGGACCACCGCCACGGCTTTCTGCGCGTCTCGCTCGCTCACGGCGCAGCTTATCCGAATCTCGGATGTGGAGATCATCTTGATATTGATTCCGGCTTTACCGAGCGCGCCGAACATGCGGGCCGCGATGTCCGGCCGGTCCATCAGGCCCGCTCCTATGATGCTGATCTTGGCTACGTCCGGGTCTTCGAGCACGCCCTCCGCGCCTACCCTGGCCGCGACCGCTTCGAGCAGGCCGCGCGCCAGGTCCAGATCGCTCCTCTTGATCACGAACGTAATGTCGTTGACCGAGCGATTCTCGTGAAAGGCCTGGATGATCATATCGACACTGACCCTGTGCTCCGCGAGAGTGCCGAAGACCTCCCCCGCGACCCCGGGCCGGTCGGGGACCTTCAGGATCGCAAGGCGGGCCTGGTCCCTGTCAACCGTAACGCCGCTGACCGGGCGTGAAATCTCCATTTCGTCCGCTCCTAACAGAATGGTTCCTTTGTGGTCCAGGTTGAACGTGCTGCGGACCCGGACCTTGAGCCTGTTTCTTCGGGCCAGCTCGACGGCGCGGGGGTGCAGGACCTGCGCCCCCACCCGCGCCATTTCAAGCATCTCCTCGTATGAGATCTCGTCCAGCAGCTTCGCCGTTGGAACAAGGTTCGGATCGGCAGTATAGACTCCGCTCACGTCGGTATAAATGTCGCAAACGGACGCCCCCCTCGCCGCGGCGAGGGCGACCGCGGTCGTGTCCGACCCTCCCCGGCCCAGTGTCGTCGTCTCCCCGTCCGGGGTCGATCCCTGAAATCCCGCGCCGACGACTACGTAGCCTTTATCGAGGAACCGCTTTATGCGATCGGTGTTGATGTCGACGATTCTGGCGGAGTTGTGAATGCTCTCCGTCGTGATTCCGAGCTGCGCGCCTGTCATCGATATGGCCTTCACCCCCATCTCATTGAGCGCCATCGCGACGAGCGCGATCGATATCTGCTCTCCGGTAGCGAGAAGGGCATCAAGCTCCCGGCGGTCGGGAGCGCGGCTCGTCTGGCTCGCGAGCTTGATCAGGTAGTCGGTCGTGTCCCCCATGGCAGAGACGACGACGACCAGGGAATGCTCGGCCGCCGTTCGCGAGATGATGCTCGCCACGTTCTTTATGCGCGCGACGGACTTGACCGACGTGCCCCCGAATTTCTTGACTATGAGACTCATAGAAAACAGATGCTTGAACGCTTACTTTTCCAGAACCCCGGGGCGCCTCTAGCTCTCGTTTGCAGCTCTCGTCGAACCGTTCGATCGCATCTCGCGCGATCTTCCGCATCGCGGCCCGTCCGGCAAATACAATTCTGATTGGTTTGCTTTCTTTTAGCAACCGGGAGCGACTTCCGCGCTCATTCGAAGACTCGCAAAGCCACGCCGATCTTCCTGGTCGTCGCCTGGGCCTCGATCTCGCGAAGCGCCCGCGCCACGTTTCGCTCCCCGGCCCTGTGTGTCAGCAGTATTACCGTCGCCGATCCGTCCTCGGTGACGCCTCTCTGCAAAAGGCTGTGCAGGCTCACCTGATGGCCTCCGAGCGCGTGGCCGATATGGCCGATAACGCCGGGCGTGTCGCTCGTTTCAAGCCTTATATAGAAGGCGCTCTCGCTCTCTTCGGTAGAGCAGAGCGGAATTTCGTGCGAATCGATGTATGGCTGGAAGTAAGGCGCGAAGTCAGGCAGCTTGAGCGCGCTCGCCAGGTTGATCAGGTCGCCCACGACGGCGCTCGCGGTGGGCATCTGGCCCGCTCCCGGCCCTACCAGCATCACTTCGCCGACCGCGCTGCCGCTTATGAATATGGCGTTGTTCGCGCCTTCGACCGAGGCGAGAAGATGGTTGGCCGGAACGAGCATCGGATGCGCCCTCACGTCGAGGCACCCTTTCGCGCGCCGGGCCAGCCCGATCATCTTGATCCTGTACCCGAACTCGTGAGCGCTCTTGATGTCGAGGTCGGTGATCGAGGTGATGCCCTGCCTGTAAACCGAATCGGCATCGACGAAACGGCCGAAGGCGAGAGACGCGAGGATCGTTATCTTATAGGCTACGTCGAAGCCTTCCACGTCGTTGGTCGGATCGGCCTCCGCGAAGCCGAGGCTCTGCGCTTCCGCGAGCGCGTCCTTGAAACTCTGTCGGCGCTCGCTCATGGCAGTCAGGATATAGTTCGTCGTCCCGTTAAGGATTCCGGCGACGCTCGATATTTCGTTCGCTTGCAGGCCCCTCTGAATCGTGCTGATGAGGGGGATGCCCCCGCCGACGGCGGCTTCGAAAAGGACGGTGACGTTGTTTTGATGGGCGAGCGCGAAGATCTCCGAGCCATGCCGCGCGATCAACTCCTTGTTAGCGGTGACGACGTGTTTTCCGTTCTCTACCGCCGCCTTTATCAGCTCGCGGAAAGGAGAGACGCCGCCGGCGACCTCGATAATGATCTCGACTTCAGGGTCGTTTACGACATCGAATGGCTGGTCCGTGACCTGGAAAGGGGAGAGATCGACTTCGCGAACCCGGGACTTGTCCCGGACCGCGACCCATTTTATTTTGAATCTGGGATCGTCCCGGAGCAGCTTCACGACGCCCGAGCCGACCGTGCCGAGGCCCAAAACGCCGACGACAATCCTGGCCATCCGTTTTCTCCTTATGAGCAAGGCAGAGTACCCGAGTTGAGCGCGGGCATGCAACCACCCCGGGCCGTCGCGGAGCGAATCGGCGGCCATGGCTTTTGCCGGGCTCTCCGGCCTCAACTTTGACAATCGGGTCGCGCAAGCCTAGAATGTCCCTTTATTAAGCTATTATGCGAATTTCAAAGGTGTACACAAAAACAGGGGACGCCGGGGAGACCTCGCTCGTCGGAGGCAAGCGCGTCAGTAAAGCGAGCCCGCGCGTGGACGCGTATGGGGATGTGGACGAGCTGAACTCCGTCATCGGAGTCGCCCGCGCGCACCTGACGGATTCCGAGATCGACGAGGCTTTGAGCCTCGTGCAAAACGACCTCTTTACGCTGGGCGCGGACCTCGCGAGCCCGCTCGATGTGCAGGTCCCCCGCATCGAGGAATCTTTCGTGAGGACGCTCGAAGGACTCTCCGACCGGTTCCTGGCCGAGCTCGAGCCGCTCAGGGAATTCATACTTCCGGGAGGCTCGGTTGCGGGGGCCACCCTCCATCTCGCCCGCACCGTGGCTCGCAGGGCCGAGCGCCGCGTCGTCGCGCTCGGAGCGGTGGAAGAGATCAACGCCGAGACTATCGTCTACATAAACCGCCTGTCGGATCTCTTGTTCATACTCGCCAGGGCCGTCAATCATCGCGAAGGCGCGCGCGAGAAGATGACCGATTTCAGCAAAAGAAAGTGATGAGCGGATTTGAGAGTCAGCGGAGAGGCAGGCTCCTCAGGAATCTCTCGACCCTCCCCCTCAAAACGTAATGACGTGGTTCAAGAAGAAAGATAAACCCAGGCTGCCCGATCCCGGGGAGGAGCGAACGGTACGGACCGAAGGCCTGTTCGTAAAATGCCCGGATTGCGAGCAGATGCTCTTCAAGCGCGAGGTGGACGAAAACCTCAACGTCTGCCCGAAGTGCGGCCATCATAGACGTATCAGGGCCATCGACCGGCTCAGAATGCTCTTCGATGACGAGACGTGGACCGAGCTGGACGCGGGCCTGGCTTCAAACGACCCCCTCCAATTCACCGATAAGAAGTCGTACCGCAAGCGCCTTGAAGAGATGCAGGCGAGCACGGGCTTGAAGGACGCGCTGATTACCGGAGAAGGAAGGGTCGGCGACCATCCGACGATTATATCCGCGATGGAGCTCTCGTTCGTCGGGGGCTCGCTCGGCGCGGTGGTTGGAGAAAAACTGACCCGCGCCATCGAGCGCGCGATAAGAACCCGCTCTTCGCTCGTCGTAATCTCCGCGTCGGGCGGAGCCCGGATGCAGGAAGGGACCCTCTCTCTGATGCAGATGGCCAAGATTTCGGCGGCGCTCGCGCGGCTGGACGAGTCGGGCCTGCCCTATATATCGGTGCTCACCGACCCGACCACCGGCGGCGTCACCGCGAGCTTCGCCATGCTGGGCGACATGAATATCGCGGAGCCCGGGGCCTTGATAGGGTTCGCCGGGCCTCGCGTGATCGAGCAGACCATCAGGCAGAAGCTGCCCGAAGGCTTTCAACGCTCCGAGTTCCTGCTCACTCACGGCATGCTCGACGCCGTGGTCGAGCGGAAAGACCTGAAAGATTTTATCGTAAAGTCTCTGGACTTTATGACAGGAAACGGGAAGAGAGATTGACGAGTTCCGCGAGCGCAAGCCGGTCTGCTCCTCGCCGGTCCGCGCCGGGCAGCTCACCGGGGTACATCTGCGCGAATACCTCGAGGACGGTTCGCGCCGAATCGATTCATCGGAGTCCAAATGAGTTACTCTGACGCCTTAAAGTACTTATACGGACTCGGGCATGAAGTCCTCGCGGCAAAGTTCGGGCTGGAGAATATTACCCTGCTGCTCGAAAAGCTGGGCAGGCCGGACAGGGCTTTCAAGTCGGTCATCGTCGCGGGGACCAACGGCAAAGGCTCGGTCGCCGCGATGATCGAAGCGATCGCGCGCGGCTCCGGTCACAAGACCGGACTTCTCACCTCTCCCCACCTGGTAAAGATCGAAGAGCGCATCCGCGTGAGCGGGGAGGAGATCTCCCAGCCGGATTTCGCCCGCGCCGTCGAGGATGTGAGGCGGGCGTCCGAAGCGCTCCTCGCAGAGAAACGACTCTCCACGCTGCCCACGTTCTTCGAGCAGATAACCGCGGGGGCGCTCGTTCACTTCAGGGAGCGCGGGGTAGAGCTCGCCGTGCTCGAAGTCGGGCTCGGCGGCCGACTCGACGCCACGAATGCCGTCGATGCCATTCTCGCCGTAGTCACCACCATCGCGTACGATCACCAGGATATTCTCGGGAACGAAATAGGAGAGATCGCGGCGGAGAAGGCGGGCGTCATAAAGCCAGGGGCCAGCGTAGTGATAGGACGACAGCTCTACGGAGACGCGACCGAAGTCCTCATGCGCCGCTGCCTCGAAGCGAGCGCGCCTCCCGTCTTCGTGAACGAGCCCACAATCGTAAAGGCGGGCGACTTCGGGCGTATCACCTTCGATTACGAATCCGCTCAGAGCATGTACAAGAACGTCTTGCTGGGCCTTCGAGGCCGCCATCAGGCCGAAAATGCGGGCGCGGCCATCGAGGCGGCGGAGATTCTAAACGGCCTCGGGATCAAGATTCGTCGCGACGCAATCATCAAAGGGCTTCGGGGAGTCACGTGGCCCGGCAGGCTCGAATTCATAGAAGACCGGCCCCATCTATTGCTCGACGGCGCTCACAATCCCTCCGGCGCAAGGATTCTCCGGTCCTTCCTCGATGAATTCTGGCAAGGCCCCCTCACCTTGATCTTCGGGGCGATGGCGGACAAAGATGTCGCCGGAATGGCTTCGGAGCTTTTCGGAGCCGCCCAGACAATAGTGCTGACGAGGGTGAGGGACAGCCGCGCGGCCACAAATGCCCGCATGGGCAAGCCGGCGCTCGGGGCCTCGCGAAACGTGATCTTCACGGAGACGGTCGCTCAAGCTCTCTCCTGGGCAAGGAGCGTGACGCCTCCCGACGGCTTGATCTGCGTGGCGGGGTCACTTCATCTGGTTGGAGAGGTGAAGCGGCTCCTTGAGGATGAGGATGAGCAGCCTCCGATGTAGTTACTCGATTGAAATTTGCCGTGAGAGGGAACCCGAACGCGATGGCGCACGACCTGATCGACCGCGACTATATCTACAGAGGGAAGATTCTGGATCTCTCTCTAAGCAGGTTCCGGACGGACAAAGGGGAACCGAGCATCGAGATCGTTCATCACAACGGAGGCGCGGGCGCTCTGCCTCTCTTCGAGGACGGAACTCTCGGCCTCGTGCGGCAATGGCGGTACCCGATCAATAAGTATTCGCTTGAGATCCCGGCGGGCCGAATCGAAGCCGGGCAGACTCCGGAAGAGACGGCCGCCCGCGAGCTTGAAGAGGAGCTTGGCTACAGGTCGAGCGATCTCAGAAAACTCTGCGAGTTCAACGTCGCGCCCGGTTACTGCGAAGAGCGTCTGTACGTCTACCTTGCTACCGGCCTCATAAAATCCGCCCAGAATCTGGACGAGAATGAAGAGATCGAAATCGTTCGCATGACTCTCGATGAAGCCATGGGATTGCTCGATGAAGGGGAGATCGATGACGCGAAGACCGTGGTCGCGCTGCTGAGAGCGGCCCCCCTGTTGAAGCCTTGAATCAAAGAATCGAAGCGTAATAAAGGATCGCCGTTTTTCTCGTCGCCGATCGACGGGTTAAAACCGCGGCGAGGGAGAACCGAATCAGGAAGATACTCATATACATATGGGCTCCTTTCGCGAACCTGCTCTGGTACATCAACACGATAGTCATGGCGACCATCTCGCTGATGCTCTCGCCATTCGACAGTAACGGGGCGATGCAGCACTGGTGCGCGAGGTGGTGGTGCAGGATGATCGCCTGGACCATCGGCGCGCGCATTCACGTCTCGGGATGCGAGAAGATCAGGCCGGACCTCACGTACGTTTACATGGCCAATCATTCGAGCCTCGTGGACATTCCTGCCCTGTTCGCGTACCTCCCCTACCAGTTCAGGATCATGGCGAAGAAGCAGCTATTCTATGTCCCCTTCATGGGCTGGCACCTCTGGACGGCAGGCAACTTTCCCATAGACCGCTCTGACGGTAGAAAGACCGCCTTGAGCCTCCGCCGGGTCATCGAGGAGATTCGGGGAGGCAAGTCGCTCGCGGTCTTCCCGGAAGGGACCCGGTCGCCCGATGGCCTTCTTCAGGAGTTCAAGCCGGGGGCGTTCAAGATCGCGGTCCGCGCGGGAGTCCCGATCGTGCCCGTGACCATCAGGGGGACGAGGAGCGTACTGCCGAAAGGGTCCCTGGCCCCCCGCCCCGGACGAGTCGACGTGATAATCGGAGAGCCCATCGATACACGGGGATACAACGAAAAGATGATCGGAGAGCTGGTCGAGCTGACCCGGCAGGCTATCGCATCGAGGCTCGATCCCGCGCCCCGGCTCGACCATCCGGCCCCCGCCGGCGGCCGGTGATTCGAAGCTCATCAAAGGCCGCTCGATAAAAATAAAAGCTCGTCTTCAGGCCGCTTCCGGGCAGTCCGCATTGATCGCGGTCGAAAAAGGTGGTACTTAAACTCTATGATAGATGAATCCCCGACGATGGATGAGCCCTCGGCATGGGCCACGCCCGAGCCGCCTCCCGAACAGCTCGTGAGTTATCCCGATAAGCCTCACTGGGGGCCGCTCGCCGCGATCGGCACATGGCTAGTCAGCGTCGCGGTGATCATCTTTATTCCACTTGCAGGGCTCGCCGTCTATTTCGGCATCTACATATGGCAAGGCAACGCGCCGCCAAAGACTCCGCCGGAGATCGAAGCGTGGCTGACCACCGAGACCACGGGCTTGATTCAGGTTCTCGGGAACATCCCCGCTCATTTGATTACCCTCGCTTTTTGCTGGTTGATCGCGACTAATAGAGGGCGGGTCCCTTTCAAGATCGCGCTCGGGTGGAAATGGGAAGGCTTTTCCGTCATCGCGAAGATTGTCTACCTTTGCTCCATTGTGGCCGGCGTATTCGTTTTTCTCCTCTTCTTGTCGCTCGTCCTGCCCCCGCCGCGCGAAACCTCCCTCGATAAGCTTCTCAAGATTTCACCGGCCATCCGGATCTCGGTCGCGATAATGGCCGTGCTCAGCGCGCCTGTAGTCGAAGAGGTCGTGTACAGGGGAGTCATGTTCGGGGGCCTCGTCAAGAAGATCGGCCGAGTCCCGACCATCCTCGTCGTAACGATGCTGTTTGCCGGAGTCCACTTCCCTCAATACTTCGAATCGCAGCAAGCGATCGCGGGCCTGACGTTTCTCAGCCTCGTCATCACGACCGTTCGCGCGCAGACCAGATCGATCCTGCCGTGCGTGTTGATCCACCTGCTCTATAACACCATCGGGGCGATTGAGATTCTCGCGCGGAAGGGTTGATCCTTCAGCCTCTCAAAGCATCCAGAGGTGGCGGTTCTTAAAGTAGTCGGCCGACTTGCCCGGATTCTCTTTTTGAAATTCGAGATAGCGCTTGAACGCCTTCTGATACCTTCGCTCGGATGAGCGAAGCGGATTATGATGAATCTCCTGGAGGAACTTTTCCACCCTCCACACATTGCGGGTCGAGAAGCGCCAGTCGTAATTCCCCAGATCATTAAGGTCCGCGACCCCGTATCCGACGACGCGCCCGGTCTTGTCGACATACGTGTCGAAATAGCTCATCACGAGGTCGCGCACCGTTCTGAAGACCGGCTTGCGCCCGTGGAGGCCGATATCCCTGGACCTGGCGACGGCCCCATATTTTCCATTCTCCCTGAAGAGAAAGAGCACGTGATCGAGCAGATCCTGGGACTCGATGCTGACCAGGAGCGGGGGGTATCCGTGCTGTTCCAGTATCACGGTCGCGGTCAGGGCTGCCTCCAGACAGTGAGCCTTTTTTTCCTTGACGACTCCGCGGAACGAACGACACGTAGCTCCTTCAGGCTCCCGGTTGTAAGGGAGTGAGCTGAGAAAGCTCTGCACCTGCGCGGGCGTCCTGTGCGAGCCGATGATCTTCCACTCGGCAGGTGTAAATGCGGTGCGAGGAGGAACCATCACTCGTTTTCATTGCCTCCGCATCTGTAGATGACCGCTTCAGCCTGGTCGAGGGGGATGGGAAAACTGGCGACTCGCGCTACCTTTTGAGGGTTCTTTTTAATGAACTCTTCGACGGCCCGCTCGGCCGAGCCGACCCATTCTGCGCGGTCGAGGCCCGTCCTTACAAGTAAATACTCGCAGCCTTCGAGCCGGTCGAGCGCCGAATCGACCACGATATAATCCACGTCGATGAGCGGAGCTCCGGCGCGGCCCGGAGATAGCAGGCGAGAATAGAGGCCGACCGCCGAAGGGTTAAGATGCGGAAGGTTCACGACGACGCCCAGCGTCGGCCGATTCGCGGATGGGTCGATATCGGCTCCGCGCGTCGAGGGAGATATAGTCTCTCGCGGAGTCGGAGGTCTTTCATCCGATTGTATGTCGGCGGGTCGCTCTCCTCGGCGCTTTGCTCCTTCACTCGCCACCGTTTCGACAATCGCGGGCAGGTTCCAGTCGTCACTCATCGGGCGGTGGTCGAGGACATAATAGTTACGCGCGAAGACCATCCAGCGAAATCGGGGCGTGTCGATAAAATACCCGTTGCCCGCGACCGGCCATTGCGCGTTGAAGAAGCTGACGAGAGCCCAGGCCGCTATGGCGCACGCCGCGGCCGAATAGATTATAGTCGCGGCCCTTCTCCGATGAGGCGACCGCCTTCCGCCACGCGCGGTGAGAACTGCCTCGCCTTTTTGACCGCGAGCCCTGTGCAACCCGCCCAGCCAGCTTACAGAAAGGATCGCCGCTGCCGGAGTAACCGGGACCGTGTACCGCACGTCCTTGTTCGCTACGAGCGTGAACATCACGATGCCGCTCAACAACCAGAGGTAGATCAAGGTACTCTGCTCGCGCCGTCGAATGAGAGAATAGACGAGCCCGGAGACGAAGAGCACTCCGAAAGGGATCTGCAATTGCGCGCTCAATAGCGCGTGAGGGTAGAAGAGATTCGACATCAGGGTGAAAAGGGGCGCTTCGTTTTCGTTGATCGCGCCTTCTCGATTCACGTTGTAGATTGCGATTACATCGTCCAGGTGAGGCCAATACCATATCGCGGCGACTGCCAGCGCGATGCAGGCGGCGAGCAAAAGGTTGATTCCTCCCTTCATGCTGCGGGACCGCAAGACTCGGAAGGCGACGTAAATCGCGGGGAGGACGAAAAAGAAGGCGAAGGTCTGCTTCGTCAACAGGCCGAGCCCGGCCGCGATTCCGAACAGGACCGCCTTCTTCCGGTCCTGGAAGTCGCCCGCATTGATCAGGCAGGCGAAGCTCGCCGCGACGATGGCCGTGAGCGGGAAATCCAGAAACGCGTCATGCATCAACCACGCGCCGAAGTGATAAGAACCGGCAAGAAGGGCGGCGACCACTCCCGGATAAAAGGTCCTCCCGGATTCATCACCCGGGTCGCCTCCCTCAAGAGCCCGGGCCATCCAGTTCACCGAATAAAGCAGGAGGGCAAGCGATAAGAGGTTAACCACGATGCCCGAAACCCGCGAGGCACCGGCCACCAGGAAAACGAACGCGGTGATCAGGTGAACCAGAGGCGCGTAGAAATGTGGCTCGTTGAAGAACTCTTTTGCCAGACCGCCCATGTTCCCCAAAGCGGCGTACCGGTAGTAATCGTAGGCGGCGCTCATGTGGTCGGAGGGGTCCCAGACCGGCGGCGACTTATCCGTGATGCTCCAGACCAGAGTCGATGTCGAAAGGACCACGAAGATCAGGCCGAGTAGAGCCGTCTCGCGTTTGACCCATCTCTTATTTATTTTCACGTCAGCCGAGGATTATGTGTAAAGGTCACAAACGGGTCAAGCGATCTTCTTTATCTCTTGTAAGGGTTTCATTCATAGCTTGAATGGTAAGAGGACGGCAAAGGCAATTTTAGGGGTGTCGGAAGGCTTCTATGGAAGGGCGAGGCGCGTTCGCCCGCTCCTGAAAGAGGGAAAGGTGAAGAGGGAAGGTGGCACGAGGCTTGCGCTAGAAAGCCAAGATACGGAAAGAAAGGAGGGGATTGCCATGATGGCTATAATAATTCCCGTCATCTTCTTCATGCTTTTGTTGCTGGTTATTTATGGTATCAGCCTGCTGTGCCTCAAAGGAGTGCTCAATCTGATCGCCCACGGAGCGAATCGATCGGATGTAAGGCGGCCCGTGACCGTGAGGAGCCAGTCCCGGTTTAACGTTCGAGTCTGATGGGTGCCTGCCCGCCAGTTTGTGGGGAAAGGCGAATCAAGCGCATCGGAGCATATCAATAATCGATCTTCGGTATTCACGACATTGAATTCCGAGGATACGAACCCTGATCTTCTTATTTACGCCAACTCGAAATTAAGCTTCCGCCAGTGAAGGAAAGAGCCTTCTTTCTCGCACGTTTCATCCGGCTACCCCTGGTTGAATACCTTGCTCGAACAACCCGATCCGCGCAATTGATCTTCGTACCAAAGCCGTGCATCGATTGCCGGCCGCGCGGGCAAATGTGCTCGAAATCGATTCCCCAGCCCGCGAATAGCTCTGGCATACATTTTGCCCCGAGATCGGCAGAACGAACAAGACGGATGGAAGGGGTACAAGGTAAATGAAACGAACTGGCTTGGTTCTATTAATAATCTCTCTGATAAGCACAGGCATGGCCAGTGCAAGGACGAGCAGTTATCTTTCGCCCGAGACCGTCCAGCCGCATGTCGGCCACCTGAAACTGAAGGCAGAAGAGGTCAAGGCTCTCACCGAGCGGCAGGTGCTAGTCCGGAGTATGGCGACCCGGAATTCGAAGGAATTGACGGGGCTCGGAATCGTCGTCGCCGATGCGACACCCGAGAGTTTTACCGATGCCTTCAAGGCCCTCGATTACTTCAAGGACCAGCCTTCCGTGTTGGCCTCGGGAAAATTCAGCTCCGATCCGGCGATCTCCGATCTGAAAAATCTCACCATCGACAACAAAGACATTATGGCCCTGATAAAGAGCAAGGTCGGCGAGTCCGACATAAAGCTGAGCAAGGCCGAGATCGCCTCGATTCAAGCCATCGTGGGTCCGAGCAGGCAGCCCACGCCCGCTATAAAAGCCAAAGTCGCCGAGGAGTTCAAGAAGTTGATCGTCGAGCGCGTGAAGTCCTACCTGTCGGCGGGCGCGAGCGCGATGGTCGCGTACAACGATAAAGAAGAGCCCCTGAACGCTCACGAGGCGTTCGTGCAGCTCGCGAATGAGCAGGCCAGTACCTCGGGCCACTGCGCCCAGTTTTACCAGGCGCTTTCGACTTTTCCCCAGGCCACGCCCCAGGATACTGAATCCTTCGTCTACTGGGCCAAGCAGAAATTCGGAGACATGAAGCCGGTTATCAATGTGGTCCACGTAGTAATTCACCGGGACGGGAATCGGGTATTGATCGCGTCGAAGCAGCTTTATAGCAGCCACTACACGGATGCGGGGCTCACGGTCGCCGAGTTGATTCCTTTCAACGATCCTCAGGGAAACCCTCGGACGCTCGTGGCGTACTCGCTCAGGTTGCAGGTCGATATGCTCGGGGGGACGTTCGGCTTTATGAAGAAGCGGATGGCGCAGCCGCGCATTCTCGCGGCCTTAAAGGATAGCCTTACGGGTCTCCGCTCGAATATGGAGACGGTGACGCAAGCGGCGATTTCGGCGCGGGCGGGCAAGTGAACCTTCGCTCCCGGGCACGCGGGGCAATTACTACATATCGCGGAGGCGGGGAATCGGTCCCCGCCTCCGCTGGTTTAGCCCGGCCGAATCCGCTCTAGTGACTCCGAATAGCCTCTTCGAGCGCGGTCGAGGTGATCGAGAAATGGGAGGCATTCCAAACTTCTCGCCCTTCCTTGACCAGGATGGCCTGGGGAGTTTCGTGCTGGACTTGAAGCCTCAGGGCGATCTCGTTCGAGACCGGGCGTGCCGCCTGGACTGTGACGATCTTGTAACTCACCCGGCTATCGGCCTCTTCGAGATGGTTTTTGAATTCCCGGTAGGCCCGCGCGCTTATTGGGCAGGTCGTGCTGTGCTTGAAGAAGAGGACGGGCCTCTCCTTGGATTCTTTAATCGCTTCTTCAAGCTCGGCCATGTTCGTCAACTCTTTGATATTGCTCGTCATTATTTAAGATCCTTGAATAGATTTCCCATAAATGTTTACATTTCTCCCGAGTCCTTGGCAAGGTCGGTCTAAAATGATCTCTTTCGAGTCGCGCGGGCCACGCGGAGCCCGCCTTCAGACATCTAACCCGGCGGAGATGAAGCACGCGTGTGAACCGGCCGCGTCAGGCTGTAGACAGTCTTGAGTCGCCAGGTTCGCCCTAACCTCTCTGGAAAAGCAACCGAACGGAGTTCCGCCATGAAAGTCAGGATCACACGATCTGCGCTCACCGGGGCGTTAATCTTAGCAACGTTTTTGACCGGGTTTCCGTCCGCTATGGCGATCTCGTCCTCTCCCCAGGCCCCGCAAACGACCGACACCTCGCCCCCGCGTCGCGGGAAGAACGGCTCGGCAGGCAAGAAGACTGCGCCCGCGCAGCCCGCCGGCTCTCCGGATCAGAACGCTTCCAGAAACGGGCAGTCTCCCGTGGACCCCGACGAGTCGGCGGCCCTTGAAGAGCCGGCGCCTGTGAAAGCGGACCCGGGTCCGAATGGGAAAACGAGATCGCAGACGCAATCGAGCTCCTCCAACCAATCCGGCACGGCGCGCCGGACCCCTCCCCCCTTCGACCGCCCTCCGATCGACCCGGCACAGAGAGGGCAGGCCGAAAGGAGCGCGACTCCCGATCGGAGAACTCCGTCGCAGGACTCCCGCTCACAGGATCGCGGCACCCCGGGGGACGGGCAGACAAGACCTTCACAGGAACCCGCGGAGAGAACCAGGCCTGTATTGCGCCGCTCGGATTCGGACTACCCGCAACAGGGCCAGCCGGAAAGGCAGCGACCGGTGCTGCGCCGCAAATCGGACCAGCAGGGTGATGACGCCAGCTCGCGGCAGGAAGGCGATGCGCGCGCGGGTAAGTCCGGCGATGACGTCGCGGCGCCGCAGGCCGGTGATGATGAGACGATTAAGCTAGACGCGACCCTGGTGAATATTCCGGTGCTCGTAAGCGACAGGTCGGGCAGATACGTGCCTCAGCTCTCGGAAAGTGATTTTCTCCTTTATGAGGATGGGGCTCAACAGCAGGTCGCCTTTTTCGCCAACGAGGAGGTCCCCTTCAACGTCGCGCTGGTCCTCGATATGAGCCCGAGCACTGCCGACAATCAGAGCGAAATTCAAGATGCCGCCCTCGCTTTTATACGCCAATTGCGCCCTCAGGACCGGGTGATGGTCGTCTCTTTCGATAGAAGCGTCTCTTACCTGACGGACTTCACCAACAATCGCCGCGAGCTGGAATCCGCCATACGGAGCACGAATACGGGCTCAGGCACCAGCGTGTACGACGCCGTTTACGAGACGATCAACCGCCGGATGGAGCGGCTGGAAGGGCGCAAGGCGATGATCCTCTTCTCGGATGGGGAAGACACGACCAGCAACCACGCCAGCTATGATGACGCTATCAACGCCGTGACGGAATCCGATGTGCTCGTCTACGGATTGAGGTATCCCGGAGGGGGCAGTATCAATGTGAGCCCGTGGCCTCGCGGCAGGAACCCTATTCCCAATATTCAATTCCCATTTCCTTTCCCGTGGCCTCGAAGGCGCAGAGGGCCTTTCGGCCATCTGAATCCGTCCCCGACCGGCGGCGCGGTCTATGCGGCTCCCCCTCAGCGAAACCGCCGCAACGGCGATTTCATGGAGGACATAGCGACGGCCGGCGGCGGGCCGGTTTACAATGCCGAGAACATCAGAGATCTCAGCGGGCTTGCTACGAAGATCGCGGACGAGCTCCGGCATGTCTATGTAGTAAGTTACTACCCGACCAACCCCTTGACCAACGGCGGCCATAGGAGCATCCAGATTCGCGTCAAGGGGCGAAGCGACATCGCGGTCCGTCACAGGCGAGGCTATAACGCTCGCGACGTGTACCGCGCCCCGGGCACTTGACCTTTCAATCCTTACTCGCCTCAAAAGGGGGATGGGCCAGCCTGTCCTCCTTACGCTTTTGCGCCGATACCCGCCCATAATCGATGCCCGCGCCCCTTACCCGTTCGGGCCACATGTCCTTTGTTTGACTAGCCTTCCGCTCTTGTATGACAATCTGGGAAGAATTCTTGATTGTCGCGAGTCGAACGGAGAGTCCGGACGCGACGTGTTACTCATCCTTGGTCGAGCACTCGGAGGCTGGTTATGAAGACAAATGCTCCAACCCCGGTTAACGGGTTCTTTAAGATCGTATCAGGGTTTGTAAGCCTTGCAGTTCTTATCTCCATTCAATCATTGTCAATGCTGATTCCCTCAACAACGCGCGCGCAGAGCAGCTCTGTTCGCGTGGAGAGTTTCCCTCTCAGGCCCGAGGGGGAGGTGAGGGTCGAGAATCCGAGGGGAGCGACGCGCATCCAAGTCTGGAACGGCTCTTCGGTGAGGATCGTGGCCGAAAAGAGCCCGGCCGGAAAGGGGCTCGCGCGATCGGAGATCGTGATGATGAGCGCGCAAAATACCGTCATCGTTCAGTGCAGAGAAGATGCGCAGGAGGGGCGGATCGACCTGATGATCTATGTCCCTCGGCGCTCGCGCGTTCAGATCACCGGGGGCGTCTGGCCGGTCGAGGTTAGCGGCTCTCTGTCAAGCGCGGTCGTCGAAACGACAAGGGGCAGGATCGATTACAAGGTCCCTCCGACAGATAGCGCGCGCATAATCATGCAATCCACCAGCGGCGTCGTACGTTCGACGCTCCCAATCGAAGTGTCTGAACGGAACGGAACCCGCAGCCTTCAGGGGAAGCTCGGGACCGGAGCTTCGCCGCTCATATTAACTAGCCAGAGCGGCAATATCACGCTGGGCCGTGGAGCGACGGACGCGTCTGTCGCCGAACTCAGAAGTGGAGCGACTGACCAGGAGCCTCCATCCCAGGTGACCCAGGAGCCCGACCGGCAATATCAAACAAGCGCGCCCGCATCCGTATCTAACGGGCGCGGGCGAGGTCAGGGGCTCCCCGCCGGGGCGACCGTCGGGTCGAGCTCGCAGAGCACGGTCGCGCGACAGGAGAGCGGAGCGGGCAGGGTTCAGGAAGAGGAGAGCGCTTCCAATCAAGCGATCGGCGCGGGCGCAAGGATCGACCTGCCGCCGAACGGGGGCGGGAGGAGAAGCCGAAATTCTGGAAGCGG
>DATLMR010000105.1:0-10335 GCA_035537555.1 Blastocatellia bacterium
CTAGCTCGAAGCCCGCGCAGGCGACCACGCAGACGGGGCCGACCCGACGCGGCGGCATCGTCACGATGACCACGACCCTGACCGACACGGGCGAGCGAAAACAGATGTTCGGCCTTACGGCTCGCCATATCAAGTCCACGATGACGGGCGAATCGACTCCGGAGGCATGCAGCCCTTTCAAGATGAAGGTGGAGACGGACGGATGGTACGTCGATCTCCAGTACGGCATAGAGTGCGCGACGGAGATGGGGGCAGCCGCCTCGGCTATGGCGAACAAGGCGGACTGCGTGGACGAGTACAGGAACAAGACCGTCGGCACCGCGAAGCTGGGCTACCCTCTGTTGATGACGATGACGATATACGGAGAGGACGGGCGTCAGAGCGTGACCTCGACGACGGAGGTGCTCGAATTGACCAGCGCGACTCTGGACCCGGCGCTGTTCGAGATCCCTTCCGGGTACTCTGAAGCGAAGAGCACGCAGGAATTCTACGCGGCGGCTGCTGCTGCAATGAGCCGGAACGCGGGCGACGACACGAATCGCGATTCCAACACCGCGAGCGCGCCTGCGACGAGCGCGCCTCCTTCGTCCGGCGGCGCGGCAACCGTGCCGGGGACCGTATCCGCGAGCTCTCCGAAGAAAGCCGGCGCCGTCAGAATCGGCCTGGTCATGCCGAAGGCGCAGATGAGTGACAACATTCCGGCCGCTAACGCAGCCGAAGCGGTTCGCAATACATTTGCGGGCTACCTGAACGGCCCCACGGTCGAAGTAGTCCTGCTATCGGCCAGGCTGCCGGTGCAGGCGATTGAAGAAGCCAGGCAGAGCCAGTGCGACTACATCCTGTTCGCCGGCATTACGCAGAAGAAAGGCGGCGGCGGAGGCATGTTCGGCAAGGTGCTCGGAAACGTGGCCGGCACGGCCGCCTCTTCGATCCCTTACGGCGGCAGCACCGGAGAGGCCGTAGCCCGGAGCGCGGCGAGCGCCGTTATCTACAACTCGGCGATGATCGCGAGCTCGATCAAGGCGAAAGACGAGCTGAGCCTCGACTACAAGTTTCAGGCTACCGAGGGCGATCAGAAGCCCCTTGTCGCGAACACCACCAACGCCAAGGCCAAATCGGACGGCGAGGACGTTATAACTCCCCTGATCGAGAAGGCCGCCGAAGCTATAGTCACAAGCATTCAGAAGTGACGCGCGGTTTGCGCCGCGCTCGCGTGAAATAAACCGGAGGCCGCGCCCAGGCTAAACAAGCGCGGCCTCCCTGTTTCCACGGCATTATGCCGCTTACCGGGAAGAAGGCCTTTCAGGGCCATAGCTCCTGATTCGCGCCGAAGGCATCGTCCCTCCTCGCCCGCGAGCGGATGTTGGCCAGGCCCTGCCCCGATCTCCTGCTCTTCGGATCGAAGCCGCTCAACCCTTGAATCAGGGCCGCCCCTGCAATCCCTGCCTGATGAACTCCCGTACCGAAGCCTCCGTATGCTGCGATACATGGCTCACCCTTCGGCCGGCATCTCTGGTACAATGAGCGCCGCGCCATTAGGGCGGGCCAGGGCCGTGTACTATAGAGCCGGGCTTGCGGCGCAGGAGAAAGCCGAATGAGTGACGTGTTCATCAGCTACTCGCGAAATGACAGGGACAAGGCTGCGGAGCTCGCCGCGCTTTTTGAGCGGCAGGGATGGACCGTGTGGTGGGACCGGAACATCCCTCCGGGCAAGAGGTACTCGCAGATCATCGGAGACGAGCTGGCCGCCGCGAGGTCGATCATCGTCCTCTGGTCCCGAACCTCCGTGGCGTCCGACTGGGTGAGAGACGAGGCGCAGGAGGGCGTGAATCGCGGGATTCTGGTCCCGGTGCTCATAGAAAAAGTGGACATGCCCTACGGCTTCCGGCAGCACCAGACCGCCAACCTTTCGGATTGGGACGGCTCCGCTTCGCACCCGGAGATGAGGATGCTGCTCGACAGTCTCTCGAAGCTCGTCAGCGTGCCCGCGGTCCCCGGCGATCCTCCTCCCCTCAAGAGGGAGCCTCCCCCCTCCGGCCGCCGCGCGCCCCTCATCGCCGGGGTCGCGGCGCTCGCAATAATGGCCGCCGCTTATTTCGCCTACAGGAGTTTACCGTGGGGCGCGGAGACCCGTCACGACCAGGCGAACGAGAACAGGGCCTCGAATAACGTGAACGGCAGCTCGTTGGATAATAGGAATGGCCGCCCCGATCAGGCGGCGCGGGACAGAGCGATTAAGTTTACCGTCGATGGAATAGAAAAGGCCTCGAGCGGGAATTATGAGGGGGCGATCCTCATGTACAATACCGCCGTCGAAGCTGACCCCGGCTATGCGGAGGCGTACTTTTATAGAGCCCAGTCCTACGTCGTCACCAAGCAGTCCGGGAAAGCCGTGGCCGATTTTAAGAAAGTCCTGGAGCTTAAGCCCGATGATGAAAGGCGGGCAAAGGTGACGGCCTTGCTGGCGGACCTACAGGCCCCGCCCCCCCCGCCTGATAAGACCACCGCTCCCCCGTCGGATGCGGTCCGCGCGCAGGTCCGGCAGATGTTCAGCCCGAGCAAGGTGGCGCGAATAGAGTCCACGACGAGTCTGATCGCTTCCAACAAGCAGGACGCGAAGGCCATGTCTCTGGCCCTTTCGACGGCAAAGGCGGACCCCTCCAATAAAAGCGGCGTCATCAATACTCTGGTCCTGCTCGAGAGCATGGACCCGCAAATTCTCAAGGCCCACAAAGAAGAGATAGAAGAACTGCTGAAGCTCGTAAGCAATAACGGCCCCGAGACGCAGGACCACGTAAGGAAGGTGAGGGCGATAATGGGGGGCATAACGGGCAACTGACCTCCGGCGCTCGCGCCGCGGCCGGTCCCGTCGAGCTTGATAATCGGGGCGAAAGGTTGTAAAGGAGAGAGGTGTCCAGCCAGATCACAAAGTTCGCCAACCTTCTGCAATCGACCGGGCGCGAGAAGAGGCTCGGCACCGTGATCCTCTTCGTCACCTCGCGCTGCAACGCCTTCTGCAAGACCTGCTTCTACTGGGATGAGTTGAACCGGCCGGGCGATCTGACTTTCGAGCAGATAGAGAACGTGTCGCGCACGATGCCGAGCATCACCGACCTGTGGCTCTCGGGCGGCGAGCCCTCCCTGCGCCGCGACGTTCGCGCCGTCATCGACACGTTCGTCGAGAACAACGGCGTGCGCCGCATCATCATACCGACGAACGGGATCGCCAGGGCGCGCATTTACGAGATAGTCGAGCACGCGCTTGAAAACCATCCCGGCCTCGACCTCTACCTGAACGTCGCGCTCGACGGCTACGGAAAGACTCACGACGAGATTCGCGGGGTGCCCGGCAACTGGGAAAAAGCGCTCGATTGCATCACGTCTCTCTACCCGCTCAAGGAGCGGTATGATCAGAGGTTTCGCCTCAACGTCAACACCGTGGTCTGCGCCGAAAATTACGCCGAGATGCATAAGCTTTCCGAGTACCTCTGGCACAATCTCAGGCTCGACGGCCATTACTTCAACATCATTCGCGGCGAGACGAAGGCCGGGGAGGGCATAAAGCAGGTGCCGCCCGCGGTCCTCCCCGAGATGTACAGGCGCGCGGCGGAGCTGACCAGGCGTTACGGCGACCGAATGTTCGCCGACGATAATGCTCTGGCGCGATTCGTCAAGAACGTGGCCTACGTCGGCGCGATTACGACGCACTATCGCGTCCAGCACCGCAATTTCGAAGGGCCGGCCGCGTGGCCGATGGCCTGTACGGCTGGAGAAACGATCGCGGTCATCGACTACAACGGAGACGTGCGCGCCTGCGAGCTGCGGGGGAAATTCGCGAGCCTCGCCGATTATGATTACGACTTCGGCGCGCTCTGGTCGGCCGGGGAGCGGCAGAAAGAGCTCGAAGCGATCGACGGCGGGAAGGCCTGCTGGTGTACGCACGTGTGCTTCATCCACGACTCCATGCGGCATTCCCGGCGCTCGATGCTTTACGAGCTGCCGAAGAATTACGCGACGCGCGGCAGATGGTGAAACGATGATTAGACTCAGGAAAGTTCTCTTCATAGCCGTGTGGAGCCTTCTATTGCCGGGCTCGACGCTGTTTCAGGCCGCCGCTCGGTCTCCCGCCGGAGGCGACTTTCCCGTAGGGAGTTATGTGGACGGGGATTTTATAGCCACGTTTACCCCCGACGGGAAGCTCTTCGTCCATAGCGACGACTTTCTAAAGGCCGAGGCCGCTTACACGGTTGAGGGCGACCAGATAACGATCAAGGATAAGAAGGCTACAGGAGAATGTGGCGGCGCCGGGAGATATAAGTGGCGATTTGACGGCAAGGCATTGAGCTTTACCAGGGTGGAGGATGCGTGCAAGGGAAGGGCGCGCCACCTGACATCGCGCCGGTGGCCGATGATCTAGGCGGCCGAGAGAGACCCGCGCGACCGGTCGCGCATTCACGTACTCCGAATCGGTGATGGCGACCCTGAGCGAGAGGCCGCTCTCCCATCCGCGCCGGAAGAGACTAACGCCTTGAGGCCCACGCCTTCGACCACGGCGCACACGTTCGATCCCGAGCAATCTACGGTATCGTTTCGCGCGTCCCTCTATTTCACGGCATGGAAAAATCATGACTCGCGGCCTGTGCGGTACTTGAGCGAGCTGCAATCTTATATCTCAACGCCCGCGGGCACCCGGAATCGGGAATCGACGGTTTTGATTGCCTTATGATTTTGCAATGCGCGATCTTTCTCGTATCTCTCGGCCTGATGGCGAGCGCCGCGCCTTTGGCGCAAAAGGGTTCCAGCAGGTCCGACCCCGACGGAGATTTGAGGCGCGAGCTGATCCGGATGGGTGAGAAAGATCAGAAATACAGAGATCGGATGGACAGGTTGATGAAGAACATGCCGGGTCCGGAAAATAAGAGGGCGACGCGGGAGTTCCTGGCCGTCTTGAAAAAGCAGGACGAGATCGACCGCAAGAATATTAAGCGATTAGACGAGATCATAAGCCGGTACGGCTGGCCGACCAGAAGCATGGTGGGGAAAGAGGCAAGTAACGCGGCGCTGATCATTCTTCAGCATGCGGACTTGAGCTATCAGAAGAAGTACTTTCCTCTTGTCAAAGAGGCGGCGGCCGGAAATGAAGCTCTGGCAGCCAACGTGGCGACGCTGGAAGACAGAATACTTATGCGAGAGGGGAAGAAGCAGATCTACGGCACGCAGGTTCGTATAAACGACGTAACCAGGAAGCTGGAACTATACCCGATAGAGGACGAAGAGAACGTCGATAAAAGGAGAGCCGGGGTCGGCCTGCCGCCGATTGCGGAATACCTGAAGATGTTCGGGCTGGACTACAGCCCGCCGAAGAAGTAGCCCGGACGGCGGCCCGTCGTCGATGTGGGAGATTGATCACGGGATGATCCTCAAGCTATCGATTCCTGAGCTCGAGCCTCTACAGGCTTTGAGAGGGCTCCGATTGAATGTATCCTCGAAGAGGCCCGCGTCTAGCTACAGGCGGGCCATCAATCCAACGTAAACGAGCGAGATGAGCCGAGCAATTGCGTATGAACGAGACAAACCTTAAAGCGCCTGCGGTCGAACCTCTATCACCGATCCCGGATAAGCCGGTCAGCGGGCAAGACCCCGAGCTTATTCGCGGCGTCGGACTCGTAAACGCTACCGCATTGAACATGATCGACATGATCGGCGTCGGCCCGTTCATAACCATCCCCTTGATAATCGCGGCGATGGGCGGGCCCCAGGCGATGCTCGGGTGGATATTCGGCGCGCTGCTTTGCATCTGCGACGGACTTGTGTGGGCCGAGCTCGGCGCGGCTATGCCTGGATCGGGGGGCTCGTATCGGTATCTGAGGGAGATTTATAATCCCAGGGGGCTGGGCCGCATGATGTCGTTTCTGTTCATATGGCAGCTAAGCTTCAGCGCCCCTCTGTCAATCGCCTCCGGGTCCATAGGGCTGTCGCAGTACGCCAGTTATATCTGGCCCGGGCTGGCGCAAACTTTTTTTACTCAAGACCTCCGCTTGAACATACCCGTGCTTGGGACGCTCTCATTAAGCTTGCTCTTCACGGCCGGCACTTTCGTCGCGATCGCAACCTGCGCGGTCGCCGTGGCCCTGCTTTATCGCAAGATCACGATCATCGGCAGGCTATCGAGCCTTCTATGGGTCGGCGTGCTCATTACTATTTTGTGGATCATAGTATCAGGCATAACGCATTTCAGCGCCGAACGCGCATTCGATTTTCCGCCCAACGCCTTTACTCTCTCGCCCGAGTTCTTCACCGGCCTGGGCGCGGCGATGTTGATCGCCGTCTACGACTACTGGGGCTATTACAACGTCTGTTTCTTCGGCGGCGAGGTGAAAGACCCCGGACGCATAATTCCGCGCGCGGTGATCTATTCGATACTGGCGGTCTCGGCAATTTACATCGTGATGAATATCAGTATCCTGGGAGTGATATCCTGGCGGGAGCTGGCCGAAACGGCAAACCCCGACAAGCTGGACGCGCGGCGGTATATCATCTCGGTCTTCATGGAGAGGCTTTACGGCAGATGGGCGGGATACCTGGCGACAGGGCTGATAATGTGGACGGCCTTCGCTTCGGTCTTCTCGCTTTTGCTGGGATATTCGCGCGTTCCGTACGCCGCGGCCCTCGACGGCAACTATTTCAAGATCTTCGGACGAGTCCACTCCAAGCATAAGTTCCCGTACGTATCGCTGCTGGTGATGGGCGCGGTAGCCGCCCTCTTCTGTTTTCTGAGACTGGCCGATGTGATAGCCGCCCTCGTAGTCATAAGGATAATCGTTCAGTTTCTGGCCCAGATAATCGGAGTGATAGTGCTCAGAATACGACGGCCCGATTTGCCGCGGCCGTTTCGTATGTGGCTCTATCCCATACCCTCTGTAATCGCGTTCGCAGGCTTCGTCTATGTTCTGTTTTCCCGGCCCAATTTTCAAAAAGAGGTCCGATACGCGGCGGTGATCATCCTGCTTGGCTTGAGCATCTACTTGATTCGAGCGCGGCGAAGGGGTGAGTGGCCATTCAACAGGCAGGCAGCCGGCGAGCTCGAGCCCCTCTGAGCCCAGAACGCTACGGCTACTCCCAATGAATCTCACGCCCCAAATACTCTTGAAGGGTGCGATTATAAGGTCGGTAGAAATCCGCCAGCAGAGCCCTCAACCGGGGGGCCATTTCATATGGAGGCGCGTGATTGAACCGGCGAGAGAGCAAGTCTCCGTAGTCGTGGTGCGGCACTTCGAGGTAATCTTCCAGGCCTTGCATGATGCGCCTGGCATTGCCGGGATCGGCCAGCTCCTCGGTGACAATGACCCTGATCCGCTCCCGGCCATACTGAGAGACCCACCTCTGTAGCTTATCGACATAGACGCCCGGCCCGATGTAGTGAGTGATCTCTCCTCGCGTGTGCGCGTCCAGCTCGGCCCGTATGTCGGTCTCAAAATCCCTCACGTCCATGCCCGGGTAACTGCCCTCGGCGTGAAAGCGCCGGTACATGCGGTGGTGCGAGTAGGCGCGGTCGACGGGGTTTCGGACCAGGACGATCAGCTTGACCTGGGGCAGGTGGCGATAAAGGAGGGCCGGGGCGACGTCATGAAAAGTATTGGCGCTGGCCTCGCCCGTTATGTAATGCTTCGCCGGATCGCGCTTAACCTGAACCGTCGTGATCGACCGTTTGCCTGCCTGGTCCGAAGCCTCCCACCGAAAAGAGAGATCGCCTCGATGCTCGCTCGTAGGAAACAGGGCGTAATATTCATCGATGTGCGACGCGACGTATTCGGGGCTGTGCAGTCCGAAAAAATTGGGCTCCTTCAACGCGCAGGGCAGGACGTTCGGGTGCGCGATCAGGTAGCGGTATAGAGACGATGTGCCGCATTTATTCACTCCTATAATGAAGAAGCTCGGTCGCAGATGATCCATCATTCTCCTCGTGATCCGTCGGATTTTGGATGACGGGCCTCTTTACAGTTATCGAGCAGGTCTTCGGCCGCCGCGAGGACCCCGGCCACCGTGATCCCGGCACAGCAGGGAGGGTCAACGGGGATGCCGCACGGCGGATCGAAAATGCAATCGCAAGGACTGCACGGCAGCTCTACGCGGATGACCCGATGACGATGCGGCGGGCACCACGGCCCCCACTTCAAAGGGTCGAGCGGTCCATAGAGGCCGACGACCGGAGCGCCTACCATAACTGCCAGGTGAATCGGCCCGCTGTCAGTCCCGATAACTATCGAAGCGCGGCCGTAAAGCGCGGCCAGAGCGCCCACGGAAAGCCGTCCCGCCAGGCCGTGGGCGCTGCCCCGGCTTGCATCCACCACTGCCTCAACGAGCGCATCTTCGCCCGGCCCGCCCGGCACGAGCGGAGTGACCCCCCAGCGGCGGCGGATCTCTATAGCCAGCTCGCCCCACCGTCGGGGGCTCCAGTTCTTGAGGGGCCAGCCGGAGCCGGGCTGGAATACGACCGGGTGAGGCCCGGCCGCGGGCGCTCCGAGCATCGCCTCCTCGGCGGCTGCTTCGTCGGACGCGGTTGGAACGAAACTCCCGGCCGACGCTTCGGCTTTGCCCGCGACCAGCGCCGGGAACAGGTCGGCCGCCGCATCGATCAGCCTCAATGTTTGAACCACGGCATGCCCTTCTTCGTGAAAGGGAAGGGCAACGGTCAGGAATGATTCCATGCCGGGAGTCGCATACCCGATTCGGATCGGGATTTCAGCCGCCACGGCCAGCTCGCCCGACCACGGGTCTTCGGGGCGAGACAATATGACGAGATCGAAACGCCCGCGCAGCATCTCTGCATTCCGTCTGACCGCCTCGCTCCATCCGGCCGGGTCTGGCGCGGCGGCGAGCGGCGGAAAGGGCAGAGTATACGTCCGGTCAACGTCCGGGCAGCGGCGGACGACATCGCCGAGCCCGGTCGTCACGAGGAAGCTGACATGCGAGCCGGGGATCACAGCGCGGAGCGCGGCGGCGGCGGGCACGGTTAACAATACATCGCCCAGATGATCGGGCCTCGCTATCAGAATACGCGGTCTCACTATCTCCTTTAGCCGGTCATGCCGGGCCGGGATCACCGGATCACCGAGGGTCGGCCCGCTACAGTACGTCGTACCCGTAGGCGCGTAACGCGTCCGTATCGATGGTCTGGCGAACGAGCGCAAGCAACACCTCATCGAACTGCGCCGTGCGATTGCCGCTCTCGTATTGCCGCCGATCAAAGGGGAGGGACGGTTCGAGTAACTCCGAACGACTTTCGCCGTCGATGCCGGCTCGCAGGTAGCGGGTCGGCCTGACGTAGCGCGCGTGGCGCGGGTTAAGGCCCCACAACACGCGGGCCTGATTCAACGTTGCGGTGAAATCAGTCAAGAGATCTTCAAGTCGGAAGAGCATGGCCCCGTGCTCGGAATCGAGCAGAGAAAGATAGCTCCGGTAGAGTCTGTTCCACTGGTGTAGAGCCTCGACCACGTGTTCTCGGGGCAGATCGGTAAGGGTAGGGAAAGGGCGCGCATCGTCGTGGCGCGTGAACCGGATATAGCTCGCGAGCCAGGAGTACACGTCCCTTATACTGATCGCGAACTTCACGGCTCCGGCATCGAAGGCCGCCCGCGCCGCCGACAGGTCCTCCCTGCTTATGCGGCTGAGTACGTCCACGCTCACACCGTCCCCCTCCCAATTCGTCCCGCGCCAGTCGAAGGGCGTCTCGGCTGTCGCGTGCTTCCAGCGCCCTATATTCACAAGGACCCGCGCGTTCGTAAAGTTTTCCTCGAGCGCGAATTTGACAAGGTTGGTCCCCGTACGCATCGCGCCCTGCTGTTTTATAAAGACTATGTCGTCGTGACGGCTCATATCGATTGGAGAGTCCTGCTCCGGTCACGCCCCTAAAGCACGACACGCGGGTATAGCCGAGCCCCGATCATCACCAGTATGAGAGTCGCGGCAATCAGCACGGAAAAATCGACGCCTAACCCGAAACTGCTCGTCCCGTTCCTGATCATCAATGCTCTCAGCGCATCCACCTCGTAGCTGAGAGGGTTGACGTGTGAAATCACTTGCAGCCACTCCGGCATTATTGAGATCGGATAGATCGCGTTGCTTGCAAAGAACAACGGCATGGTCAGCACCTGGCCTATCCCCATGAATCGCTCGCGCGTCTTCACCAGGCAGGCGACGATCAGCGAGAAGGTCGAGAACAAGGCCGCGCCCAGAAACACCACGGCCAGCACGCCGGCGAGCGCCAGAGGGTTCCAGTTCAGCTTCACCCCCAGCAGTAGCGCGAGCGCGTATATGATCGCCACTTGAGAGAGC